>JANRBR010000032.1 GCA_030727405.1 Crocinitomicaceae bacterium | reverse complement strand
ATTTCAGAGATCAATTGCTCAAATTTTGCGCGCTGTAACGTTCTCACTAAGTGTTTTGGAACGCCATCCACTGGCATGATGTATGGAAGGTTGATTTCCGTAGAATTAGTCGAAGACAATTCGATTTTTGCTTTTTCTGCTGCTTCTTTCAAACGTTGAAGAGCCATTGGATCTTTCCGTAAATCTAACCCTTCGTCTTTTTTGAATTCTTCTGATAACCAAACAATGATTGCCTCATCTACGTCATCACCACCTAGGTGTGTGTCACCGTCTGTTGCCAATACTTCAAATACGCCATCTCCTAATTCAAGTACAGAAACGTCATGCGTTCCACCACCGAAATCGAATACTACGATTTTTTGATCAATTCCTTTTTTATCTAATCCGTAAGCCAATGCCGCTGCAGTTGGTTCGTTGATGATTCTTTTAATCGTTAATCCAGCGATTTCACCTGCTTCTTTTGTAGCCTGACGTTGGGCATCATTAAAGTATGCTGGAACAGTCACAACCGCTTCAGTCACTTCTTGTCCAAGGTAATCCTCTGCTGTTTTCTTCATTTTCTGAAGGATGATTGCAGAAATTTCTTGAGGAGAGTACAAACGGTCGTCTATTTTCACGCGAGGTGTATTGTTATCACCTTTCACCACTTCATATGGAACACGAGCTACTTCTTTACTCGATTCATCAAAGCTGGATCCCATGAAACGCTTGATTGAATAGATTGTTTTTGTTGGATTTGTGATTGCTTGACGTTTTGCTGGATCACCAACTTTACGTTCTCCACCTTCCACAAATGCTACCACAGACGGCGTAGTTCTTTTACCTTCCGCATTCGCAATTACTACCGGCTCATTTCCTTCCATGACTGAAACACACGAGTTTGTTGTTCCTAAGTCAATTCCAATTATTTTTCCCATTCTTAAAAAAATTTACTTTTTGATGTTTGACCATTCTCAATTAATGTGCCATCACCCCGATTCAATCAATAAATGACAAAATGAAAGTTTTCTACAAAAAACAATGTCGTTTTGTCACAAAACCATGTCAAATTCACAATGAATATGCGTCAAAACATGATTTTCGTCAAGTTCTTGATTTTAGTAACATCAGTTACAATCTGGCAGCGTGAAATCATTTACTTTTGTTGAATCAAGTTTGACATATGAAAAAAGGATCCAAATTATACAGCATTACACACATGACTTGTCCGCAATGTCAAGAAGGGAAATTCCTCGAATCTTCTATTTACGATTTGAAACACGTGGGAGATGTTCGACAGGAATGCGATGTCTGTCATTTGAAGTACGAAAGAGAACCAGGATTTTACTACGGTGCAATGTATGTTTCTTACGCCCTTGGTGTTGCACTCTTTGTGACAGTTTGGGCTTCTTGTAATCTTTGGTTCCCAAGCTTTTCTGCTTGGACTCAAATTGGATTGGTTACTTTTTTCACCATCGTACTTGCCCCCTACTTGTTTGCCTTGTCTAAAATAATTTGGGCTAATTTTTTCATTCATTTCAAAGCAGATGCTAAGTCTAGTTGATAAAGAAGCCATGCTTCAAGCGCAGCTCGGATATGTTCTTGAGCCCGCATTAATTTCAGAAATGGCACAACTGGCCAAGATTCGAGAAACCACAACGGATGAAATCATTGTGCATGTAGGTGATCGCTTGCAACTAATTCCAATTGTGATTGAAGGATCAATCAAGGTTTCGCGGGAAAATGAAAATGGAGAGGAATTATTGCTTTATTACATTGAAGGTGGAGACACCTGCGCCATGTCTTTGCAGTGTTGCACAAAAAAAATCGATAGCCAGATCAAAGCGACAGCAATGGAACCATCCTTATTGCTGATGATTCCAGCTGAATTCATGGAAATCTGGATGGATCAATACAAAAGTTGGCGGACCTATATCATTAGCAATTACCACACAAGGATGATGGAATTGATGGAGTCAATAGATGCCATTGCCTTCATGAATTTAGATCAACGCTTGTTAAAATACCTTCGCGACCAAGCAAAATTATTAGGCTCCTTAGAAATATTGCATACGCATCAACAAGTTGCGGATGACTTACATTCCTCCAGGGTTGTGATTTCTAGGCTATTGAAACAATTGGAAATCAAAGGTGAAATCTCCTTGCACCGAAATAAGATAATCTTAAAAACAATTTAGCGCTTAAGTCACCTCGTTTCAAAGTTGATTATTGTTATTTTTGATTCACCTTATCAAAAGAAACTGTGATTACACTTGTTACCGGCATTCCACGTTCTGGCACTTCGCTTATGATGCAATTATGTGCAGCAGCGAAGGAACCTATTCTAAGCGATTCGATTCGAAAAGAAGATGAAAACAATCCCAATGGATATTTCGAATTTGAAGCGGTTAAAGGAATCGTTAAAAGCAATGCTTTTCTTAAAGAGGCGGATGGAAAAACGATTAAAATAGTTGCTCCACTGGTCACTTTCATCGATTTATCGCTTAATTATCGCGTGATTTTCATGTTGCGTGATTTGGACGAAGTGCTTCAATCGCAAGAAAAAATGCTGGGAAAAGACCAGCAGGCTCAGCGTGAAAAGCTAAAAGCCATGTACCAAATGCATGTTGAAAAAAGCAAACGCTTTTTGGATGCAAATAACATACCATACATCGAAATCAAGCATCAGGAGGTAATGAAAGAACCGGAAATTAGTTTAACAAAACTGATTGATTTTTGTCAATGGAATGTCCCTTTGGAATCTTTAAAAAGCGTCATCGACACTTCACTTTACCGCAATAGAAAAGAATCATGAGTTCAAAAAAGAAAGTACTGGTCATCGGATGGGATGCAGCAGAATGGAAAGTCATAATGCCTTTAATACAACAAGGGAAAATGCCGGCTTTTGAACGATTGATGTCACGTGGCGTTTATGGAAAACTCCAGACCTTAGATCCACCGCTTTCTCCCATGTTGTGGACAAGCATTGCCACTGGATTTCGAGCTGACACCCACGGAATTGGAGGATTTATTGAACCAACACCCGATGGAGAAAGCCTGCGTCCAGTGACCTCTACCTCTAGAAAAGTGAAAGCCATTTGGAACATCCTAAATCAAGAAGGATATAAAAGCAATGTTGTTACCTGGTGGCCAAGCAATCCGGTGGAACCAATAAATGGTGTCATGGTTTCTAATTTGTATCAAATTGCTACGAAGCCATTAAATGAGGAATGGGAAATGCCGAAAGGAACCGTCCATCCGGAATCAATGGTTGATATGATGAAAGAATTTCGGATTCATCCGCATCAAATTAATCTAGAGCAAGCGAAAGCCTTCATTCCAAATTTATCCACCGACCCAACTTTGCGTACTGATCCACGGACCTCAAGTGTGTTGAAAAACATGGCAAATGCAGGTACCATTCATAATGCAACGTGTTATTTAATGGAGCATACGGAGTGGGATTTTATGGCCGTTTACCACGATGCCATCGATCATTTCTCGCACATCGCCATGCGTTATTTCCCACCTCGAAGACCAGAAATTCCAGAAAAGGATTTCGATGATTATAAAGATGTGGTCGAAGCAGCTTACCTTTTTCACGACCGCATGCTTACGCGAATGATGGGTTTCATCGATGAAGAAAACACAACCGTTCTCTTGATTTCCGATCACGGTTTCCATTGTGATCACCAACGACCATTGTACATCCCAAAAGAACCTTCTGGTCCAGCAGTGGAACATAGTCCATATGGTGTTTTTGTCATGGCCGGACCAGGAATTAAATCAGGTGGACGTCAGATTTCAGGCTTAAGTGTCCTCGACATTACACCGACGCTGCTGCACCACATGGACCTAGCCGTTGGAAAAGACATGGAGGGAAAAGTTTTACACGGTTGTTTTGAAGAAGCACGCGAAGTTCAGTGGATTGAAAGTTGGGAAAAAGTCCCTGGAGATTCCGGAATGCACGATGACATTCTAAGAGAAGATCCTTGGGCTGCACAGGAAGCTTTGCAGCAATTGGTGGACCTTGGCTACATAGATGCGATGGACGACGATAAAATTCAACATGTCGAAAAAGCGAAACGCGAAAATGAATACTACATAGCAAGAAACCTATTGCATGCGGGAAAATTTGCCCCCGCGATTGAAATCCTTGAAAGAATTTTTTCAGAGAGTCACGTTCAACGCTATGGCCAACGCCTGGCATTTGCTTACTTGTCAAAAAGGCAATACCGCAAAGCCATGGATGTATTGAATTCCATGAAGTCTCAAAATGAAGCCAAGAAAAAAAAGGAAGACGCATATGACAAATTAGGCATGGAAGAACCTATGTTTCTGGAGTATTTAGAAGGATTAATCCTACTTGCCATGAATAAACCACATTTGTCTTTGCCCAAACTTTTGGCGATTCAAGAAAAGAATCCTTACAATTATCAGTTGGCATTGAATATTGCGCAAATTTTCCTTCAAAGAAAAAGGTTCGAACAAGCTGAAATTCAATTTATTCGAGCACTGAATATTGATCCAGCACATGCAAGAGCGCACCATGGACTAGGACTAAGTTTTTTAAGGCGAGGGAAACTGAACGAAGCCATCGAAGAATTCCTCATTGCCATTGAAAACGATTTCTTTTTTCATCGTGCCCACTACCACCTAGGAGAAGCATTAGTTCGACAAGGATTGTACGAAGACGCACTTCAAGCTTTCGAAGTGAATGTACGATTAGTGCCAAATAACCTTAAATCGCATAAATGGCTAAATGAAATTTATTTTCACCACATAAAAAATGAAGAAAAGGCCAAAGTACATGCCTTGAAATTATCCGAAGGATTAAAGGGCGAGCGCATCATTTGTACGGAAGCAATGGAGCAGAACGTGGAAGCCGTACTATCTTATTTACAAGAAATGGGATACAAGGTTTATGATCATGAAAGACACATTGAACAAGCGAAAAATTTATATTTAGATGTTCAATGGCTCGAGGAATTGGCAGGTGAAATCATTTTCATTCCGAGTCACTCTTTGTCATTTCTGCCAGATTACTATCAGTATAAATTGCTTTACATTCAAGGTGAAGGCGATTTCAAAACCAAAACCAAAAATGGCAAACTTTTACCTGGGGTGTTGTCCACGAAAAAATGGGCTCATTTCGAACGAGAACGCAACAAAATTGAAACGTGGATTGAAAGTCAAGCAAGCCTATCTTTACTCTATTTAACTTTTGATGAACTTTTAGAGAACAAAGAGGAGCAAAGTTTGATCATTCAAAATTTCTTAAAGGACTAGCTTTTTTTTTATTTCTTGTAAAAATGTTTATTTTTAACACAAATTATCAATCATGAAAAAACTTTCTTTCACGAATAAAACCCGCTTAAAACAATATACTGCTGTAGCCGGTGCGATCGTGGCACATGGAAACATGAATGCCCAAGTGGTTGTGACAGATGTGAATCCAGACGTCATTGTCGACTCGTTGTCTGGACCATATTCTTTGGATTTTAATAACGATGCAAACCCTGAAATGAACTTTTTAGTTCAACACATAAGTGGTTCATCTTCTACATCAGGAATTCAATTCACTTATGAAGGAGCGGTTGCAACTGTTAATCTTAGTCCGGGTATGAACTTAATTGTTACACCAGGAATGGGAAGTTCGTCCTCTTCCTCTCAACTTACCCCCTTAAACAATGGTGACCTCATTTCATCTGCTGCAAATTTCGGGTCATCATCAACCGCTTACTTGTTGGGTTTAGATGCGATTTTTGATGCAGGAATTTTAGGTCAAATTCCCATTCAACAAGGAAATTTCTTGAACCAAAGCAACAAATATTTAGGCGGTAAACTAACAGCAGGTGCCAACACTTTATACGGCTGGGTAGAATTATCAGTTAATTCAAATGCCTCTCAAATTACCATACATAAATATGCGTATCAATCTACACCAAATACATCCATTTTAGCAGGTGAAGGTGGGAATTCAGGACTTGAACAAGTTGCTATAGAAAACAAGGTAACCATCATCGGAACGCCTGAAAACGTGAAAATCAATGTAACTCCTGATTTAATTGGTGCAGCTGTATCCATTGTTTCCATGTCTGGTCAGTCGTTAAAATCGGACGTTCTAACAGATGTGAACAATACCATTTCATTTGACGGAATTAGTACAGGCATTTATCAGGTTGTGGTATCCACCGGTACTGAAAAAACAACTGAACGCGTGTACATCAAATAATGATGACATCCATTACTTGAAGGCTGGTATACCCAGCCTTTTTTTTTCATTCAACATTAGTACATGAAATCCATTCTTTTAATACTGTTTATTTGCCTTGGGATTTTCGCTAATTCTCAAATTGTCATCAATGAAGGCTGCAATAAAAACTACCTTTCTTCCTTGGATGAAAACGGTGATGCCAGTGATTGGATAGAATTATTCAATGCTGGAACAAATGCCATCAATTTAAATGGCTACGCTCTTTCCGACAAATTGACGGTCCCAAATATGTGGACTTTCCCGAACCTTACCATTCCCCCTGGTGGATTTCAGCAAATCTTTTGTAGTCAAAAAAACCGCATTGGATCTACTCCTTTTCAATTTGGTCTTTCCGAGCAAAACTTTTCTCCACAAGTGGGATGGAGTAATCATGTGCTGGTTTCACCATTTTATTGGGATGGCACCTCTAACATTATCATAAATGTCTGCTCGTATAATAATGCCCAGTACACCGAAAATTCGATTTTCAAGCAAACAGCCACTCCATACATTTCTACAATTGGAAGTTTCATAGATGGAAGTCCAGCGGCATGCTCGGCAAATAACGCATCCACTTATTACCAACGTCCCAACATCAAACTCAATAACTCCATCATTGGAACTGGTACCATTCAGAATGGCAATACGGATTATCCGGCTCCATTTGGAAATTGGTATTGGGGTGCGAGGCATCAATTTTTAATTCGTGCGAGTGAGTTAAGTGCATCAGGATTAAGTGCTGGAATGATTAATTCCATCGGATTTGAGGTTGCAGCAACCAACGGAGAAAATTACACTTACGTTGATTTCCATATGAATGCAACGCAAATGAATGAATTAAGTACTGAATTCGTTCCCTTACAAGGGAACTTGTACCACACGAATTTTAAATTAGATGGATCCGGTGAAACGGTTTATTTATTTAACCCAAATCAGCAAATAACGTCGAGTTTATCGGTTGAGTCCCCCCAAACGGATATCTCCATCGGACTATCTCCAAATGGATCCCCCTCCATTAAATGGATGAGTCCAACTCCATCGGCGAGCAACAATTCTGGCTCCATATTTACCGATAGCTTGAGTCGACCAATCGTTTCAAAACTTTCAGGAATCAACACATCCAGTTTTTACCTCAAACTTTCACACACCAACCTCATTCCATCCAAAATCGTTTATACGCTCGATGGATCTGAACCGACGTTTAATTCTACCGCTTATATTGACTCCATTTTTGTCTACCAAAAGACCGTTATTCGTTCTAAAGTGTACCCACTCAATGCGAATATTGGATACTTACCAAGTATTCAATCGATTGCTACTTACCTTTTCAATATCAGTCACGATACGCCCATATTACTAGTGACAACGGATCAAAGCAACCTTTATGGTCCTACCGGTATTTTTGACAATTGGTCCAGCGACTGGGTAAAACCTGCGCATGCCATTTACTTGAATGAAGGACTTGGTCATCCCTTTTTATTTGAGCGAAGAACAGCCATTAGAATGGACGGTGGAGCAGGTGGAAGTCGATCCCATCCACAGCATTCATTTAGACTTTCTTTTGACCATGGAGCACTAGGACAAGCTCCGGTAAACTACCCACTGATTCCAGATCGTCCAAATCGTTCAAAATACAGTGATATTTACCTTCGAAATGGAAGTAACCAATATTTGAATTTACCTTACAAAGACGCGAGTCAAGTTCGGATGATGAGCGAAGGAACAGGTAATTACTACTCAGCATACCGATCAGTGAGTGTATACATCAACGGCTCCTATTTTGGATTATACGAACTGCGGGAAAAATTCAATTCTGAATATTTTGAAATTCACGATGGTGCAACAAGAGATTCCTTGGAACTTTTGTCTTTAAGCTATTGGTACAATTTAGTGCTGCGATCCGTCGAAGGAGATGTGGACAATTTCTGGAATTCTTATACCGATTTTAATTCTTTAAATCCATTGTCTACGAGCTATATTACGGATGCCGATCAATTTTTCGATTTAAAACATTACACAGATTACATCATTGCAGAATCCTGGATGGGAAATGTGGACTGGCCAGGAAACAACATAAAAATCTATCGATCTGATAAGACCAATTGGAGGTGGCGCTTTGCATTAATTGATTTAGAATTATCCATGCAACCGAATGGATGGACAAGTTGCACCGATAATCACATCAACTATATGTTAGGCCAAAGTACTGGACTGCCTTACATCAATATTTGGTTGAAAAGCATCCAAAACACGGATTACAAGAACTATTTCATCAATCGATTTGCCGACTTAATGAATACCAGTTATCAAACCGATGTTTTACACGAAAGAGAAAACTTGTTCTTTGAGTCCATGGTGACTGAAATGCCAAATGAATACGCAAGATGGGGCGATCCGAATAACATTGCTGGACAAATGCAAGGATTTATTTCTAACCATCAAACCTTTCAACAACAATTGGCCTGTCGCAACAACGAAGTTTTTCAACACATAAAAGATGGTTTCAGCTTAGTGAAAACAGTAGATGTTTCCTTAGCGGTGTCGCCAGAAAATGCAGGAGAGATCAATTTAAACACCATTCAACCATCAAGTTATCCTTGGAGCGGAACCTATTTTGACGGTGTGCCGATCGCATTAATTCCAGTTGCGAAACCAGGTTATCTCTTTTCCCATTGGGAACCAAATGCCTTCATTTCAGATACTTTACAAGATTCATTAAGCGTGAACCTTAGCAATCTTCAAACAACGTTCACAGCGGTATTCAAAACTATTCCCATTCCTCCAGACGGACCCGAAATTCACTTTACCATTTCACCGAATCCATCGAATGGAACATTTGTCCTGAGTCATGACAACAAAACTCAGGCCCAAGGTTGCCGCTATGAAATCTATGATTTAAGTGGACGCATCATTGCCCAAGGAACAGTCAATAACACCGCTTTGGAAACGCCCATTTTCATTCCTGATATGCGTTCAGCGGTATATATCTTGCGAATTCAAAAGAATGAAGAAGTATTGTCGACGTTTAAAGTGTTGAAGTACTAGCATAAAACAATTTGATCTCTTTTTAGAACAATTTGCATCCATTGAATCATCATTTATGACTATCTTCAAGTAGATAAATTAGATTGAGAAGTTGTTCGTATTTGAAAAAAGAAGTAGCAAAATGAGTGAGAAAATATCCATTCGGTTTTTCGATGACCGCGAAGTACGTGCGGTTTGGGATGATGAACTTGCCAAATGGTGGTTCAGTGTATTGGATATAATTGCTGTTCTTACAAATCAAGACGACTATACCAAAACCTGAAATTATTGGAAATACCTGAAAACAAAGTTTAAAAAAGAGGGAGTTCAGTTGGTTAGTAATACTAACCAACTGAAATTAATTGCGGCAGATAATAAAAAATACAAGTCTGATCTACTTGATTATGAAGGTATCATTTCCCTTGGCAAAACATTCCCCGGAACGAAAGCCAACCGTTTTATAGAATGGTTTACCTACAGTGATGAAAGCATTGATGGAAAAAGTAAAACCAAAGCGTATGCCCTTTTTGAAAGCTCCTTTATAAACAGTATTGAAGTTGGTACAGGAAAAGGCTTGCAACAAATTCATGCTTATCTATTCGGTGGTTTATATGATTTCGCAGGTCAAATAAGACAGAAAAACATTTCTAAAGGTGGCTTTCAGTTCGCCGTTTCGCGCTTTCTTGGTGAAACCTTAGCTCAAATAGAAAAAATGCCGGAATCCACTTTTGACGAAATCGTTCAGAAATATGTAGAAATGAACATTGCCCACCCATTTATGGAGGGTAATGGCAGAATTACACGTATTTGGTTGGATTTAATTTTCAAAAAAAGACTCAAAAAATGTGTCGACTGGAGTCAAATTGGCAAGGACGATTACATGAACGCGATGGTAAAAAGTTCAGTGGATAGCACATTATTAACGAAGCTATTGAAGAATGCCTTAACATCAGAAATCAACAGCCGTGAAATGTTTATGAAAGGTATTGACTATTCGTATTATTATGAAGAAAACAATTAAGGAAAAGATTAAACCTCAACTCCCTTTGATTCTTAATAAAATTTAATCGCTTGATTTGCCATCCTTCGAACACCTTACGTACAGCCCTTCTTCATGCGTGCTATTTGTTGTTTTTTTCTCCTTTTTATTTTCGAAGGTGTCACTCGTCGGTATCGTTCTAAGTACTCAGCGCCCTTGTCACATTCATTCAGGTGGTAATAGATGAAAGCGATGTTCCAAAGATCGTTCGAACTTAATTCCTTTTGTTTGAGGTAAGATGAAATGGACTTCTGTAATAAAATGGAATCTTTATACAGTGGAAATGAGCGATAAAACGCCCAACCTAGATCTTGGTAATAAGCATCCATGTTTTTCATGAATTGGGTGGTATCCAACAACTGCAATTGAATCAATTTGGTGCTGATAGTCGCTGAATCTTGAGGTGTGCAACTCAACTTCAATTGTGACTCTCTGTAGACTTTGTAATCATCGGTTCCTGCTTGTTTGCAGTCGTTTTTTAAAATCCAAATATCCATTGGAGGCATTAACTGTTTTGCTGGAGTTTCCTTCAAGTAACGATCGAGATAGACCATGCCTTGTTCACAATCTTTTAGTCGAACGAAATGACTTGCTAAATTCCAATAATCAGAACTAATTGGATTTTTGATGCGAAAACCGTGATATAATGCTTGACGCAAATCGTTCTCATTTTTTGAATAAAGCCAATTTGAAGAATAAGCCTGCACTAAATCCCGGTAATATAAATCTACGTTTTGGGTAAATTGAGTGGTATCAATAGCCAACAATTCGTGAAGCACCGTTTGAAAAACCACGGAATCTATTACCCCGCAACTTAATTGCTGATGTTGCTTCTGGTAAACTTTATAATCATCAGTAACTGTTTCATTTTGCGCCTTTGCGGTACTCAAGCTGAATAGAAAACTGAGTAGCAAACAAAAATGGGATTGCACGATTAACCTCATGAAAATTTTGATTGAAATGACCATAGTAAATATAAAGAAAATATCAATCGCAACTGCTTTGGTTCAACGTCCCCCCGCCCGAAACTCCTGAAACAACTCCTCCGCGGCTTGGTATGCGAGGATGATTCCTGATTTTACGCGTTCTTCAACTGCATGGAATTTTTCCATCCATTGGTCGTTTGAGAAAAAGTCGCTTTGAAGCAAGGAGCGCATCATTTCTTCTAAAATGGCTAACTCTTGACGCTTGCGGTTTTCTGTGATCCATCCGCTGTGATTCATTCGGTTGAAAAAGGAATCGATGTTTTTCCAGATTTCTTCAAATCCCTCGCCTTTGAGACTGCTTGCGGTGTGAACGTGCGTGATCCAGTCGTTTTCTTTGGGTGGAAATAAATGCAAGGCATTCGCATACTCTCTTCGTGCCCATTTGGCTTTTTGAATGTTTTCACCGTCCGCTTTGGTGATGATCATCCCATCGGCCATTTCCATGATTCCTCGCTTCATTCCTTGTAACTCGTCACCCGCACCTGCAAGCATGAGCAACAAGAAGAAATCGACCATGGAGTGAACAATCGTCTCGGACTGACCCACACCTACCGTTTCAATGAAAATAACTTCGAATCCAGCTGCTTCGCATAGAATGATGGCTTCACGGGTGTGACGCGCCACGCCTCCTAACGTTGTTCCTGCTGCTGTTGGACGAATAAACACGCGTTCATTGTTGGACAAAGTCTCCATGCGTGTTTTGTCCCCAAGAATACTTCCACCGGAAACATTGGAGGAAGGATCAATGGCTAAAACGGCCAGACTTTGCTTGTGTTGTAAAATGTAATTTCCAAAGGATTCAATAAACGTACTCTTCCCCACTCCCGGAACACCGGTGATGCCGATGCGCCAAGCGCGTTTGTTCTGAGCGAGACAAAGTTGGAGAAGTTTATTGGCTTCGAAACGATCCTCTGGACGACTACTTTCGACCAAGGTGATACCTGCGCTTAACGCGGCTCGATCCTGTCGACAAATCCGCTCAAACAATTCATCTGCGCGACGTTCATTGAAACGAGCTTTGCGTTCCTTGAACCAATCATTCAAGTGCTGATCATTCGGCATTCAACATTTTTTTAAGAGCAGAAAATGCCGCTTGAACGTTGGAATGAATTTCAGAAATTCGAGCATTCATCATGTAACATGGAGCGGTAATAATGCCATTTTCTTCATCAATGAGTACTTCGCCTAATGAACAATCGACCGCATCTGCACCAGTTGACGTCAATCCAGTTTCAAAATCACTAATGGAATAAGGAGATGAACCGTGTTTGGACCCAATGGTCATTTTAGGATGAATCGTCGACCCTTCAAATGCCTTCGCAACAACGATTGGACTCACACAGAGTGCGACGATGGGTTTGCCCACATTGACCATGTTTACCAAAAGCAATTTAACATCGGAACGAATTGTTCCTCCAGAACCATCAAAGGCCCAAGAAGTGAAATTTTTCGCGCTTCCAAATCCACCAGGAATAACAAGTGCATCGATGTCTGCAGGAGTGATTTCAGTAATCGCTTGAATGTCACCACGCGCTATTCGAGCGCCTTCAATCAGCATGTTTCTTGTTTGCGGCATTTCCTCACCATTTAAATGGTTGACCACATGATGTTGATTGTCATCAATCCCAATACAAACCGCTTGAGCTCCCATTTGGTCAATGGCGAGTAAACTCAGCACTGCTTCTTGAATTTCAGCGCCATCATAAACGCCACATCCTGATAATAAAACTCCTATTTTCAGCATTTTAGAGAAATTTACTTGACTAATGTACGATATAATTCCTCATACAACGGAAGAATACGTGCTAAACTAAATTCTTCGGATCGCAATTTTGCTTGTTTTTTGAAGACTGCATGGTTTTCAGGTTTCAATAACTCGATGGCGTTTTTAGCCATGTCATCGATGTCCCCAACATTTGATAAATAACCCGAAAATCCATGAATGTTTACTTCTGGAATACCACCTGTATTCGAAGAAATCACTGGAACTCCAACAGCCATTGCTTCCAATGCTGCCAATCCAAAGCTTTCTGTTTCCGAAGGAAGTAAAAAGACATCCGCCATTTCCAATACATGGGAAGTATCACGTACTTTTCCTAAGAAGATGACTTCATCACATAAATTTAACTCCCTACATAAACGCTCACAATGGTAGCGATCAGGTCCATCACCAACAAGAATTAACTTTGACGGCAATACAGCATTGACTTTTGCAAAAATGCGTAAAACATCGTCCACTCGTTTGACCGGACGAAAATTGGAGATATGGCAAAGGATTCGTTCTCCATCACTGGCATATTTTTGTCGCATGTACACCGTGTAATGCTCATCTTCAGCATCTTCCACGACAAAATTTGGAATCACTTGAATGTCTCTCGTTACTTGAAAATGTGCGTAGGTATCTTCTTTCAAACTTTCTGAAACGGTTGTTACTGCATCTGAATGATTGATGCAAAAGGTAATCACCGGTTCAAAAGATGGGTCCTTCCCAACCAACGTGATATCTGTACCGTGCAATGTCGTCACAAATGGGATAGTTATTCCTTGCGCTTTAAGGATTTGTTGCGCCATAAACGCTGCTGAAGCATGAGGAATGGCATAATGTACATGGAGAATGTCCAACTTTTCGTGATTCACTACATCTACCATTTTACTGGCAAGTTGCGTTTCATACGGTTGAAAATCAAAAAGTGGGTAATCCGTTAGTGATACTTCGTGGTAAAAGATGTTTTCCCTAAAGGAACCTAGTCTAACCGGTTGCGAATACGTGATAAAGTGAATCTGATGACCTTTGGCCGCTAGTGCTTTACCTAACTCCGTCGCTACAACCCCGCTTCCTCCATAGGTTGGATAAAGTACAATGCCTATTTTCATGTTTATTTGGATAATGGTATGTATAATGTGATGCGGTAAATAATGGGTAAAATCCTCACAACTTGTCCAAATTCATTTTTGATTTTGAAATTGTAAGAACTCCTAAAAGGACTATTATCTGCATTGATTAAGTCATAAAACAAGCCTAAATTCAAGTTTACTTTTGGTGCTAATTTTAAATAAAAACCACCACCTACAAACAATGTAGGCGCCCATTTATTTTGAATCGTTTGAAAGGTGATGTAATTAAATGGACTGTGAAGCATTTGAAATTCAACACCTGCAAAGAGTTTGTCTTGATAACGCATATGTGCAAAAACACCTCCTCCATAGATGGTGAATTGCGATTGAACATTTAAGTAATTTGACCATGAACGTTGGATGCGAAAGGATGGTCCAACAATTAAATTGTTTTTCAATTTGGCAGCATATTTTAATTCGCCTCCAAATGTGCCCCCTAATTGTGATCCACCTCCATATGCTTCAATTCCAAGTTCTGAACTTTGTAATTGAGCATTGGAAAAAATATAAAAAAGGCATAAAAAAGAGCCAAGTAAAAAATGCTTCATGTTTTTCTTTTTCACAAAGATAACTTGATTTAGGTCAAGATGTATGTTCTTCCTATCTTTGCAAAAACTTTCTCATGACAATCTTAGACGGTAAAGCAACGGCAGCACAAATTCGAAGTGAATTAGCACAAGCGGTTCAACAACGAAAATTAGATGGTAAAAAAATACCACACCTTGCAGCTATATTAGTTGGAAACGACGGTGGATCGGTTTCTTATGTGACGTCTAAAGTGAGTGCATGTGATCAAATAGGATTTGAAAGCACCTTGATTCGTTACGATGCATCGGTACAAGAAGATATTTTATTAGACAAAGTCCGTCAGTTAAACGAGGATAAAAGCATTGATGGTTTCATCGTTCAATTGCCCTTACCTGCACATATTGATGAGTTAAAAGTGACTCAAGCAATTGATCCCAAAAAAGATGTGGATGGTTTTCACCCGCGAAATCTTGGCAACATGATATTGAACCTCCCAGGATTTCTTCCAGCTACTCCAGCTGGAATAATGGCATTAATTGAGCGAAATAACATCGAAACAGAAGGGAAAAACTGTGTAATTATCGGTAGGAGTAACATCGTTGGTACTCCGCTTTCCATTATGCTCGGCAGAAATGCAAACCCAGGAAATTGCACCGTAACACTAGCTCACTCACGTACCAGCAACTTGAAAGACATTTGTTTAAATGCCGACATACTGATTGCCGCTATTGGTCAACCAAACTTTGTAACTGCTGACATGGTTAAACCTGGCGCGGTCATTATTGATGTTGGAACCACACGCGTTGAGGACCCATCTCGCGAACGTGGATGGAGACTGGTTGGTGATGTGAAATTCGATGAAGTCGCTCCAAAATGTAGTTTTATTAGTCCAGTACCTGGTGGTGTTGGACCAATGACCATCGCATCGCTGATGATGAATACCTTAAAGGCAATGGAATTAAAAGGAAAATAATGGAACAATTTACCGTAAACGGAGAAT
>JANRBR010000031.1:17181-61862 GCA_030727405.1 Crocinitomicaceae bacterium | reverse complement strand
TTAGGACGCCAGGTTTTCATCCTGGAAACAGGAGTTCGATTCTCCTATGGGCTGCCAAGTTTTTGGCCCATTCGTCTAGTGGTTAGGACGCCAGGTTTTCATCCTGGAAACAGGAGTTCGATTCTCCTATGGGCTGCGAAGGATTTAAAGAATTTTAGAACGTTTTTAATAAACAATTAAGTTATGGCAAACCATAAATCAGCTATCAAACGTATTCGTTCAAACGACGCAAAACGTGTATTGAACAAATACCAACACAAAACAACTCGTAACGCACTACGTAAATTACGTGAGACAAAAGTTCGAACAGAAGCGGAAGCAATGTTACCGAAGGTTGTTGCGATGTTAGATAAATTAGCAAAAAGAAACATCATTCACTCGAATAAAGCTGCAAACTTGAAATCAGGATTGCAAGTACGAGTGAATAAAATGTAATTGCATAAATATCCAATTGTTAAGGGGCCTCGAGCCCCTTTTTTTGTTATGTTTGCTTTTATGAAAAAAGGATTCTTGTCTTGTTTGTTTCTTGCTGTTTACTCGGTTTCGAATGGACAATCTGCATTTTTTCAAAAGATAGATACCCTAAAAAGTATCTACCGTACGGGTGGAGATCTAGATACCATATCCAAAAACATGGAGTCCTTCCAAGCAAGCTTCTATGTTGCTCCGAATGCCACCTATCTTTCTCCTTTTCAACTTTATTCCTCTAACGGAAGTTCTCTGAATGCATTGAAGGCAAAAGAAAACCAATTGATTTTTTCCGCTTTGCCTCATTTAGGATTTTTCTATGGCTTTGGTGCTCAAGGTTCGCAACGCTTAAAGGTGGACTTTCAAGAAGCATTTAAAAACCATGTATTGGTAAATGTGTCTTTTGATAAAACCAATGGAAATGGTTTTTTACGAAATGATGCTTTTTCTTTTCAGGATTTCAATGCCCGAGTGAACAAAGCAGGCACACGCTATTCAATGGATCTTCAAGCTGGCAAGGAAAGTGTCAATCGCGCTTGGTCCAATGGTTTATTTAGTGCTTCCCCGCTGGAAGGGGTGGACTTAAACCTTCAAGCTGTTCAGAAGGACAATGCACGATCAACGCACTCGCTTTCATTCGTTCGCTGGCAGCATCGCTATGATTTCAATAAAGATTCCCTGATTGGATTCGGTCTTTATGCTAAACATGAATTTCTTGAGTCAAAAAGAGATTACCAAGAGGAAGCGGAATTGAGCTTGATTTATCAAAATACTTATTGGAATTCGGATACAACCATAGACGTCTTTCGTGAAAGGGGGACTAATAATGACCTTGGTGTTTACTTTGAAACGCATCATTTCAATGTTCAAAGTTCCTTGAATCATCGTTTTCGTAGCTGGCATGATCAAGTCCAGTACAGAGATACAATGGAGTTTTGGTTGAAAAATGAATTGTCCTATCGTTCGGGTAAACTGCAACTAGCGCATCAGGATGAAATCAATCTATTTGGTGCTGGTAATGGATTCATTTCTACAAGTAACATACGTCTTCCCCTGGCCTTTATGCAAGCCAAAATAACACATCACCTTCAAACCATCCTTCCGGAGTTGATGCAGCGAAATTATTTCAGCAATAATGTTCAATACCAATTAAATACATTAAATAAACAACGGAATCAATTCATTCGTTTATCCCTTTTGAAAAGTTTAGCTTCCGTTCATATGGAAGTTGGATATGAGTTCTTTGAATTCAAAAATGTCTATGTATATGATGATGTATTAGGGACTTGGAGGAATGATGCAGGGCCAAGTAATGGAATCGGTCAACGATTTGTTGCTTCCGCCTCATGGGCGAAGAAAGGATTTCAAATTCAACCAACCTATCGTTGGACCCATTTTTCGAATGACTTAAATTTCCAACCTCAGCATCACGCAAGTGTTCATGTTGAATGGAAGGGTGGTGTTTTCAAGGCGAAAAAACTCCGCATGCTTTTTGCCTTGGACGCACATTATTTGAGTTCGTTTCAACAGCGTCAATTCATTCCACAAATGGGTGTTTTTAATTTATTACAGTCCAATAATGCAGCGCAAAATGGCTTTGCAAACCTCTGCTTTACCACAGCATTGGAAGTGGAGACCTTTCGATTTTTCGTATGCGTAGACAACTTAGGTTCTTTTTGGACGGATCCAAGTACGGCCTTTGTTCCAAATTATGTTTTTCCTTCGATGCAAATCAAAATTGGTTTGACTTGGGATTTTTGGAATTAGTCAAAACGGCGTAAAGTGAAAATGTTGAGCACAAAAAAAAACGCATGAAGCGCTTTTTTTTATAGGTCGATAATCTACTGATTATTTCATGTTCATTACTTCGGCCATTTTTGCTCCAATCTGTGCAGGTGAATCAACGACATGGATGCCACATTCGCGCATGATGCGTTTTTTAGCTTCCGCTGTATCGTCGCTACCACCAACAATTGCTCCAGCATGTCCCATGGTTCTTCCTTTTGGTGCCGTTTCACCTGCGATGAATCCCACCACTGGTTTTGTACCATTTTCCTTGATCCATTTAGCGGCAATTGCCTCTAGGTTTCCACCAATCTCTCCGATCATTACGATTCCTTCCGTTTCAGGATCATTCATTAAAAGCTCAACCGCCTCACGTGTCGTTGTACCGATGATTGGATCTCCTCCAATTCCGATGGCAGTGGTGATGCCCATTCCTGCTTTAGCTACTTGATCAGCTGCTTCGTATGTTAATGTTCCAGATTTAGAAACAATTCCGATTTTTCCTTCTTTAAAAACAAATCCTGGCATGATGCCAACTTTTGCCTCACCAGCGGTGATGACACCTGGGCAGTTCGGTCCGATTAAACGTGTATCAAATCCTTTAATGTATTCTTTGGCTTTCACCATGTCATTGACAGGAATACCTTCGGTGATGCACACAACGACCTTGATGCCAGCTTCAGCAGCTTCCATAATTGCATCCGCTGCAAATGCAGGTGGAACAAAAATAATGGAAGTATCAGCTTTTGTGCTTGAAACAGCATCAGCTACTGTATTAAATACTGGTCGATCCAAATGGGTGCTTCCACCTTTTCCTGGTGTTACTCCACCAACAACATTTGTACCGAATTCAATCATCTGGCTTGCATGGAAAGTTCCTTCACTTCCTGTAAAACCTTGAACGATGACTCTGGAATTTTTATTTACTAAAACACTCATAAGATTACTTCTATTTTTGCGTGGTCAAAATTAATCAATGTGGCGATAATGACAAGGAAAACTACATTTATTTCACATCATTCACGCTCATTTCAAAATACAAGGCCGCATTTCCCGGAACTTTATCCATTCCGCCGGCACCGTATCCTAATTGAGGTGGGATAATCATTCTTATTTGCACTCCCTGTTTTTGTCCGATCAAGGCTTCTTTCCATCCTTCTATCATTCCACGAAGCGGCAAATAAATGGTTTTCTTTTGTTCGTCAAAAATTTTCCCAGATAATAAGCTTCCGGTATAGGTTACTCCGATACTATCGGTCAATAATAGTTCCCTTCCGGTACCTTTTTTCATTATTTTAGTATAGAGACCCGTTTCGGATTTTTCCATGTGAACGAATTTCTTTTTTGAAATAAAGCGTTCTATTTTTTTATCAAATTCGCTTAGTTGTTCATCGGAATAGCTACATCCCATCAACAAGAAAAGTGAAAACAATGAAAAGAAAAAAGGAATTTTCATTTGCAGAATACGATCATATTTTGGTTAACTGTGCCAGAAAATGTGCTTCGAGGTCAAAAACCCTTTTGCATTGAAAGCCTGCAAGGGTAGCAGTTTCATGCAAGGTGTCGTAATCGACGTAGAGCCATGGGAATTCTGGTCCACTCATTTTTTTGTAATGCATTTGGAACTTGAAATTTCCGTAGTACTCCGAATTCAAATCCATCCAATAAGAGCCATCCTCGTCTTCATATAAGTACTTCACGTCCGATGAATCGCAGATGATTTGACCTCCCTTATTTAATTTCTCTCCGGCATTTTTTAGAAAATTCAATAGATTGGATTTCTTTTTTGCGATTCCAATGCCGTTCATGAGCAAAAGAATGGTGTCAAATTTTGCAGGGGGATTGTATGATTCAAAGTCTATTTGCTTTGCAGAGATCCCTTGGCTTTTCATATATTCCACTGCTCCTTCGGAAGTGTCTATTGCAAAAACCGTGTGCCCGCGTTTAATGAGTTCCTTGGCATGAACCCCAGCTCCTGCACCGGCATCTAACACTTGTCCTTCACATAGTTTAATGGCCAATTGTTCTAATTCGGGCATTTCATTGTAGGCGCGGAAAAGCACCTCAATTGGAATGATGTCGTCATCACATAAATCCGAAGAAACAATGATATCGAAAGGTTTTTTTGTTTTGCTATAATCCAAAATGGCCTGACCAATTGGATCTTGATGTGGTTTTTCCATGCTAATATTCGTACTCGTTGTAATCGCTTAAATCGTCGTCAGAATAATCGTCATCAAATTCATCAAAGCCAAATTCATCTTCATCATCGTTCGATGACATGTGTTCGTTTTCTAGAAATAATTCTTCTTGGAGCTCTTCCCTTGATTCTTCTTTGGGAGCAGATCCAATAGCGATCAGCATTTCAGGTATCTTCGGTTCGTTGCGGTCAAAACCGATTAATTCGATCAAGAAAATCCACATTTTCATGAAATCATAGACTAAAATAAACCGTTGATCTGGTTCTTCAAGAAAGTCTTTGATGATGGCATTTTTCATAACCGATGCTGGAGAGTCGATGGAATCGTCATCGTAAGACATATCGAGCAAACTGATTTCATGTCCTTTATCCCATTCGTCGTTGGAAACGTAAAAACTGGCCATTTGATCACCTTTAAAATCAAACGATTTCATGATGGCATGATAAAAGGATTCAAAGTCACTGGCGTCGCTAATTAAGATGTCCCTAAAAACCTCCTCATTTTTGTCTGAATCCAATAATACTCTGAATTTTAATCCTGGCATTTTGTTGTTTTTACACTTAAGGTAAAGTTACTATTATTTCTCCAAACTAGGATTGAATGCAGCGGTTAATCCCAATTCTTTTCCCAATCGTAACATTTCGGCCACCGCTTCATCGAAAGAGTTTTCTATTGTTCCTTCTAAAATGGCTTCTTTGATGTGCGACTTAATGGTGCCAATTTCGGAACATGGTCCAATTTGAAATGTTTTCATGATTAATTCACCACTAACTGGCGGTTGGAAGTTTCGGATGCGGTCTTTTTCTTCTACCAATTTCAATTTTTCAGAAACGAGTTCGAAGTTCTTTTTATACCGTTTAACCTTGAATTCATTTTTCGAGGTAATATCTGCATTGCAGAGCAACATGAGGTCTTCAATGTCATTCCCAGCTTCATTAAGTAAACGCCTGATGGCGGAATCCGTCACGGATCCTTTTACCAGAGAAATCGGTCTTAAATGCAGTCGAACAAGTTTTTGTACATACTTCATTTTGAAGTCGAGCGGTAAGCGCAACCTTGAAAAAATTCGCGGGACCATTTTTGCTCCAAGTTCTTCGTGTCCATGAAAAGTCCAGCCAGCAATCGGGTCAAAACGCTTCGTGGGTGGCTTGGCAATATCGTGTAAAATGGCGGCCCAGCGTAACCAAAGCGAATCGCTATTCATGGCTAAATTATCCAGTACTTCGAGTGTGTGATAGAAATTATCTTTGTGCGCTTTGCCATTGATGGTTTCAATACCGTGCAAGGCAATCATTTCTGGAAAAAACTGCTTAAGTAAATCTGTTGAATTCAATAATTTAAATCCACGAGAAGGGGTGTCTGTGAGAATGATTTTATTCACTTCCTCCGTGATGCGTTCTTGTGAAATAATTTCCAATCGGGAAGCGTGTTTTTTCATTGCTTCCAAGCACGATCGTTCAATTTGAAAGTTGAATCGAGTGGCAAATCGAATGGCGCGCAACATCCTTAAAGGATCGTCACTAAAGGTAATCTCCGGTTCTAATGGGGTTCGGATGATTCCTTTTTCGATGTCTTTCACACCTCCAAATGGATCAACTAACTCTCCAAACGAAGGTCCGTTCAATTTAAGTGCGAGCGTGTTTATGGTAAAATCTCGGCGGTTTTGATCGTCCTGCAAGGTTCCTTGCTCGGTGGTTGGTTTACGAGATTCTTTTGTGTAGGACTCCTTTCTTGCACCTACAAATTCTACGTCGAGGTCTTTGTACCTAAAGTGAGCCGTACCAAAATTTTTAAAGACACTGACTTTTTTGACACGAAGAATTTTCGCTACATCCTCTGCAAGTTGTGGACCGTCACCAAGAACGAGTATATCAATGTCCTTGGATGGTTTTTCCATGATTAAGTCCCGCACGAAACCACCGATTACATAAGCATCCAAGCCATGTTCTGTCGCATGTTTTGCTACAACTTTAAATACAGGGTGTGTTAATTTATCTGCGTAATTCGATGACATGGGGCCCAAAGGTACGACGAAAGAACCGAATAGCGTTAAAAGCTATGCGAAATCCTCATCGTCATCCTCCTCCAAATCTTCCTCATCCTCTCTTTTTTTGTAAGAGAACAAATCGTCGTCAAAATCCTCATCATCGTCGTCGTCGAAGAAACGGTTGGCTTTACCGCTTTTCTTGTACGCATCCATTTTTGGTTTTTTGTTGCGATTGTCGTTATCAGAATCCCCAGGTTTACGCTCTTTATTCACCTTCTTGCGAGGTTCTGTTTTTAAGGCATCCAAAGGGGGAATAACAACAGGTGTGTCCGAACCTATGGCAGAACCAGGACGACGGTCATCGGTTCGAGGGGATGAAGGACGTTGAAAATCGGTGTTTCCACGAGGATTGTTGTTTGGACGAGAATCTCCACGTTGTTCAGCTTCTTTGACAGCAATGTCACGGCCATTAATCATGTGCCCGTTCAGCGAATTAATGGCATTCATGGCTTCTTCACGATTCGCCATCTCAACAAAGGCAAAGCCCCTTGATTTACCTGTTTCTCTGTCAGTAGCGACATTCACTTTAATTACGCTACCATGTTGTTCGAACAATTGTCTTAATTGTTCATTGGTCACTCCAAAATCTAATTTGGCAACAAAAATACTGGTCATAAATGTTTAAAAAGCAACGGTTTTACTTGTTATTAGTAAGAATTAACAGTCCGAAATTAGGATAAAAAATCAAAAACACCTCATGGAATCGAAAAAAAGATTGGTTTCTTTTTATTTTATTTTAATCTCAAGAAACTTTTTGGGTGAAATCAGGACAGTTTTTCATGGATTTTCATGCTTTTGTTGATTCAAAAGTAACGATAAGCGTTGATTTGCGTTGTAAATCTGTGTCACTAAGTAACACATTATGAGTTGTATAAGTTTAGACTTCTGCATCAGATTGAAAAAAAAGACAAATAGATGTCTAAATATTTTAAGAATTATTCATGTTTCCCTAATTTTGGCCCTCTTATTATCATATGGATCATTTAGTTATTGCCCAAACCGAACAAACACCCCTCGTTTCCTTTCTTTCGAACGGAATAATGGAGATTAGTGGGAAATCAATTGATCAAGATTCTGTTGCTTTTTGGCAGCCTGTACTTTCTTGGGTGAAGGCATACAGTATTCAACCTGCAAAAAAAACATGTTTAAACCTGTTTATTGATTCCTTGGATACTAGTTCCTCTTCTGCTCTAGTAGAGGTGCTTTATGTGTTAAACGATATTTTAAAAGAGGGTAGTGATGTTCATGTGCATTGGAACTACGAGGAAAACGATTTGGACATGCTTGAATTAGGCAAGGATATGGAGCAATTGACACAAATCGGATTTGAATTTGATGTATTGAAGCCTTTTCCTATCGCCTAAATGAGGCAGGCAATGGAAAATTGCTATTTTTGTCTATGCGATTGATTAAACAGATTCCTCACGAACGATTCCTCATTCAACTTCATGCCTATAATGGTAAATTCATTTTGAATGTTTCCTTGGATAATTTTGAACAATCCTTTAAAGTAAACGAAGCTGATTTCCCGCAAATCGATCAATTGGAATCCCTTATAGAAGGTGCTTTTTTAACTAAATGCATTCATCGTTTCATTGAAATGAGAAACGATTGGACAAACATCATACAATCAAATTAAGCTTATGAAAACGAAATTATTACTTTCAGCAACAATCCTAGGTCTAACGATCTTTTCTTCTTGTAGTGACAAAGCACCTGCGAAAAAAGATACCACACCAAAGGTGGAAACGAAATCTTTGGGCGGATTGAAAATCGCTTATTATTCAAACGATAGCATCAAAGCACATTTTGAATTTTTCAAAAAGGAGGAAGGAATCATCAAGAAGAAACAAAATGCCTTTGAAGTAGAAGTTCAACGCAGAACAAAAGCGTATGAAGCGTTTATAACAAAGAAGGATGCGGAAGCACGTGGAGGTTTACTTTCTCAAAATGAAATTGCTCAAGTTCAACAAAGAGCGCAGGAAATGCAGAATCAAATCATGCAATACCAGCAGACAGAAGGTGCAAAAATAGAGGAGGAGGCAATGAAGTCTTTGGAAGCGGTCAATAAAAAAATCGAAGCTTTGGGTAAAAAATATAGTGAAAATCATCAAATAGACTTGTTGTTAATGCATGGTGCTGGTGGACAAATCAACTTTATCAACCCATCGATGGATGTGACCTCCGAATTCGTGAATTTCTTAAACGAAAATCAAGCACAAATCGAAAAGGAACTAAAATAAGATGCGTCCAACAGAGTCAAAAAAAATAGAAAACGTAGCGGAATACATCCTTTATTTGTTTCAAATAGAAGAATTGGTTCGTTCCTTGAATTTAGATATCGAGCTGATCAAAGCTCAGGTATTGGAACCGGCCATTCGCGATTCCTTTCAATTGAGTGAGCAAATTACTTGGTATGAACAGTTGGTGCGTGAAATGAAATCTAAAGGACTTCAGAAAGAAGGTCACATTGATGAAGTTCAAGAAATATTAGTGGAACTAACTTATTTGCACAATAGTTTGTTAACCGTTATGAACGATGCCAAATACAAAACGTTGTGTGAGGATGCGCAGGAAGCATTGGTGGAATTCAAGCAAAAATCGAATATGGCGCAACGACAAGATGTCGAAATTCTCATGCATGCCATGTCGATGAAACTTCAGTTGAAAATGCGAAAAAAAGAAATCAGTGCCGAAACGGAGGCTGCTTTTGATTTGATGCGCATTCAATTAGCCTACCTCGCTCGGGAATACCAGCGCATGAAATCGGGTGAATGGAATTACTTAAATAACTAAGAATTTCTTGGTATTTCCTTCTTTTCAATGAAGGTTTGATGGATCAAATCCACTTCAAAAGTGGAGTGATCGAGTCCATTCGTTAAGATAATGAACCGTCCCTGCATTTCTTTTTGATAGGTCAACGCTTGGTATAAGGTATCCTTCGAAATTGAAACAGATGGTGCTTTGCATTCAATTAAAACTAAGGGATGGAAATTGGCGTCGTATACTAAAATATCCCAACGTTTGGTCAATGACCCGTATTGAATCGATTTTTCGACAGCAATGCGCGAAATTGGAAATCCTTGTTGGTGATGTAAAAATGCGATAAAATGCTGACGAACCCATTCTTCGGGAGTCAAGATGATTTTCTTTTTTCGAATCAAGCAATTTACCCAGATTTCCTGATCAATTCGGATTAATTGAAGCGGTGTTTTTGGTAAATTTAAGGGAACAATGGGACTCATTACATACCGGGAAGTAGCAAGTGAATATCCTTGTATTTCAAATCAAAAACTTTCCCAAGGACTTCATTTGTCAAAATACCTTTATACATATACACTCCATTTCGAAATCCACTGTGCGTGCGAATCAGGTCCACAACACCTCCTTTTTCTCCCATTTCTAGAATCATCGGAGAAAACGTATTGGACAAAGCAAAGGACGCTGTGCGTGCTACACGGGAAGCAATATTGGGAACACAATAATGAACCACTCCATGCTTGATGAATGTGGGATCATTGTGGTTTGTTACCCTAGAAGTTTCAAAGCAACCACCTTGATCAATACTTACATCAACTACGACAGATCCTGATTTCATGCTTTCAATCATTTCCTCATTGACCACACAAGGCGTGCGTCCAATTGGTGAGCGCAACGCACCTATAACAACATCTGCACGTCGAACAGCCTTAGCTAAAACTTTTGGTTGTATGATGGACGTATAAACGCGTGAACTTAAGTCGTTTTGAAGCCGTCTTAATCGGGTGAGTGAATTGTCAAAAACCTTAACGGAAGCACCAAGTCCAAGTGCAGCACGTGTTGCAAATTCACCAACGGTTCCAGCGCCAATTACCACCACTTCGGCAGGTTGTACCCCAGCAATTCCTCCAAGCATGAGTCCTTTTCCCTGTGAAAAAGAAGAAAGCAATTCTCCAGCAACTAGAATGGAAGTCGTTCCAGCAATTTCTCCCATCGTACGAACGATCGAAAACACCCCTTCTTCATCTTGGATATAGTCCCAGGCAATGGCTGTTACTTTTTTGGCAATTAATTTTTGAAGGATTTCTTTTGGTTGTGTCGAAATTTGAAGGGCAGAAATGAAAGTTTGATTGCCTGTCATCAACTCTACTTCTTCCTCAGAAGGCGGAGCAACTTTTAAGATGATGTCGCAGCTATAGATTGCTTTTCGATCATAAACAATTTGCGCACCGGCTTCACTGTATTCATTATCCGTGAAATTAGATCCTTCTCCCGCTTTAGACTCCATCAGTACTTGGTGTCCGTTTGAAACCAACAAGGTAACGGCCTCTGGAACAAGAGCGACACGACGTTCTTGAAAAGAAGTTTCTTTTGGAATTCCGATAAACAAATTTCCTTTTTTCTTACGTACCTCAAGCATCTCTTCTTTGGGAAGAAGGCTGCCTTTTTGGATGAGTGTTTTTAATAATTCGGGATCAGTTATCATAATGTAGGACGATTTCTCTTAGTTCACCTTCAGGTTCACAACGAATATACAGCCAATTCGTGTGTTCTGGAAGAATATGTTCAATTTTATCTGGCCACTCTACAAAGAAATACGCATGTTCTTCAAACAATTCCTCTAGTCCTAGTTGAGCTAGATCTTGTTCATTTTCAATGCGGTAGCAGTCCAAGTGGTATATTTTTGAGCCTGTTTTACGGATGTATTCATGAATGATGGCATAAGTAGGCGAGCCATCTGTTTTTTCAATTCCTAAGGAACGAAGCAATGCTTGAACAAAGGTCGTTTTCCCTGCGCCCATTTCACCTTGAATGGCAATAAAAACCGGTTGTGGAAAGAGGCTAAGCAGTTCATCAGCAACCAGGACAAGTGATTCCAGCGAAATCCGTTCCCAACGTTTAGTCCTCTCGTTTTGCATCGTAGGATACTATTTTTTCATTTTCCCAACGACACATTTCTAGGCTATTTCCATCGAATCGCGCAAAAGTCTGTGCATACAACCACTCTCCCGTGTTGATGTACAGGCCTTGATTAATCGTTAATTCCAAGGGTAAATGTCGATGTCCAAAAATATAATAATCGTGTGGGTTTGTTTTTTGTTGCTGTTCGGAAAAATGATACAACCATTCATTTTCTTTACCAGCATAAATCATGTCTTTGGATTGGCCACTTTTTCGACTGCTCCGAGAGAAAAAGTTTGCAATTGAAATGCCGAAATTAGGATGTAAACGTGCAAAAGCCCATTGGCAAATTGGGTTTCGAAAAACACGTTTGATGAATTTGTATTTGTAGTCTCCAGGACCAAGTCCATCACCGTGTGCCACGAAAAAACGTTTGCCATTTTTTTCGAAGCAGTATTCGTCGGAGTGAAGTTGAATTCCTAATTCCTCTTGAAAGTAATGGAACATCCACATGTCGTGATTTCCCTTGAAGAAATGAACCGGGATTCCTTTTTCAACAAATTGGGCAATTTTTGCTTGAAGACGCACATATCCTTTTGGAACGACTGTTTTGTATTCAAACCAAAAATCAAAAATATCTCCAATTAAAAAAAGCTCCTCGGCATCCTTTTCAATGAAAGTTAACCATTGGATGATTTCTGTTTCTCGTTTGCGGCTGCTACCTGAATCAGGTGTCCCCAGATGAAAATCCGAAGCAAAATAGGTGTATTTTTTTTGTGAAGTCATTAATGACCAAAAATGCGTTTAAGTTCTTCTTCGAGTGCTGGACCTCTTAAATTCGTTTTTATCACCCTTCCTTCTCGATCAATAAGCACCGTAAATGGCACGCTTGTCACCTGGTACAATTGAGCTACTTTGCTATTCCATCCACCCAAGTCACTCACGTGATTTGGCCAACTAAGTTGATCTTGTTCGATCGCTTTCATCCATTTTTGTGCATCGGTATCCAATGATACACTGACAATAGTGAATCCATCTTTTTTATAGTTCTCATAAGTTTTTACCACATTTGGATTTTCCTTACGACAAGGTCCGCACCAGGAAGCCCAGAAATCGATTAAAACAATTTGGCCACGAAGATCAGAGAGTTTCAATGATTTTTTTCGATCCGTATTTAATTCAGAAAACTCTGGTGCCATTTTACCCGGAGAAAGCAATTGAGCGTCTTCTACCTGCTTCTTTAAATCATTAAAATTGGAATAAAATGCTTGAACGGTCGGACTCTCACTGAAAACAGAATATAGTTGATTCAGAACGTTTTCATAGGTTTTCGGGTCTTGTTGTGCGTTCATGTTGGCAAGAGCAAGTATGAGCGCTGGAGAATTCGGATTGGCACCAATGAAACCTTGTAGTTCACTATTGAATTTGTAAAATTCTTGTGTCATGTAATCATTGATAATCTTTTCTCGACTAGGGTCCGTTTGGATGGCGCGAACCGCTGAATCGCTTTTGGCCTTCCACTTGTCCGAAACGTGCGAAAAATCGTTCATCGCCTTTGATTCATCCGATCCAACAAAATTACAGAAATCACCTAGCTTACTTCCATCTCCATACACTTTAATATCGCTTCCATTTTTCAAAATCAAATGGATGTTTTCATTTCCTACGCGTAAATAGTAATAATCTGAGGCAGGTAAACTGAGTTCCATTTGGAAGACTCCTTTTTTATCCAATGGAGTTCCTGCATAATTTTTGTAATACGTACCGAAGAATTGAGACAGGTACACAGAATCTACTTTCGCATTGAATATCATTCCCGAAACGGTTGCGTTGATTGTTTTTTGAGCAAACAAAGCGGATGGCAAAGCGAAAAGTAAAATAAAAATTCCTTTTTTCATGTTACTTGAATAACTCGTTTAATTTTTCTTCTAATTTCAGATCACGAAGGTTTTTTCCGATCATTTTCCCTTCTTTATTTACTAATACAGTGAAAGGGATTCCATCGAAGCCATAGGATGTTACCACCGGGGATTTCCAACCTTTCAAATCACTTACATGCGTCGGCCAACTTAAATTATCTTTTCGGATGGCATCTTTCCACTTACTTTTTTCATCATCCAGGGAAACAGAGAACACGGTAAAACCTTTGTTTTTATATTTCTCATATAATCGCACCACATTGGGATTTTCTGCACGACAAGGTCCACACCATGAGGCCCAGAAGTCAATTAATACGACCTTTCCTTTTAAATCCGATAATTTCAACACCTTTCCATCTGGATTCGGCAAGGCAATTTCTGGAGCGGCTCGCGTACCATTCAAGGTGGAAGAATAATCATAGTAGGCGATCTCAATTTGCTCATATTGATTTCGAAACGTTTCTGCTGCCGGTTGACCGATGTATTTTTCTTCAAATGCTTCTGCAACGCTGCGCAAAGTTTCCAAGTTACTGGCATCCCAATCTTCAAAACTCATGCTCGGAAGCAAATCCATGGAAAGAATAATGTTGTAGGCATTGCTCGGATTTTTGATCATGCGTGCACGAGAAAAAGCTTCCATTTTGCGCTTCTCGTTCAAGAATAATTTTGACACTTCCTCCTTGCTTCGATTCTCGGCATTCATTTGAAGTTTCTCTTGGGCCTTTTGAAAGCGATTGAATTCCTTCAGATAACTATTCATGGTGCTACTCCAATCGGTTCCAGAAGCATTTGGTTCAGAAACAAAGGTCGCAACCGTAGTATTAATTTTCAAGTGATCCTCTGGTCTTAGGGTGATGGGAATGAGGCTGTTTTGTTCATTTCCCAACCTTAGGAAATAGTATCCTAATCCAGGAATATTTCCGATGATTTCAAAGGAGCCATCCGAGTCAATTTCACATTCGGCCACTGGAATCGTTCCTTTGTCACTTGGTGCTTCCACATATAACATTAATCCGTCAGCATCTTTAATGGTTCCTTTCACTGAAAAATTTGCTTCCAATCCATTTAATTCAGCAGAATCCTTTTGGCTTTTGTTGTACAAGATGATGCCACCAAGGATGGAGGCAAACAACCCAATGTACAACCACATTTTATATTTTTTCATCCAATCTTTCATGCGTCAAGCATTTGTCTTAATAATCCATTTGCCAATTTTGGATCGGCTTTGCCTTGTGAAACTTTCATTAATTGTCCCATGAAAAAACCAGTGAGTTGTTTTTCACCTGCTTTGTATCGTGCTACTTCATCCGGATTTAATTCAAAAACATTTAAAATGAAACCTTTCAAGGCATCTTCGTCTGAATTTTGAATCAAGTTGAGGCGTTCTGCGATTTGCAAAGGACTTTCATCCGATTCAATTAACGCAGGAAAAATGTTTTGAGAAGCGACGGAATTGGAAACTTTTCCTTCTTCAACCAAGTGAATTAATTGAGCAATCGTTAGTGGTTTAATCGGGAATTTTTCCATTTCAATTCCAAATTCATTCAAATAGGATTTTACATCTCCCATCAACCAATTTGCTGCTGCTTTGTAATTCTTAGTATGAGTTAAAATGCTTTCATAGTACAAGGCAATTCCTTTGTTGTCAGTTATGTTATAAGCATCGTATTCAGACAATCCAAATTCGGAAGTATAACGTTTAAACAACACACGAGGCAATGCAGGCATGTCCTTGGAGACCAAGTCAATTTGCTCCTTCGTGATGCTAATCGGTGGTAGATCAGGCTCTGGAAAATAACGGTAATCGTTCGCCGCTTCTTTTGATCGCATGGAAATGGTGATTCCTTTTAAGGCATCGAATGCCCTTGTTTCTTGGGAAAGTGAACCTCCATTTTCAAGGACTTCAATTTGACGTATAATTTCAAATTCGATCGCGCGTTGTACATTTCGTATGGAGTTCATGTTTTTCACCTCCACCTTTGTTCCAAACTCTGAAACGCCTTTCAAGCGAACGGAAATATTGGCATCACATCTCAAGGATCCTTCTTCCATGTTTCCATCACAAATATCTAGGTATCGAACGAGTTTGCGGACTTCCGTTAAATAGTTATATGCTTCAACCGATGAGCGAATGTCTGGTTCAGAAACGATTTCCAATAGGGGAGTGCCGGCGCGATTTAAATCGACCAATGTATCGTAAACGTCTACGTCGTGAATGCTCTTTCCGGCATCTTCTTCCATGTGAATTCGAGTCAAACCAATGGATTTTTCACTGCCATCATCTGTTCGGACGATGATGTGTCCACCCGTACAAATGGGCGTGGTGTCTTGTGTGATTTGATACCCTTTCGGCAAGTCAGGATAAAAATAGTTTTTCCGAGCAAAATGTTGCGCAGGTGCTATATGTGCATCACATGCAAGTCCAAGTTTAATGGCAAATTCGATGGTTTTCTTATTCATCACAGGCAATGTTCCTGGATGTCCAAGTGTCACAACACTAATGTTGGAGTTAGGAGCCGCACCGTATTCATTGACGTCGTTTGAATAGGCTTTGGTTTTAGTCAACATTTGAGCATGGACTTCCAATCCTATGACTACTTCGTACTTATCGCGAATGGATTCTTCCATAATAATTAAATGCGTGAAATTAGTTCTTTCATGATTTGCGTCATTTTTGGTTCTTGTCGACTTGCAACCTCGATAACGTCTTGTACACTTACTTTTTTAATCTTCCCAGGTACACCTAAATCCGTGATGATGGATATCGCAAAACATGGAATGCTCATATGTCGAGCCACAATTACTTCCGGTACCGTAGACATCCCAACCGCATCGGCACCAATAACACGAACGTATTTATACTCGGATGGCGTTTCCAATGTTGGACCCGTAAGTCCAGCATAGCAACCAACGGATACTTTAATGGATAATTCCTCTGCAATCGTTTTTGCCATAGCAATCATGGTTTCGTCGTATGGATCACTCATGTCAGGAAAACGCGGACCTAATTCATCGATGTTTTTTCCAATCAGGGGATTTCCAGGAAATAAATTAATGTGGTCATTCATGATCATGATTTCACCTACTTGGAAATCTGGATTCACGCCTCCAGAAGCATTGCTTACAAACAAGCGTTCGATTCCGAGCAATTTCATTACCCGAACAGGAAAAGTTACTTGTTGCAAATTATATCCTTCGTAATAATGAAAACGTCCCTGCATGGCGACAACATTTTTCCCGCCTAGACGACCAAAAATGAGTTTGCCCGAATGACTTTCCACCGTTGATACAGGGAAATTCGGAATGGTTTCATAGGGAATTTCATCGATGATCTCGATTTCTTTCACGAGTCCACCCAGTCCTGTGCCGAGAATGATTCCAATGCTTGGTTCAATGCTTGTTTTGGCTTTAATAAATGCCGCTGTTTCTTTAATTGCTTCTAACATAATCTTTTATCATCGAATTAAACGCTTGTTCGTCCTCCATTTTCACTGTAATCGGAAGAACGTACCAAGGATAGTGCTTTTTGTCTTCTTCGGAAAGTAGCTCATTGATTTTCACCAAGTCTTTTTCCGTTGTCACAATGGACATTTCCTTGTCTGCAAAGGTATCAAATTTTCTGTGAATTTCCTTGATGTCGGTAGGTGTAAACGAATGATGGTCACCAAACTTCAGCTCCTCCACGTGATGCTTTTCCATTAAGTGGTTTTTCAATGAAGTACTGGATGAAATTCCACTGACCAATAATATGTTCTTCATTTCTTGAATTGGCAAGCCTATGGCTTGAAATTCTCCGTATTCTATGGTTGAAAAAAAGAGGGGTTTTTGATACGCTTCGTAGTTTTTACGGTGATGTTCTCGCTCATCTTCTGTGAGTTTTGGACATTTTGTAATGATAATGGCGTCAGCGCGGTTCGCTCCTTCTTTTGCTTCCCTCAGATTACCTGAAGGTAAGTGCCAATCGCGAATGAATTGATCGTGAAAGGGCGTAAGTATTAATTGTAGACCAGGGGTAACATAGCGATGTTGGAAGGCATCGTCCAGGATAATTGTTGCCCCTGAATGGATGGCTTTCATTTTAAGTACGCCTTCAAGTCGTTTTTCACAGACAAAAATGGAAACTTTTTCTGAAAATTTCTCAAAGTAGGTAAGTGGTTCATCACCCACGGTTTGCGCATTGTCCAATTTCGTTACTTGTCGAAATCCTTTGGATGATCTGCCGTAGCCCCTGCTGAGAATTTGAATGGAATATTCTTCCTGTAAAAGCCTTGTTAAATATTGGACCATTGGTGTCTTTCCAGATCCTCCAATAGATAAATTCCCTACAGAAATAGATTTGCCAGGTATCTTGAATGATTTCAGGATGCCAACGTCAAACAGGACATTCCTAGTAAATGTGATGAGCCAGTATAAAATCGTAAAAGGAAGTAGAGCGATTTTTCTCATGCTCAAAGATACGCTTTATTGATTGTGATAATCTGAAAAAGCTTGATCGTTGGCAAAATAAAAAATGCGAATTTGAGCGGTGTCATTTAAGAAATCAATTTTCCCGATTTCAACACGGTTGATGGAAAGCCCCGTTCGTTTTTCTAGGTCTGCTTTCATTTCGTCATATTTTTCAGGAGTAATTAAATCAATGCGCTCATAGTTGATTGTTTTGCGGGTTTCGTGTTTCATCAACCAAAGGTTCTCCAAAATAAACGTTAACAAAACAACGGAAACATTAATAACTCCCACCTCCGAAATACTTAATTCATTCGATGCTAAAGCGTTCACCACACTTATCCCAATGATCATGAATAAGTAGGTCATTTCTTTTATTTCTATCGCATCGGTACGGTAACGGATGATTCCGAAAATGGCAAATAATCCCAAGCCCATTCCTGTGTCAATGTCCATTTGCATCAAGCCAAAACACAAGAAAAATGTGATAGTTCCGATCAAATAATAGGTGAATAAATAATCTTTTCGTTGTGTTTTAGGGTAGTATAGAAAACGAATCAAAATGGTAAGAAACAGCATGTTTATTCCCAGACGGATCAGCAAAACATAAAAATCATCACTGAACCAAGATAGTGCAGATCCTGAAACGGCCGCTTTCTTTAAAGGAAGTAAAAGAGAATTAAATAGCATCATGATTTATTTTTTTTAAATAAAGTAATTTTTTCTTAAAACGATTGAATTTTAATTTGTCTTCACCGTAAATTTCCACTGAACCAAGGCAATATTTACTGAGTCGATAAGGTCGAATTTGGTGTCCTTTCATTACTTGGTAAAATGCGGAATTGCGGTTTAAGTCTTCTTGTTTCAACTCGGCAATCACCAATTTATTGAAAGATTTTTTTATTCCGTCTTTTTCAAAAAGGATGTTGAAGTCGAGGGTTAATCGTTCGTTCTCCGTTTTTGAAACAAGGGTAATTCGTTGAAATGAATTCCACATGGTGGGAACCAAATTTTTATTAGAATGCAGTTCGTTTTGAACAAAAGCGAGGTCACTTTCAGGTAAAACCTCATTGAATTGATCCGTAACAATGCGTTTTTTGTCAGTTCGTCCTTTGATTTTATGTTTGATTTCTAAAAAGAAAAGATTGGATTCTACATATTTACGAATGCGCACTTTAAAGCGGTCACCTTTCCCGTTGTGATGATCTTTAAAAAAAGAAAATCGTTCGTCATCGAAATAGAGGCTTTCGTAATGTGGCATATTTGTCCCTTCTATCGTCAATACACGGTAATGTTCCGTGAGCAATGGTAAGAGTTTACTCAGGTCACTTGTTCGAAAGGCAAACTTTGTGTCCATGCGATTCATCAACTTGACACGGTCCATTTCCTTTAATGTAATGGGCTCAAATGGAGTCAGTAAATCGTTGATTTCGTTCATAGATGTTAAGCCAAAGTTAACAAAATTTGCTTTCCTTATGTATCATAGGATGTCATATGTTTGGAATCCTCGTTTATACTTTGAAAAGTTTTTCTTGTTTCACTACTTTTGCTCTATGAATAAAAAGATCCTACTATTGGGTTCGGGAGAACTCGGAAAAGAATTTGTGATTGCTTGTCAACGTTATGGACAACACGTCATTGCAGTAGATAGTTATGCTGGTGCTCCAGCCATGCAGGTTGCGGATGCTTGCGAAGTCATCAACATGCTCGATGGGGGTGAACTTGATCGAATCGTAGCGAAGCACCAACCTGATTTGATTGTTCCTGAAATTGAAGCAATTCGCACGGAGCGGTTTTATGATTATGAATCAAAAGGAATTCAAGTAGTGCCTAGTGCGAAAGCGGCAAATTTCACCATGAATCGAAAAGCAATACGTGATTTAGCGGCAAAAGATTTAGGAGTCCGAACAGCGACATACCGTTATGCAACAAGTTACGAAGAATTGGTTGCAGGTGTAGAAGTCTGTGGAATGCCTTGCGTTGTAAAGCCATTGATGTCGAGTTCTGGCAAAGGACAATCGGTGATTAAAAACTCAGAAGACATTCAAAAAGCATGGGATTATGCGATGGAAGGTTCTCGGGGAGATCTAAAAGAGGTCATTGTAGAGGGATTCATTGATTTTGATTACGAAATCACGCTTTTAACGGTGACTCAAAAGAATGGTCCTACCTTATTTTGTCCGCCAATAGGTCACCGTCAAGAACGTGGAGACTACCAAGAAAGTTGGCAACCTATGCCGATGAATTCTGCACACTTAACGGAAGCGCAAGAAATGGCATCTAAAGTGACTTCAGCGCTCGGTGGAGCAGGAATATGGGGTGTCGAGTTTTTCATTACCAAAGAAGGGGCTTATTTTTCTGAATTATCCCCTCGTCCTCACGATACAGGTATGGTTACGCTTGCAGGTACTCAAAATTTAAGTGAATTTGAGCTGCATGCACGTGCGGTGCTTGGATTGCCAATTCCAAAAATCGAACACTTGCAAAACGGAGCAAGTGCGGTTATTCTAGCCCATGATTCTTCTGATAAAACACCTGTTTACGAAGGCGTTTCTGAGGCATTGAGTCAAGAAAACACGGAAGTGCGTATTTTCGGTAAACCAACGACAAGACCTTATCGGCGAATGGCCGTTGCCTTAACGTTTGGCACAGATTCTGTTCAAGATTTGGTCGAAAAAGCAAAATTAACGGCTGCAAAAATTCAAATTAGATGAAAAAATTACTGTTTATAACCCTTTTCATTCCCATGTTTACATTTGGGATGAACGTTTCGTATGAACTACGAATGCCAAAGCCACAAAATCACTATTTCGAGGTTCAAATGAACATCTCTGAAAACAGCGATAAACAAGTGGAAGTCAAACTTCCCGTTTGGGCTCCAGGTTCCTATTTGGTGCGTGAGTTTTCGAAAAACATCAATTTGGTGAAGGCTTTTACAAAAGATGGAAAAGCACTTAAAGTGTCTAAAAAATCAAAAAATGCATGGGTCATAGATGCTGGATCAGAGAAAAATATCCAAGTGAAATACGAAGTGTATTCTTTTGAAGTCTCTGTTCGTACGCCATTTTTGGATCTAAGTCATGGATTTGTAAGTGGATCAGGGATCTTTATGTATGTGGATAAAGCAAAAAATCAATCTGGAACCTTAACTGTTTTTCCACATGAATCGTTTAAGCGAATTTCCACTTCACTTCCTTTTGCCGAAACGGACAAGTCTAATGGACAGCGGTTTTTATTTGAAAATTATGACCAGCTCGTCGACTGCCCATTGGAAATTGGAAACCAAGAAATTTTTGAGTTCACCTCTGCTGGTGTTACGCATACTGTTGCCATGTATGGTGAAGCGAATTACGATGTCAATGACTTAAAACGTGACATGGCGAAAATTGTCGAAGCGGAAACAGCTGTTTTTGGAATAAACCCGAATAAAAATTATACGTTCATCGTACATAATGTCGTGGATGGACAAGGAGGTTTGGAACACATGAATTCGTGTGTACTAAGCGTCAATCGGTGGACATATGCCGGTCAACAATACGTTAATTTCTTGAATTTGGTCGCTCACGAATACTTTCATTTGTGGAACGTAAAACGCATTCGTCCAATTGAATTAGGTCCCTTCAATTACGATGAAGAGAATTATACTAGTTTGCTTTGGGTAATGGAAGGATTTACTTCCTATTACGACGAATTGATTCTTCGTCGAACTGGTTTTTATTCGGAAGAAACTTTTTTAGCCAAGCTACAATCTTCCATTAATTACGTAGAAGGAACACCTGGGTCACGCGTTCAACCTGTCGCTCATGCAAGTTTTGATGCATGGGTGAAGGCTTATCGTCCAAATGAGAATAGTTCGAATACTTCGATGACCTATTACTCAAGAGGATCCGTTTTGGCATCTGTGATTGATGCAATGATTGTTGCGGAATCGGACGGAAAAAAATGTTTGGATCATTTCATGCAACAGCTGTACAAAACCTATTACGAAGGATTAAAACGTGGATTTTCTGAGGCTGAATTTAAAAAGGAACTTGCCAAATTTATGGGTAAAAACATGGATGAGTTCTTTCTTAAATACGTGGATGGAACAGAGATCATCCCCTACAAAGAATTTTATGCTCCGGTAGGATTATCGGTTCAAGATGTTAGCACTAATAATCCATCTTTTGGAGCTTCTTTTAGAGAAGAAGGAGGGAAAGTGATGGTGAAGTCTGTTCGATTCGGTTCTAGTGCCGAAGAAGCAGGAATTAGTGTCGGAGATGAAATCATTGGTTGCAATGCCTACCGTGTTGATCAATCCATGTTAGAAGGAATGTTGTATGGACTTAGTAATTTGGAAGCTTGTGACCTCTTGATTGCACGCGATGAGTTATTGTTTTCTGTTCATGTGACCATTCGAAATTTCAAAAAACCACAATTTTTATTGACTAAATCTTCCTCGAATGAAAAACGTCTTCATTATTGGCTTCGCTAATTTTTGCCTCTTATTTTCTACTTCTATTTTTGGTCAACTCGGGTATAAGAATGTTCAAATCCCACCAGTTAATGCAGCTTATCCCTTTAATGAATGTGAACCATCCATTGCAATTAATCCTTTAAATAACGATGAAATTGCGGCGGGATCGGTCTTGAAAGGTTACCATTATTCCTTGGATGGTGGGTTGACCTGGGCCAGTAAAAAAATGTCCAGTACCTACGGTGTATACGGTGATCCGGTATTGCAGTTTGATCAATTAGGACGTTTGTATTATTTTCATTTGTCCGATTATCCCAAAGGGGTTCACCTAGATCGAATTGTTTGTCAAACTTCTGAAACGGTAAAAGGTAAATTCAATCAAGGAACCTTTCCTGCGCGAAATGGCGAAAAAGTTCAAGATAAGCACTGGGTCGTGATTGATCCGAAAACGCATGTGGTATATATGACATGGACACAGTTTGATGCATATGACTCAGCGGATCCTAAGGATAGTTCCATCATTGTCTTTTCTAAATCGTTGGACCGCGGAAAATCTTGGACAAAGCCTATTCGCATCTCTAAATTTGGTGGAGATTGTTTGGATGGTGATAATACGGTCGAAGGGGCCGTGCCTGCATTAGGACCCAATGGTGAGATTTATGTGACATGGACCGGACCAAAGGGATTAATGTTTCAAAAATCCTTGGATGGTGGTTTGACCTGGTTGGAAGAAGAAAAACATTTGTCGAACCAAGTCGGTGGTTGGGACCTTACGATTCCTGGGTTTTTTAGAGCGAATGGACTCCCGTTTTTAATGTCAGATATGAGCAGCGGACCAAATCAAGGAACGCTTTATTTAAATTGGTGTGATCAACGCAATGGCAGCGAGAATACAGATGTTTGGTTGATGAAATCGACCGATGGTGGAAATTCATGGTCTGAACCTTCGCGAGTGAATCAAGATCAAACCAAAACGCATCAATTTTTAACGACAATGTGCATAGATCAATCAACCGGAGACCTACATTTTGTCTATTACGACCGAAGAAATCACACAGGAAAAGCGACAGATGTTGTCTGGGCAACAAGTTCGGATGCAGGTTTAACCTTTCAGGAGGAAATCATTTCTGAGCGACCCTTTACACCCAGCAACAAGGTGTTTTTTGGTGATTATCTTGGGATTACAGCAGTGAATGGTAGAATCCGACCAATTTGGCCTAGAATGGACGAAGGAAAAATCACCTTGTGGACTGCGATAATCGATACAGAAAACTAATGCGCACTGAAATGAGCATAGCCATTCATGATTCTTGGAAAAATGTGTTAGAAAGAGAATTTCAACAAGCATATTTCACGCAGTTAACAGAACAAGTTCGATTGGCGTACAAAGAACAAAATGGAAGAATTTTCCCGAAAGGATCTCAGATTTTCAGGGCCTTTGATTTATGTCCCTTTGATCAATTAAAAGTGGTCATACTCGGACAAGATCCTTATCCGACGAAAGGACATGCGCATGGCCTGTGCTTTTCAGTGGAACCGGATGTAAAGCCATTCCCCAAAAGTTTATTAAATATTTTCAAAGAAATTCAATTGGACCTCGGTATTCCGATGCCTGAAAATGGAAACTTGGCAAGATGGGCAGAACAAGGTGTGCTTTTGTTGAATGCTTCATTAACTGTTGAGGAGGGCAAGCCTGACTCTCACAAAGGATTCGGATGGGAAAAATTTACTGATGCCGTTATTCAATCGATAAACGAAGAAAAAATGGGCGTTGTTTTTATTTTATGGGGAGCAAAAGCGATTGCGAAGGAACACTACATTGATTCATCGAAACACCTCATATTGAAGTCGGTACATCCTTCTCCTTTGTCCGCTCATCGAGGATTTTTTGGTTGCAAGCACTTTAGCAAAACCAATGAATTTTTACGAATGATGGAACAAAGGGAAATTCAATGGTAATTCCCTAACTTTGCAGTCAATGAAATTACAGAACGATTTATTTTTACGCGCTGCTCGAGGAGAGCAAATAGAGCGTTATCCAGTTTGGTTAATGCGTCAAGCGGGAAGGATTTTACCAGAGTATAGAGCGGTACGAGCGAAATTATCTGGATTTAAAGAATTGGTTGAAACACCGGAATTTGCAGCTGAGGTAACCATTCAGCCTGTTGACTTACTGGGAGTAGATGCAGCCATCATTTTCTCTGACATTCTCGTTGTTCCAGAAGCGATGGGATTGACGTATCAAATGATCGAACAAAAAGGACCGTGGTTTGAAAGAACGATTCGTTCGCGAGAGCAAATGAATTTCATCGATCGAAACATTGATGTTCAAGATCGATTGTCCTATGTGTTAGAAGCCATACGTCTAACAAAAAAAGAATTAGCTGGAAGGGTTCCCTTAATCGGTTTCGCCGGAGCTCCTTGGACCATCCTTTGTTATATGGTTGAAGGAAAGGGATCTAAAACTTTTTCAGAGTCGAGAAAATTACTGTACACGCAGCCAGAATTAGCACATGAATTATTGCAAGAAATCACCAATGTGACAATTGCCTATTTGAAAGCACAGGTCGAAGCAGGTGCAGATGCACTACAGCTGTTTGATTCGTGGGCGGGAATTCTTGGTGATGAACAATACGAGGCCTTTGGCATTCACTACATTCGTCAAATTGCCGAGGCGATACCGGGTATTCCATTTACCGTTTTTTCGAAAGGAGCGATAACATCATTGCCAAAATTAGCAAGCTTACCTTGCACAACAATTGGCTTGGATTGGAATATGTCCATGGACGTGGCACGAACTTTGGTTAAGGAATCGAAGACATTACAAGGGAATTTAGATCCGTGTGTGTTGTATGGCTCGGACGAATTAATTGAAAATGAGACAAGAAAATTGTTAAAATCATTTAAAAGTCAAAGACATATTGTAAATTTGGGTCACGGGGTGTATCCCGATATTGACCCAGAAAAAGTAAAAGTTTTTATAAATACAGTAAAAAGTTATGAAATTTAAAGGAAGAACTTTTGGATATGTGGCCCTTTCATTTGCGGCATTCATGTCTGTTTCAACGAGCTATGCTCAGAAAAACAAAAAAACAAATGAAAAAGAGGTTCTGAACATGACGTTTGAGCATGTGAAAGGAGAAGATGTGACCGATTTAAATAACATTGACATCGTGAATAAAGGGGTGAGTTCACCCACTGAATTGAAAGCAGAAGTTTTTCACAGAGACGGAACAGGAGATGTTGGTCTTCCGGTGAACATCTATGGGAAAGAAGATCCAACTACTGAAAATGGGGGAGATGTATATGCTGGAATCGTTGCATATAAATCAGGAAAAACGGCGGGAGAGCGTTCATACATTACCATTCAATTGTTAAAAGATGATTCACAAATTACTTTGAAAAAAGGTTTGACGTATTGTGTGGAATACTCACTTTCCTTAAGTGAATCTTCTAAATTTGCCTGTAACAACTTGGCAGCCTATTTTTCAAAAGAAAATCCAGGAACAGGTGAGCCGGGTGCCATTTATGTATCCAACGATCACGTTCTTAAAGGAACCTTGAATACTGTTCATAGTGGATTTTTTGGTTGGGAGAAGGTTTGTAACATGTATACAGCGAAGGGTGATGAGAAATACATCACAATAGGAAATTTTGATCGCAACGAGACAACGCGATTTAAGGCAGTAAAAAAGCCGAAAGACAGTGAGACGGATGCGCTTCCTCATGCGTATTATTACATCGATAATATCTTCATTCGTTTGGTTGACAACGCTTCAGAGTGCGCTTGCTACAATGCTCGTCCACCGAAAATCGAAGATAAATTCTCGACGTTAATATATGACAAAGAGCCTGAGATTACAGAAAAAATGACCCTTGCTCAAAAAATCGAAGCACATCCAATTTATTTCCGTCAAGGTAAAGCATCACTTACACAAAATGCGAAAGATAACATCAATTATGTCATCGAACTTATGAAAGCGAATCCTTCCATGAATATTGATGTGATTGGTAACAACGATGAATTGGAGGACAAAGCGAGTAAAGAAAATGAAGATTACTTAGACTTGGATCAGAAAAGAGTACAGCTTGTCGTAGGAGAATTTGTTAAACAAGGAATTGCTGAAGACAGATTAGGTAAAAAATACAACAGTTTTACGACACCAAGTTTGGAAATTGTAGAAGATGACGAGCAAGATGTGAAAGATGCGAAATGCCGTCGCGTTGAGTTTAAGGTCACAAAAATGTAAGATAAGATCTTAAGGGATCATAAAAAAAGCCATCGTAAGATGGCTTTTTTTATGATTAAAATTGTCTTAAGGCTTGATAAAGTTCTTGGGTAGGCAAACCCATTACATTGGTGTATGAGCCTTCAATTTTTTGAACGCCAATGAGGCCAATCCAATCTTGAATACCATAGGATCCAGCCTTATCCAAAGGTTGGTGCTTTTTTACATAATGGACGATTTCTTCGGTACTAAGTTCTCTGAAAAATACAGATGTCTTCACAGTGAAAGCAACGCGCTTGTCTTCTTTTATTAGAATCACACCTGTATATACATCGTGTTTCTTCCCTGAGATCCGGTTTAGTAGTTGAATGGCATCATCTTCACTTGTGGGTTTTCCAATAACTTGTTGTTCTAAAACTACGATGGTATCCGCACAAATCAGCAACTCACCTACTTGAACTTCTTGGATTAGGGCGTCAGCTTTTTGTTGGGAAATGGAGTTGACGATTTCCTCCGGTGTGTCCTTTTCATTAAAATGTTCGTCGCAATCGGCTTTGAGGATGCGAAAATCAAAACCCATTTGACACAATAATTCACTTCTTCTTGGTGAAGCGGAACCTAAGACAATGTTCATATGCTATTCGAGAATAAACAGATCAATCCGAAAAACATGGACCATTTCATGAGGTGATTGATCCAGACGATGGTTGAATCCTTTTTGATGAGGTAGATTAATGCACTAGCGAAATTTACTGCACCGGATAAAAGCAACAAGACCATGGTTGCCTTATTCACCGAAATCCATTCAAAAACATAAAAACTAACGATGAATAAAACCAAGGGTAGTTGAATGAGAAAAATGGTCAGAAAGGAAGCTTTTTCTTTGCCGATTTTTATTGGGAGCGAAGTGACATGTGTCGCCAAATCACCTTTTACGTCATGAATGTCTTTGTTGATTTCCCGTGCAAGATTTTGAATGAATGCACATGCCGCCAGGAAATAGATGAAAGAATAATTTAAGTTTGTTGACCAAGAATTTTGGTTGTAAGGGGAAAAAGGCAAGTCGCTTTCATTGAGTACTTTGAAGAAAAAAACCGAAAGCAATGGAACCAATGCCGTTAAAAAGGCAATCGTTAAATTGCTGATGATCAAAACTCGTTTTAATTGAACGCTATAAAGCCATAGCAAGTTGATGGAAATCAAATGAATAAAAACGAATACGAGCGTTGAGTATTTAAAGGATAGGTATAGCGCAATCAAAAAGGCGATTAAGTTGAACGTGAGGTGCCAAAGGATGGCCCATCTAGGCTTCATAAAACGCGTAAGAATCAGTTTTTCAGGTTTGTTTATTCGATCGGCTTTGACATCGAAATAATCATTAATCACGTTTCCTGCTGCCGCAATGATCATGGTGGAAAAAATCAATAGGCCATAATCGATCACATGAAAGTCTACCTTTTGATAGTAATTCCCCTTCATTAAATAGAAAGCGACGCCAATCATCGTCAACAATATGATGACGAGGTTCTTTGCTCGAACGAGTTGTAAGAAATGTTTCATGGTCGAATGATATAGGTAGTCCTACGATTTTTTTGGTGTGCTTTCTCTTTTTCCACTGCTGAAGAAAGTGCATTTATAGCAGTGTCTGTAATGATTGGGGAACTTGATCCGTAACCTTTATACGTTAAACGATCAGAAGAAACTCCTTTTGATATCAGGAATTCATACACTGCCTTTGCGCGATTGGTGGATAAGGTTAAATTATCCTGTGCATTTCCACGCGAATCCGTGTGTCCGCCAATTTCTATTTTTAGTTGGGCATGCGCTTTAAGGTAATTGGCAAAAGAGGTTAATTCGACGATGGACTCTGGTCGAAGTTTGGCTTGGTTTAAATCAAAGAAAACGTTGGTTAAGATGTTTTCGGTAGACGAATTTTCTGAATTTAAGGGAATCATTAAATGGTAACTTTGTTCATTCTCCTTAAGGGTCATATTGAAATTCAAGGAATAAGGTAAATAACCTGGATGATTCACTTCGATGGCGTAATCTGAATTGATGGGCAGCGGCACCAAAAATGTTCCATCCGATGCATCGGCTTTGGACTGTATCACCAACTGTCCAGTAGATAAATTCGTTAATTGAAAACTTGCCCCGAGTGGTGCATTGGTTTTAGCATCGTAAACCATTCCATCGAAGTACAAGGTTTTAATGGGCTGATCCTCTTTCGGTAATTCGAAATAATAAATGTCCATTAAGCCAAATCCACCAGGACGATCCGATGCAAAATAGGCAATGTCTCCTTCTGGAGAAACCATCAGTGAATTTTCATCCGAAAGAGTATTAATCGGATATCCAAGGTTTTGCGGAACGCCCCAATTTCCTTTTGCATCCATTCGAGAAACATACAAGTCCAGTCCTCCCATTCCTACATGACCTCGAGAGGCGAAGTAGAGTGTTTTTCCATCTGGGTGAATCAATACCGATTCTTCGTTTTGATTCGAATTTATGTGCGGAGGTAAGGGCTCTGCAACACTCCAACTTCCATCTGCCAGTAAATGCGCAACATAGATGTCAGAATCTTTTTTGCCGTCCCTGCTTCGCAAACCGCGAATAAAGTAAAGGGTTTTTCCATCTGCAGAAAGAGAAGGCTGCGTTTCCCAATGACTTGAATTGACTTTTCCAGGAAGGTTTATTGGGTTGCTCCATTTTTTTCCAATTTGTTGAGTAATGAATAAATCGCAACTCCCTTTACCTTGTCTGTTTTCTCCGTAATCCACTCCGCTTTCGTCTGTACAGGCAACAAAAATCAAACTTTTTCCATCCGGGGAAATGGTTGGTGCACCTTCGTTGTAAGGCGTATTCACATTTCTAGGCATGGGGTAAGATGGACTCCAAAAACCATCATTTTGATGTGAAATATAAAAGTCTTCTTGTTCATTGGAATTTCCACCCAAATTTTCAACCAACCTACGCGTAAACAAAAAAGTTTTTCCATCCACTGTAATGGTAGGATAGTATTCTGATAAATGTGTATTGATCGATGCACCAATGTTTTTGGGTTCGAATGGTTTTGGATGACTAATCGCGTATTTCGCAAAATTGGCGCAATCTTGCATGCGTCGAACCGTACCGAAATTTTCTTCTTTCGCATTTGGATTTTTTAAATAAACCTCGCAGTTCTTTAAGGCGCCGTCATAATCAGCAATGGCCATCTGGCAAGTTGCTAATCGATAAACAGTGGAACCACTAATGCTATGGTTTGGGTCAATTTCTAAGGCTCTTTTATAGTGGTAAATGGCTCCTTTGTAATTCCGAATAATCTCGTTGAATTCACCATTCAGAAGATGTGCTTCCCAAAAATTGGAGTCCTTTTCAATGGCCTTGTTTAAATAATCTATTCCACTTAAAAAATCATAAGCACCTGTTGAGGGGTCCATTAGTTCTTTTGGTGCTTTTTCACCAAGTTCGAATAGATGAATTGCTTTTTTATTGGAGGTGGAATAAGGGAATTGTGCCGTTGAACAACCGAAAAACAATAGAATAAATGTGGTGAGAAGTAGTACGTTTCGCATTTAGGGAATATTCATGTATTTGTGTGTTTGTAACGAAATTTTCCACTTTTGGTTACTCTTCACATATTCGATGACCAAAGGCAGTAATTTTTCACGTTTTTCCCATTCTACTTGTAAGAATAGTCGACAATCAGACCCTACCTTAGTTGCATGTTCTTCTGCCCAAGTTAAATCAGAAACATGGTTGACAACGATTTTTAATTCATTCGCTTTTTCATATGCTTCTTGAATGGGTTGCTTGAATTTTTTAGGAGAAAAACAATACCAATCGATGGGTGCATCTAAGTGGTAAACTCCAGCCGTTTCGATGGCTACTTCAATTCCCTGGTGGTGCAATAAATTCACCAATGAAACCAAGGAATGCATGGTTGGTTCGCCACCTGTAATTACGACAAAAGACGCTTTTACCTTGTTCACTTCTTTCAGAATGGCATCAATGGACATGAGCTGTGTTTCGGAACTTGTCCAACTTTCTTTCACGTCACACCACACACATCCAACATCGCAACCGGCTGTTCGAATAAAATAGGCAGCTCGACCAGAATGGAATCCTTCTCCTTGAATGGTGAAGAAGTGTTCCATGATAGGTAATTCTCTTTTTTCCTGATTTACATTGTCTGACATGAAAACAAAGTTACGCAATTCTGCGTGTAATTTAGAGAGCGATGAATCAAACTGATTTTCGTTATATTTGTTTAACCTATACTTACAACTATGAAGCAATTTTACACCTTAAATTTATTGTTTTTATCCTTTTTCTCATCTGCCCAGCAAATATCGAATGGCAACATGGAGTCTTGGGATAACCTTGGTCTAACAACCGAAGAACCTAGTAATTGGAATGGATTTAAAAGTGGCACAGGTGGACTTGTATCCTTCGGTTCTCAACAAGTCGAGCAATCCACAGCGATTCGGCCGAATGCTTCAGGAGCTTATTGTGCTCGAATTTGGTCTAAAAGTACGCTGGGAATTGTTGCAAATGGTGCCTTAACCTTGGGTCAAATCAACATGGGTAGCACTACTGCTTCTAGTCCACTGAATTATAACTATTCGAAAACTTCGGACACCCTTTTTTCAGAACCCTTAACCGTTGTTCCTGATTCCATCGTTTTTTGGGCAAAATACACCGCTGCAAGTAGTCAACAAGCACGCATGCATGCGATCATTCACGATAATTATGACGCACATGATCCGATTGATGCGGCATCTCAACCCCATGTTGTGGCGCGTGCTGAGTTAAATTATTCTCCAACAGCAGGAAGCTGGGCAAGGTTTTCATCTCCTTTTAATTATGAGGTCCAAGTTGGATTAATGCCCGTGCCAGAATTTATTTTATTGACTTTTGCTACAAATAAAAACCCGGGTGGAGGTGCAGCAAATGACGAAGTACTATTGGATGACATTGAATTAATTTACAATGCGAGTTCTCTAGGTGAATTGTCCTCACCTGTACAATTGTACTATTCTACGCTTCATGGCTTGATGTCGAAGGACTTGTCTTTGGATGCTGAACTAAGCATCTACAGTATATCTGGGCAACTTGTAAAAAAAGGAATCCTTTCTCAAATGATCGGAAAAACCTTGCCTTCAGGACAATACCTATTGAATTACCTTGGGGAAAGTCAAAAATTGTTCATTCCGTAATTTCAGCGAATGAGGTTTCTAGTTTTCGCTTTTTTCCTACTTTTCTCTTCCTCCATTTTTGCTCAATCCCTGAAAGTGAGTGGAACGGTTTATGACCAACATCAGCAGATTCTGAGTAGCGCAAGGATCAGTGTTGTCGGACAACGTACGGGTGTTTTATCCAAATCAGATGGATCTTACGAACTCCAGTTAGAGAAAGGCTCACACATGCTTGTATGTAAATTCGATGGAATGCAAGTGGATTCTTTTTTACTTGAAAATCTCCAAACGGATGTTTTACATGATTTCACTTTAAATGACCTTGTTCAAAATGTGGCACAAGTCAAGGTAATGGTGGGCAAATTCGACAAACCAATCGAAGAGCAAACCGTAACCATGTTGGTTTTAAAACCTGAATTAATCGAAAACAAGAACACACGAAGCATTGAAACCGCTTTAGACCAAACTCCTGGTCTAAATATTTTAGACGGAGAACCACAAATACGCGGGGGAAGTGGTTTTACGTTTGGAGTGGGGTCGAAAGTTGCCGTTATTGTGGATGATATGCCCATGTTATCAGGGGATGCAGGTCGACCAGAATGGGGATTTATTCCGGTAGAAAATATCAGTCAAGTCGAAGTGACAAAAGGTGCGGCATCTGTCCTTTCGGGCAGTTCAGCATTGTCAGGGTCGATTCATATCCGGACAGCCTATCCAAAGGCAAAGCCACTGACGAAATTACACGTATATTCTGGTGCATATTCGGCTCCTTCCGATGCATCCATGAAATGGAATGAACGTTATCCGGGCATTTATGGTTTAAGCTTTTTGCATACACGACGCATGGGTCGATTGGACCTTGTACTAGGAGGCAATTTAAATTTAGACCACGGATATATAGGTCCACCAAAAACAGATTCCCTTGTCGCAACCATTTTTCCAGACACAATTACCAATTTTTCCGAAAAAGACCTTGTATCAAAACGTGCACGATTGAATTTTAACCTGCGCTACCGTTCTGAAAAAGTAAATGGATTGTATTACGGACTGAATGGTAACTTTATGAAAATGCATACCGCGATGCCCTTGGCATGGTTAAATGATTCATCCGGATTATTTAGGGCCTATCCAGGAGCCATTTTTTTGCAAGACCAATTCATTTTCAATGTGGATCCCTTTATTCATTATTTAAGTGAGACAAAAGGCAGGCATTACCTTCGGTCAAGGTTGTTGAAAGTGGACAATCAAATGTCTGCGAATCAATCCAATAAAGCCATGACGTATTACGGGGATTACATGTACCAGCGAAAAATATCCGAATGGAAACAAATTGAGATGATTGCGGGAGTGACAAGTACTTTAACGCAGTCAGAGGCAAATATCTATGTTGGTTCGGGTTCTCCGAACAACCAAGTTTGGAATGTTTCCATTTACTCACAATTCGAAAGCAAATGGAATGATCGTTTAAATCTTTCGGCAGGTGGACGTTATGAATATTTTCAGTTGAATGATACGATTCAAGCAAGCAAACCAATTTTTAGAGCGGGTACTACGTATAAAATTCACAAAGCAACTTTTTTGAGGGCATCGTATGGACAAGGATTTCGTTTCCCGACAATCACCGAAAGGTTCATTAAAACAGGCGTCGGAAATTTTGGCGTTTTCCCGAATCCAAATTTGAAACCTGAAAGTAGCTGGAATGCTGAAATAGGCATTAAGCAAGGCATTAAGGTAGGCAATGTGTTGGGGTATTTGGACCTAGCTGGATTCTGGCAGGAATATCAAAACACGATTGAATACATGTTTGGTATTTGGCATGAATTAACTTCCGTGCAAGCAATGGGATCGAGTGCAGGTTTTATGTTTTTAAACACGGGAAATTCAAGGGTGACGGGAATAGACATTTCTTATGCTGGACAAGCAGCACTTTCGTCGAAAAGTGAATTGAGTTTTTTATTGGGATATAATTACATTGTTCCCATTACCTTAAGTCCAAATTATGTGTATGCCACAGATTCATTGAACCGGGTTTTTAGTTACCAATCCACTTCCCTTGATCCCAGTAAAGGAATTCTGAAGTACCGCTTTCTTCATAACGTTAAATTGGACGTGGAGCACACCTGGAATAAGAAATTTTCACTTGGAATAAGTGCGAAGTACTTTTCAAAAATCGTAAACATGGATGCCATTATTAAGGACTTTGAGCAGGTGACGATTGATAATGAACTTTTACAAGATTTAACCTATATGGATTATTTTCAATCGCATCGTTTTGGCAATTGGATATTTGACGCTCGTGTAAGTGTTCATTTCTCAGATAACCATAAGTTAGCATTGATTGGCAGCAATGTGTTCAATCGGACTTATTCGCTGCGTCCGCTCAAAATTGAAGCCCCAAGAACGGTGATGTTACAGTATACGTATCGAATCGAAGGGAGGTGATTACCGTTGCGACAATTCGTAACGCAACCAATTCAAGGCACTTAATACCGTCATTTGAACATTTCGTTCACGGTTATCTCCAAATTGAAATTTACGCGCCATGGATTTACCTGAAAATGCTAATCCAACCCATACCAATCCAACGGGTTTTTCACTCGTTCCTCCAGTAGGTCCAGCAATTCCAGTTGTAGAGATACAGACATCCACGCCGAGTTTTAAGCGTCCTTTTTCTGCCATTTCCAAAGCAACTTGTTCACTTACCGCTCCATGATTCAATATGGCATCAACGGACACGCCACAAAGTCGGTTTTTTAAATCATTCGAATAGGTGAGTAAAGACCCCATAAAATAATCGGACGCTCCTGAAATACTCGTAATATGTTGGGCAAGCAAACCACTGGTTAAACTTTCAACTGTTCCAATGCTCAGGTTTTCTTTTTTCAGTTGTTTCCCAACTACCTCGGGTAATGTATCTTGTTCGTATCCAAATACGGACTCAGGAAGTCGTGCGTTTAATTCAGCTAAAAAGGCCATGATTTCTGCTTCATCTTGCTTTCCTTCATACGAAGTGATGCGCAATTTAACCACTCCTGGGGATGGGAGGTAAGCTAAACCAAAGCCCCTTTCACGAATGCGGTCTTCCCAATCTGCAATTTGTTCGGCCAGGAAGGACTCTCCTATGCCTTGGGTTAAAATGGTATAATGAAACATTGCTTTCAATTGAAAACGTTGCGCTAATCGCGGCATCAACTCTTCCAAAACAATTCCTTTCATCTCATATGGAACACCAGGAAGCGAAACGCAATAGCGTCCATTTTTCTCAAACATCATTCCGGCGGCAGTGCCATAGTTATTTGACAATATTTCACATGCGACGGGTAATGCTGCTTGTTGAACATTCGATTCAAGCATGGGACGATTCCGTGATTTGAAATAATCTTCTATCTTCTTAAGCGTAGGTTGATGTATTTCGAGCTTTGTTTCAAAGTACTCACACAAAGTATGTTTCGTAATGTCATCTTTCGTTGGACCAAGTCCGCCAGTGATAATGATGCAATCTGTTTCAGTATAGCATTGGTCGAGTGCATCTAAAATCCGTTGTTTATCGTCTGCAATGACAACAGAACGAGTTACCCGAGCACCGATTTTCGATAATTCTTGACCAAGCCAAGATGCATTTGTGTTGATGGTTTGACCAATCAATAATTCATCTCCGATTGCGAGTATTTCAATGTTCATTTGCGGACAAATTTGGCAATCGACTCGATGTGTCCCGTATGAGGAAATTGATCTGCTAGCGCATATTTTTCTAGTATATACCCCGCTTCGTTTAAGGTGTTTGCATCGCGCGCTTGGGTAGATGGGTTACACGAAATGTAAACGATGTGTTTTGCGCCAAGATCGATGACTTTTTGAAGCGTTTTTGGTGCGATTCCGGCTCTTGGAGGATCCAAAACGATGCACGAAATATTTCCTTGGTAATGCGGATATTCTTTCAGGAATTTTCCAACATCTGCTGCGTAAAAATCAATGCTATGAATGCCGTTTTTTAAGGCGTTTTCCCTTGCGTCTTCAATTGCTTTCTCAATGATATCTACTCCAACAATGCGCACAGCATCATTTCTTTTGGCAAGTAATTGTCCGATTGTTCCTGTTCCACAAAATAAATCCATCACCACTTTTTCGGCTGGAATTTCTTCTTCGAACACATAATCCAACGCTTTGGCATAAAGCAGTTCTGCACATGCAGGATTCGTTTGAAAGAAACTCTCCATGGAAATTTGAAACGTTAATCCGGAAAGCACCTCTTCAATCACTTCTTGACCAAAAATGAGTTTAGATGAACCATTTTCAATTTTAGCTCGATCGGCTACGTTGTCATTTTCGGTGTGCCAGAGTCCAGCAATACGTCCCGGTAAGAGGTTTTGCAAAAAAGAGGCAAAATCAGCAACATTAAATTGTTTTTTCTCATCTGATGAAGTCACCAGGTTGATTAAAAGTTGATTCGTGTGAAAGGATTTTCTCACGACAATGTGGCGAAAGAAGCCTGTCTTTTTTGGCGGATGCCACGCGGGTAAATCAGTTGCTTTTAGGTATAAACGAATGTCGCGAAGTTTGGTTTCCCACTCTTCATCGAACATTCCAGAGGCTTTATTCAGGCTTTCTACTTTCCACCAAGTCCCTCTGCGTTTAAATCCTAATGCAAAGGCGTCGTCTAATTCTTCGTTCGTATCCAAATCATGTTCGATGCACGAGAAACTATATTCCATCTTATTGCGGTAGAAATAGTGCTTTGGAGAGGATATGAAGGCATCAAAGTGTGAACGTATGTTTGGTATTCCACTCAATCGTTCAAAAGTTGTCAGGGTGGATTCTTGTTTCACTTCTTCCTGTTTTTCAACAGGAACATGGATATATGGTCCGCCAGAGATTTCTTGAAACCTTACTTCGGTTTCAAATTCGGAGCGTTTTTCAACTTCCATCAATTTTGCTTCCGCGTAATTTTTGCGTTTTGTTTCAATGCGAACGCGTACGGTTTGACCTGGGAAAGTATTGTCTACAAAAACAACGAATTGACCGTGTTCCGTTTCTAATTTTGCAATTCCTCTTCCTCCAAAAGCATAATCCGTTATTTCAACGGAAATTTCATCACCTCTCTTCATCTTAAATCATCCCTCGAATTACTCCTTTATCGGACGACTGTATGAAACCAATGATTTCATCCCGAAGGGGTGTTTTATCCATGCTTTGAAGAACAGCTTCACAGCCTTTTGAAATGTTGCTATTTTGAACGTAAAGCGTTCGGTAAATGTCTTCTATTTCCCTAACTTGTTCATCTGAATAACCTCTTCTTCTCAGTCCAACCGAATTGACTCCAGCAAAGGTTAGTGGTTCACGTGCCGCTTTGATGTAAGGCGGTACATCTTTTCGAATCAACGATGCTCCTCCGATAAAAGCGTGTTTACCAATGTGTGCAAATTGTTGTGCAGCTACTTTGCCTTCAAGTATGGCGAAATCATCAATGATTACATGACCAGAAAGCCCGGTGTAACTTGCTAAAATTACGTTGTTTCCAATTTGACAATCGTGCGCAACGTGAACATAGGTCATGAGTAAACAATTGTCTCCAACAGCCGTTTTCATTTTGTCGCTCGTTCCACGATGAATGGTCACGCACTCTCGAATTTTGGTGTTATTCCCAATTTCAACAGTCGTGTATTCATTGTCGAATTTTAGATCTTGTGGTATTACGCCCAATACAGCACCAGGAAAGACTTCGCAGTCTTCGCCGATGCGTGTTCCAGGATACAATGCGACGTTCGAATGAATTCGGGTTCCATTCCCGATGATGACATCTTCGTGAATGACGGCAAAGGGATCAATTCGGACGTTTTGTCCAATTTGGGCATCTTTCGAAACCGAAGCTAAGGATGAAATCATTTATTCTTTGTCTTTAATTATTTGTGCGAGCATGCTTGCTTCGGAAACAACTTTTCCATTCACAAAAGCTTTTCCGCTCATTTCAACTAAACCTCTTCGGATGGGCGATGTTAATTCCAATTCGAAAACTACGGTATCTCCTGGCATGACTTTTTGTTTGAATCGAACGTTGTCAATTTTCATGAAATAAGTCGAATATAAATGTGGGTCTTCTACTTTTGTCAGGGCGAAAATCCCACCAACTTGCGCCATAGCTTCAATTTGAAGAACTCCGGGAAACACCGGGTTACCAGGGAAATGTCCCGTAAACTGTGGTTCGTTCATGGTGATGTTTTTCACTCCGATGATTGAGTTTTCATGAATTTCCATGATCTTATCCACCATTAAAAAGGGGTATCGATGCGGGAGAATTCGTTCAATGTCATTGATGTCATAAACTGGATCTTTCGATAAATCGAAAATTCTGCCTTGATTTTGTTGTTTTTTAATTTGCTCTTTCAACACTTTGGCAAAGCGTACGTTTCCGGAATGTCCTGGTCGAGCAGCTAAGATGTGTGCTTTAATCGGTTTTCCTACCAAGGCCAAATCACCAACAATGTCTAATAATTTATGTCGAGCTGGTTCGTTCTCGTATTGTAATTTAGTGCTATTCAAAACACCAATACCATCAATGGAAATTTGCAATTTATCCTTACCGAGCAGTTTAGCAAGTCGGTCCAATTCTTCTTGACTCACATCTGGTCGATCCACTAAAACAATGGCATTATCCAAATCACCACCTTTGATGAGGTTATTCGTCGCCAAATATTCCAGTTCTCTCAGAAATACAAAAGTTCGACAGCGAGCAATTTCTTTTTTGAAGTCTTTCAGTTGGTACATGCTTGCATGCTGGGTACCAAGCACTGGCGAATTATAGTCCACCATGACCGTTAATCGGTAATTAATATCCGGAATCGCTAAGAACTCAATTCCTTTCTCTAGGTCTTCCCACGGAATATTCTCATTTAATTCAAAATATTCACGGTCAGCAGACTGATCCTCATAACCAATACGTTCAATTTCATTGACAAAAAGAATGGAACTACCATCCATGATGGGAATTTCTGGACCATTTATTTTGATGAGCGCGTTGTCCACTTGACAAGCATATAACGCTGCAAGAACATGTTCTGTCGTATACACTCGAGCGCCATGTTGTTCCAGGGTTGTGCCGCGATCTGTAGCAACTACGAAATCGACATCCGCTTTGATGATTGGTTGATTTTCTAAATCAACTCGTTGAAATTTGTATCCGTGGTTATCATTAGCTGGACAAATTTCCATGGTGACAGCTTCGCCTGTGTGAAGTCCTACACCATTAAAAACAATTGCTTCTTTTAGCGTGCGTTGTTTTTCAGTCATTCAAATTATTTTTTAGTGAGTTCTTTTAATTGTTTTTCGAACTCATAGATTTTGGATAAGATATAAGGTAATTTCCTGAATCCTAAATAGGATCGTTTAAAGTCATTGTGATGAAAAGCAGGAGATCCCATTAAGGTGTCCGCTTTTTTTATCGATGATGGAATACCAGATTGCGCAACAATTTTCGTGTCATCTGCAATGTGAAGGTGTCCAGCAATGCCGGTTTGACCACCGATCATCACATGTTTCCCAATTTTTGCAGAACCGGCAATTCCAACTTGAGCAGCCATAGCCGTATGCTCATCTACATCTACGTTGTGTGCAATTTGACAAAGGTTATCGATTTTGACACCTTTTCGAATAAACGTCGAACCCATTGTAGCGCGGTCAATGGAGCAATTGGAACCAATTTCAACGTCATCCTCAATGATGACATTTCCGATTTGAGGAATTTTTTGATACACCCGGTTCTCATCTGGTGCATAACCAAATCCATCCGAACCAATCACCGTACCTGCGTGAATGATCACGTTTTGTCCAATTTGACAATCGGCATAGATGCTGACATTCGCAAAAAGTATGGAATTGTCCCCGATTTGAACATTGTCCCCAAGCACAACATTTGGATAAATTTGAACATTGTTCCCGATGCGCACATTTTTCCCGATGTATGCGAATGCCCCTACATAAGGGTCAAGGCCAAGAGTTGCTGTTTCATGAATGAAGCTTGGTTGTTCAATGGCAGGTTCCTTGCGATTCATATTGTTATAAAGTACAAGTAATTTTGCGAAGCACGCATAGGCATCGTCTACTCGGATCAGCGTTAATTGTTTGGGCAAGGATTTAGCTGCAAGAAAGGTTTTGTTGACAATACAGATGCTTGATCCTGTCGTGTAAATGAATTCCTCGTATTTAGGATTGGAAAGAAAACTAAGTGAGCCTTCTGAACCTTCTTCAATTTTTGCTAGCCCACTTACACAAACTGATGGATTCCCATCAACTTCTCCTTGTAAAAGGCCAGCGATTTGTTCAGCTGTAAATTCCATTAATCAAAGTTACTAAAAGCTAAGACGGTGAAACACTGACAAAAGTCAATTTATTAACAATAAAAAGTCCAAATTTGTTAGAAATCCTTTGCTTCTCTTTTTAGGGAATAGACTTTGATTTTATCTTTGAACCAGATACATTGTACGCAAAGTGATTCCTTAGCACCTTTCTTGGTCTGAAAACGTATGCCGTGAATGGGTTTAGGATGTGTGTTTAATTGAGCGTAATTGAATGAAAATTCACCAAATTTACGAATCAATAGGTTCAATTGTTTGTCGTTAGAAACACCCGCCTCCTTCATTTCTTTTTGAAAAACTTGAGAGGAGTCCATGTAAAATAAAAATTGATTTTTAGGGAAAAACAGAATCTTCCCGTCCCTAATATCGGATTTGCTCGGTGTGACTTTTAGGGCGTTTTGTTTGGAAAAGATGACTTCTGTGATGAAGCTTTCGTCTCCCATGGTCATAAAGCAATGTTGCTTTATGCCACTTGGTGTTTGGTAATCAATGCGGTAAACTTTATCTAAGCCTTGTTTTTTACTTTTTCCAAAATCAACATCTCCATCTTGAATGGTCTTCAAAAAGGCCGATTCTGAAAAGCCTTGATCTTTTATGAAATGAAGATTGTCTGGATTGATCACGATCATTCGGTTAAACAAATTGTCTTTTACCCGATTGGATGGAAACCAACTACAGCCCTTGTTATCGAACATGAAAACAACCATGATTGTCCCGATAATGAAACCTAGGCCGTAATACTTTAATCTTCTTAAAAAATCTTTCATGGCATAAAAAAAGGGAGCGAACTCCCTTTGAAATTACATTAGTGAATTCAGTTTTTCTTCTAGGATTGCTTTTGGAACAGCTCCGACAGATTTATCAACTACTTCACCGTTTTTAATGAACAAAACCGTTGGAATGCTTCGGACACCAAATTGAGCAGAAACACCTGAGTTTAAGTCAACATTTACTTTTCCAATAACTGCTTTTCCTTCGTATTCATTTGCCATTTCTTCGATAACTGGACCAATCATGCGGCAAGGACCACACCACTCAGCCCAAAAATCAACAACAACTGGTTTATCGGACTTCATGACTAATTCGTCAAAGTTCGCATCTGTGATTTCTACTGCCATTTTATTCTAGTTTAAGTATTTAATTTTCGTTTTCGGGCGTAAAATTAATTCAATTTATCCAATGAATGACCAGTCAAAAAAGATTTATCATTCAATTTGAGTCATTTCGTTAATTCTGGAGCCAAATATTTTGCGGTATGCGATTTTGCTTGTGCTTTTTTAACCATCTGTTCGGGTGTTCCATTGAACAGTATAGTTCCTCCTCTGAATCCACCTTCTGGACCAAGGTCAATGATGTGGTCTGCGATTTTAATAATGTCCATGTTGTGTTCGATGACTAAAACTGTATTTCCTTCATTGACCAATCGTTGAAGTACATCTAGCAACATTCGAATGTCTTCGAAATGCAATCCAGTGGAGGGTTCATCTAGGATGTAAATGGTTTTTCCTGTGGCTTTTTTCGCGAGTTCAGTCGCAAGTTTAATTCGTTGTGCCTCGCCTCCAGACAAAGTGGTGGAGGATTGACCAAGTTTAATGTATCCGAGTCCAACTTGTTGCAAGGTGCTTAATATCCGGAAGATTTTGGGGTGATTTTCAAAGAAGGGAACTGATTCTTCAATGGTCATGTTGAGGACATCCGAAATGTTTTTTCCTTTGTAACGTACTTCCAAGGTTTCTGGATTATAACGTTTCCCATTGCAGGTTTCACATTCAACGTAAACATCTGGCAGAAAGTTCATTTCGATTAATTTCAAACCGCCGCCATTGCATGTTTCACATTTTCCGCCAGCTACATTAAAGGAAAACCTCCCGGCTTTATATCCTCGAATTTGGGATTCTGGCAAAGCAGCAAAAAGGCTTCGAATTTCATCGAAAACCTTTGTGTAGGTGACTGGATTTGACCTTGGTGTTCTACCGATTGGACTTTGATCAATTTCAATCACTTTATCAAGGTGCTCCAATCCTTCGATGGACTTATACTCCAGTGGTTTTCGGATGTCCTGGTAAAAGTGATTCATTAATAGCGGGTAGAGCGTTTGATTGATGAGGGAGGATTTACCACTCCCAGAAACTCCTGTTACACACGTAAAAGTGCCGAGTGGAATGGAGAATTGAACATTTTTCAAGTTGTGTCCATTCGCTCCTTTTAATGTAAGTTGATTTCCGTTGCCTTTTCGTCGTTTTTCGGGTACTTCAATTTTTCGCCTTCCATTTAAATATTGCGCAGTCAATGAATTACTGCTTAATACTGATTGTAGGTCTCCAGCACTCACGATGTTTCCACCAAAAGAGCCAGCTCCCGGACCAATGTCCACAATGAAATCCGCTGCTTCAATCATTTCCTTGTCGTGTTCAACAACCAAGACCGAATTACCGACGTCTCTCAACCGTTTTAAGGATTGAATGAGTTTTGTATTGTCTCGTTGGTGCAGTCCAATAGATGGCTCATCTAGAACATACAAGACATTAATTAATTCTGTTCCAATTTGGGTCGCTAGTCGGATGCGTTGTGCTTCACCACCGGATAAACTTTTGGCACTTCGATGCAGCGTGAGGTAGTCTAATCCAACTTCCAATATGAATCGAATGCGGGTTCTGATTTCTTTCAGGATTTCGGCGCCAATGAGTTTTTGATCGGAATTCAAATGTGCTTCAATTTCATTCGCCCAACGGTCCAGTTGTTCAAAGTCCATAAAAGCGATGTCGCCAATCGTTTGATTGTTCAATTTAAATTGGAGCGCTTCTTTACGGATCCGTGTTCCATGACAATCTGGACACATTTTTTTATTCATGAATCCTTGAGCCCAACGTTGAATTCCAGCTGAACTGTCTTCGGAATGCCGTGACATGAAATTGGCAATTCCTTCGAAGCGATCTTCGTTGGACTTCGTATTCATTTCCATGTCCTCATTTCCATACAAAAACAACTGAATCAATTCCTCGTCTAAATCTGCAATCGGCGTGTTAATGGAGTATCCTTGTTTTAGGAGGATGGATTCCATCTTCTCGAATATCCAGATGCGTTTGTATTCACCTAATGGAGCAAATCCTCCTTTTCGGATAGATAAAGAAGGGTTCGGTATGATTTTATCAATGTCGATTTCGCTTACTTCACCAAGTCCTTTGCAACATGGACAAGCGCCATAGGGAGAATTAAAGGAAAATAGGCTAGGTTCAGGTTCTGGGTAACTAATTCCACTTGTTGGACACATTAAAGACCGGCTGTAATGCTTTACCGTGTCTGCTTCGAGGTCCATGACCATCATTGCTGATTCGCCCATTTTCATGGCAATCAAAACGGAATCATAAACGCGCTTTTCATCCACTTGTCCAATGAGCATGCGGTCGACCACCACTTCAATGTCGTGAATTTTATATCGGTCCAACTTCATTCCTTTCACGATTTCCTTAATTTCCCCATCCACCCGAACTTTGGTATATCCGTTTCGAAGAATTTGTTCAAAAAGTTCGCGGTAATGTCCCTTGCGTCCTTTTATTTTAGGAGCAAGGAAGGCAACTTTTCGGCCATGAAAGTCTTTTTCTATTCGCTGACAGATGGCATCGTCCGAGTATTTCACCATGGGCTCATTTGTCACATAGGAATATGCCGTTCCAATGCGCGCAAATAACAATCGGAAGAAATCGTACAATTCAGTAATCGTTCCGACCGTTGACCTAGGTGACCTGGAAACCGTTTTTTGTTCAATGGAAATAACAGGACTAAGTCCATCAATTTTATCGACATCCGGTCGTTCGAGTCCGCCAATAAATTGTTTGACGTAACTTGAAAACGTATCAATGTACCTCCGTTGTCCCTCTGCAAAAATGGTGTCAAATGCTAAACTTGATTTTCCGCTTCCGCTAAGCCCGGTGAATACAATTAATTCATTTCGAGGTATTTGAAGCGTTACATTTTTTAAATTATGTTCCCTCGCTCCGTAAATATCGATGGTTTCTTGTAATCCTTTGGTTGATTTTTTTTGCATGAAACTTAAAATGGACTTTGTAAATCATGAAGCAGTGTGCCAAGTTGGTCTTTTTCTGATACAATTGGATTTTCAATGCCCCAATCGATGCCAACTACAGGATCATCCCAACGCAAGCATCCCTCGTGGTCTTTGCTATATGTATTCGTGCATTTGTAGGAAAAAAGCGTATCGTCTTCTAAAGATAAAAATCCATGTGCGAAACCAGGAGGAATCCAGAGTTGATTTCGCTGTTGAGCATCTAAAATGATTTTGAAATGTTTTCCGAAACTAGGTGAATTTTTCCGAAGGTCAACGGCTACGTCTAACACGCTTCCAGCTATGACTTGGACTAATTTCCCTTGATCAAATGGAGGTGCTTGAAAATGGAGGCCGCGTAAAACCCCTTTGTGGGATTTGGATAAATTGTCTTGAGGAAATGCGAAATTACCGAGGTGATTCGCATAGAATTCATGTTGAAATGTCTCCAAGAAAAGCCCTCGGTCATCCGAAAATATGCTTGGATAAAAAGAAATGAGTCCTTCCGGAAATTCAGCTATTACTTTCACTTTTTACGATTTTAACAACAAGCGCAATATTACAAGTTTTTGCAATATCTGCGTGTTATTTTTATTTTGCATCTTTGTTGAAACATAGAAACAGACCCATGCGATTATTGTTTATT
>JANRBR010000031.1:0-17081 GCA_030727405.1 Crocinitomicaceae bacterium | reverse complement strand
TTATTTTGCATCTTTGTTGAAACATAGAAACAGACCCATGCGATTATTGTTTATTTTCCTTCTTTTTATTCAAACGTTATCGGCCCAAGAGCAAGTCGTGAACGCTGTTTCAAACTTTGTCAAGGATCCTGTAAATAAAAATGCCAAAATTACGTTTAAAGTCATTGATGTAGAAACAGGTAAAACCATTGCCTCACATCGTCCGGAACAAGCGATCGTAGGAGCATCTACGACTAAGTTGTTCTCCACATCTTCTGCCTTTGAAATTTTAGGAGCAACGTTCCAAATGAAAACACGCATTTATTGTGATGGCTACATCGATAAAGACAGCATATTGCATGGAAATGTTTGGATTCGTGGCGGTGGAGACGTAGGAATGGGCAGCAAGTTTTTTTCAAAGGAAAATCAGGAAATGAATTTTTTAAACGATTGGACTGATTCCTTGAAAAGATTGGGCATCAAACACATTGAAGGAGCTTTGATTGCTGACGCTTCTGAATTTGGATACGAAGGAACACCTGCAAGTTGGAGTAGTGTGGATGTCGGAAACTACTATGGCGCATTTTCTGGTGGACTAAATTTCTATGACAATACCTTAAAAATTGCCTTTAAAACGGCTGCACCAGGAACAAAACCGGTTTTTATAGAGACGTATCCAAAAGTGGAGGGATTTCAATTAAAAAATCAACTGGTTGCTGGAAACGTCACTTCGGATCAGTCTACTATACACGGTGATGCCTATGAATTAAATCGATCCATCACCGGGACGATTCCAAAAAACAGCAATTATTACACCACAAAAAGCAGTCTTCCGGATCCAGAAATTTCTTTGGCGCAGGAATGGGAGAGGGTTTTATTGAAAAACAACATTCAAGTGGCTGATGGAGCGAAAAGTGTGCGTTTGCATTTTAAAGAAATGGTCACGGATAAAAAGGATACGTCAGTCTACAATACAAGAAAATTGCTGTTCACGATTCCAAGTAAATCCATTCAAGACATTGCATATTGGACCAATTTAAAAAGTGTGAATGTGTTTGCAGAAGGGATTTTAAATGCCGTTTCTTATTACAAGACGGGTGATGGGAGTACTACAGCGGCCGTGTCGTACATCACGAATTATTGGAGTAAAAAAATCGATACAAAAGGATTGGTGTTGAATGATGGGAGTGGCTTGTCGCGAGCCAATGCGATTTCGGCGAATCATTTTTGTGCATTGCTATCTTATATGTATAAATCCAAATCCTATGCAGATTTCAAGGCAACTTTGCCCGTCGTTGGTAAAACGGGTACGGTGAAAGGGATTTGCACGAAAGGTGCTGCCGCAGGTAGAATTCAAATGAAAAGTGGTACTTTAAAGGGAGTCAAAGCCTTTGCAGGATATGTTTATTCCTCCAGTGGGAAGACCCTCGCTTTTTCAATTTCCGTGAATAACTTTACGTGCTCTAGTAAAACACTTGTTCAGAAAATGGAGCAGCTGTTCAATGTGATGGCGGTGTATTAAAGACCTAACTCAAACGTCACTATTTCCCTCCAAAAGTCTTCAATTTTTACATTTGCACAAGTCAACATTTGTGGGACAATGCTCGCTGGTGAAAAACCTGGCGTGGTATTTACCTCGATGACATGAGGTACATTTTGAACAATCATAAAGTCGATTCGAGCAATGGAGCGCAATTGAAGCAATTGGTATATTTTTTTTGCTTGATCCTGAACTTGTCGGGTGATGTCCTCGGATACTCGGGCAGGCGTAATTTCTTGTGATTTACCATTGTATTTTGCGTCGTAGTCAAAAAACTCATTTTCGGAAGCAATTTCCGTAAGCGGCAAAGCGACCAAGCCTTTTTTTGTTTGATATACACCACAAGTTACTTCCGTGCCATCTAAAAACGACTCCAAAACCACCGTTTTGCCTTCTTTGAACGCATTCATTAATGCTGGATGAAGTTCAGAAGCTTCCTTTACTTTTGAAATGCCATAACTTGATCCAGAATCAGATGGTTTGACAAAAATTGGAAGACCCAATGTTGCAATGATTTCATCTTGGGATTTTTCGTTGATTTGGGTTAAAAAAATGGATTTTGCCACAGGAATGTGAAACGCGCGTAAAAATTGATTGCAGTACCATTTATCAAAGGACAAAGCAGATGCCAGTGGACCAGCATTTACATAGGGAATGTTTTGCATGTCTAATAATGCCTGAATTTTCCCGTTTTCACCAGGATTTCCATGGATGTATACGATGCCAGCATCAATTTTATGATGTACTTCTTGAAAGGTAAAACTTCCATTATTCAAGTTAAACGGAATAAGTTCGCCTTGAAATTCGACAAGCCACTTTTCTGTTGACACGATGATTTTAACGATTTCAAATTCTTTCGGAAAGTTTTCCTGTATGGTGGTTGCACTTAATATCGAGATGTTGAATTCGGAGGAAAATCCGCCGCAAAATAAACCGATTCGTTTCATAATGATGCTTTAATGAGCGAAGATAAGATTAAGTTAGTTGACCCTTTGTTCTGCATTTGAAAAGTTATTATACATCCGATTGTTAAAACAGAAAATGGAAAATACGTAACTTCGCGGACGATGCGGTTTTTATATTTTCTTTTTTTCTGGTTTTTAAACTATTCGATTCGTTTGTATTTTCGAAGAATTCGCTTGGTAAATGCAACTAAAAAACGATTCAGTAGCACCATTTTTGTGAGCAATCATCCCTCTGCTTTCATGGATCCTCTTATTATTTCTGTATTACGGAAGCCCATTGTTTTTTTTATGACGCGATCCGATGTCTTTAATAAATGGACAAGTCCGATTTTGAGCAGTGCACACATGATTCCGATTTACCGTCAACATGATGGCGGGAATTCGGCAGAGAAGAACAAGGAATCCTTTCGCAAGGCTACTGAAATTTTGTCCGGCAATAGAGGTTTATTGATTTTTGGCGAGGGTTTGACGGACGATGTTTTTGAACGACGTTTGAAGCCGTTGAAAAAGGGAGCGCTGAGGATTGGATTTACTGCATTGGAAGCAACAAATTGGGAACAAGAAATGCGTTTAGTGGCACTTGGATGCAATTATGCCAATCCCAATGTCATGCGAAGCGATTTATTGATTTCTGAATCCAATCCAATCATTCTGAATGAATACAAAGATCAGTATTTAGAAAATCCGTCAAAAACCATCAACGAATTGAATAGGCAATTGGAGTCTGCGTTGATCGATCAGATAACCCATGTTCAGTCTGAAAAGGATTTCGCTTATCATGAGCAAATCATGATGCTTACTCGAAAGGGAATGAATCCCTATTGTTTTGATGAAGGTATTCCGCTTGAGATGCGTTGGCGGTACTCACAAGAGTTGGCCAACCTTATCAATCAAATTGAAGGAGATGTCGCCGATAAACACACGGAATTAAAACACAGGATAGCAGATTATTTCCATCAATTAAGGACACATGGTGTAACGGAGCAACAATTATTTGATGCGAAAAATAAAAAATCAACATCTTTTGTTTTGCCGCTGCTTTATTTGCTTCCATTTGCTGTTTTAGGATGCATACATGCGTATATTCCCACAATGCTAGTGAAGCGATTTGCAGAAAAGACCTTTAAACGAAAAGTATTTTGGTGCTCAACAAAAATGGTTTTGACGATGGTTTTCATGGGTATTTTTAACCTTCCGCTTTTATTTGTCTTTCCAGGAATACTTGGGGTTCAATTTTGGTATATTTTTACCTATTATTTGAGTATTGGAATTTTAGGATTAGCTTGGTATCAATGGCGTAAACAATACTTTTACTTCCGTTCGGTTAGGCGGTGTAAGAATGCATTAAGCATAGATGAAATGTGGGAAGAACGGGAGCGACTTTTAACCCAAATTGAAGCACTTATCCCAGTGAACATTTCTTGAAATAACTTGTTAAATTGAAACATGGAAAGTCAGAACGATCAAACAACGGTTCGAATTAAAAAACCAAAGTGGTTGCGCGTAAAATTACCAACGGGTGAAAATTACCGTACGGTTAGGGGATTGGTCGATCAACATAAATTACATACCATTTGTGAGAGTGGAAGCTGTCCGAATATGGGCGAATGTTGGGGCGAAGGAACAGCGACTTTCATGATTTTAGGAAATATTTGTACGCGTTCATGCGGTTTTTGTGCTGTTCAAACAGGAAAGCCGGATGTAGTAGATGAATTTGAACCCGGTCGAGTAGCAAATAGCGTCAAAATCATGGGGGTAAAACATGCCGTCATTACTTCGGTAGATCGAGACGACTTAAAAGATGGTGGCTCCGAAATTTGGGCGCAAACAGTGCGTGCCATTCGACAACAATCTCCAGGAACGACCTTAGAAACGTTGATTCCGGATTTTGCAGGAAAATGGGAGAATCTACAAGTAATTATTGATGTGGCACCTGAAATTGTTTCCCATAATTTGGAAACGGTCAGAAGGTTGACCAAGCAAGTGCGAATTCAAGCCAAATATGACCGAAGTTTGGAGGTGTTATTTCGTTTGAAAAAAGGAGGTATGCGAACCAAGTCTGGCGTGATGTTGGGACTAGGGGAATCTGAAGGTGAAGTAATTGAAACCATGCAGGACCTTCGTTCAGTAGGGGTAGACATCCTTACTTTGGGTCAATATTTACAGCCAACACCGAAGCATTTACCTGTTTTTGAATTTATTGAACCTATGCAATTTGAGAAATACCGCATCTTAGGTTTGGAAATGGGTTTTCGATTTGTAGAAAGTGGTCCACTCGTGCGCTCTTCCTACCATGCGGAAAAACATTTATTTGATTGAAGTTTTTATTTGCCTAAATAATTGATCTAAACTCACCTAAACAATGGTTGTTTTTAAGAAATATTGATTATCTTGGCAGTCACGTTTTATGTATTTATTTAATAAAGCTTATGAATAAGAAAGTCTATGTATTTGGTTCCCTGATGGTTGCTGGCTTTGTAGCAGTAGCTGTTGGCGCATTTATGTTGTTTCCTACTGAAGGAAAATACAAGCAAGAAAATCTGTCCGCACTCCAAGAAACATCATCTGATGATGCGATGGCTTGGTTGCGTGCACGTTACATTGATGTCACAACGGGTCAACCGGTTTCAGCTGAGAAATTGGCTCAGATTGACGGTCAAATTCGTAAAATGAAAAAATCGAAATCCATTGTTTTTGAATCAATGGGACCAGACAATATTGGTGGACGTACGCGCGCCATTCAACCGGATAGAACAAACATTAACCGATTATGGGCTGGTGGAGTATCCGGCGGATTGTTTGTTTCTTTGAACAAAGGAAACACATGGGACCGTGTTGAATCCTATTTTGCTGTTGGTGCAAATCCATTTATATCTTCCATGACTCAAACACCAGATGGTGTACTTTACGTGTCTACAGGTTCTGACCAAGAAGGATGGAACGGTAATGGTGTTTGGTACTCAACCGATTCAGGTAACACATGGGCTAAAATTCCAGGAACGTCTAATTGTACGGAGATCGTTAGTTCGAATGCTGATAATTACGTTTGGTTAGCAACGAATTCAGGTTTGAGAAAATGGAAGGTTGGTGACGCAAGTTTAACAACTGTAACCGTTTCTAACGGTGCTTGTACGGCATTGCAAATTTCACTTGATGGACAAGTAGTTGTTGCATCTTTCGGAGCAAATAAACCGTGGGTGTCTAACAATGGTGGAACTTCTTTTACAGATAAATCAGGTACTGCAGCAAATAATTTAGTTCCTTCTGGAGCAGCGCGTATCGAGTTCGCTATCTCTCCAATTAAAAACGCTTCAAACCACTACTCATTGTATGCGGTTCGAACAAACTCAAATTTAATGAGTATGCATGTGTCTCATGACGATGGTCAAACATGGAATCAATTTGTTGGGGCTTCTGCACCACCGAATGAGTTCGATATTTACCGAAATCAGGGTACATATAATAGCATTGTTTCGGTGAAACCAACAGATCCAGAGATGATTTTAATCGGTGGGATCGATATTTGGAAATGGAAACAAATGGTAAACAATCCTCCACAAGGTGGTTTTGAAAAAATCAGCCAGTGGTTTGTTTCTCCAAATTCACCCATTTATGCTCATGCGGACAACCACGAAATGAAATGGGATGCAAACAATCGTTTGTATATAGGTAACGATGGTGGTATTGGTGTTTCCAACAATTTTGGTCAAACTTGGTACCCATCTAACCGTGGATACAATGTCACCCAATTTTATGGAATCGCATTTGATAGAACCGGAGCAGTAATGGGTGGAGCACAAGATAATGGTACATTATACAATGATTTTAGTTTGTCAACACCTCAAGAATTTAGAGAAGTGGGTGGTGGAGATGGTTTCGAATGTGAGATCTCTTACTTTAATCCACGTGTGATGTTCTCTACGGTATATTACAATACTATTTCTCGTTCAGGTGATAAAGGTCAGACCTTTACATCGTTTGTTCCAACTTTACCTGCAACATACGATGACCCAGGAACAGACGGAAGTCCAAATCACCCTTTCCATACAGAAATTTTCCTGGCGGAATATTACGACTTGAACTCGGAAGATTCCGTGACCCTGATTCCTACAAAAAATTATGCAGCGGGATCAATTATTCGTGTTCCTTCCTTGTCTTCTGGTGATTCCATTACTTATGTGACAAGTACAGCATTGTATTTTGATGATACCCTGGAATATGAGCCAAGTTTGACTGTAGGTAACGAGAATTTCGGACTAAATAGTGCAACAGGAGAAACTGTTTCTATGGGAGCTGATACGGTGATTTACAATGTTACTTGGGATACTGTACGTGTGCAGGATCCTTACCAATCATGGTTCTTTGTATATGTTAATGCCAACAATGGTGAACTTTGGGGAACACGCAATGCACTTCGTTTAGCAGTGACTAATCCTCAATGGGTATGTGTTGCTAGAAACATCGGAGGCGGTTTGTTCAATTCAGTTGATGTTGAATTTTCTAGAGACCTCAATCATTGTTATGTAAGTGCTGGTAATGGTGTTTGGCGAATCGATGGTTTGGGTTCTGTTTATACGAGTGATCCTAATTTCATTTCGAAAGTAGCATATGTCACTTCCGGAGGTGTAACCACTACTCCAAGTTACACAACGGCCACAAAAATCACAGCAACATCTTACCAAGGGATTGCCGTGAATCCGAACAATGGAAATGATCTCTTATGTTTTGCTGGATTTGGTGGGACAAACAGAAGAAGTTTAAACGCGAATGTTACAACGCCATCTTTCACCGCGCTTTCTGCAATAACCACTCCGGGTGTTGCTTGTTACGATGGAATCATAGATCGTAATAATCCAGACATCATCGTAGTTGGTACATCAAGTGGTGCCTTTATTACAACAAATGGAGGTACTTCATGGGAGAATGCCTCTGGTGGTTTCGAAGGAACACCAGTTTACGAAGTAAGGCAATCGTGGCGTAGCTTTAACGAAGGCAATGACCGTCCTGGTGAAATTTACCTGGGAACCTTCGGTCGTGGAATTTGGAGAACGACTGCTTTCTTAGGATTGGATGGAAATGGTTCAAGTGGCAATGTGAAATTTGACACAAACTTGAAAACATTCCCTAATCCTACAAGAGATAATACCACTGTTACGTTTGAATTAGCAAATGCAGGCATGGTAGAGATTCAAGTTTATTCGATTACAGGTCGTTTAGTGAAATCCATTAGAAAATCAATGGACGAAGGAACCAATGCTGTTCAAATTGAGGGTGATAACCTGGCAAACGGAACCTACATTGTGAAATTTAATTCAGGTAAACAATCTGAAACAGTGAAATTCATCAAAATGTAAGTTGAATCAAAACATAAATAAAAAGGCGGCCAATCGGTCGCCTTTTTTGTTTTTGCTATGTTGGATTGGAAAACGTTGCGTGATTTTTGATATTCCTATCTTATCGTACAGGTATCTTTGCAACATTCCAAAGATGGTGAGCCGTGTACAACAATCGATTTCATGTTGATTTCAGGACTTAGATAAGGTATTCCAAGATTGAATCCTCGTAGGATGGTTAGGAGACCAATAACTGTTAGCGCAATGGCAAGTACATATTTCGGTAATACAATTAAAGGCGGTTAACATCCAAATATTAGGGTATAATATTAATTTTCGATGATTAATTCGGCACATTTGTATGTCTTCAATTCCTTTTTCATCCAAAATGGAACCGTTGGATACCTCGGTCTAGGAAAGTTGTATTTTTTTATAAATTCCTTGTCATTCATGAGTAAAGGTTGCCATTTGATGAAAAAATGACCTTCATCATATTTCAAAAAACCCTTTATTCTGCGTACATTTGATAGACTAAATCCAATGAAATGCTCGAAAAATCCCACAAACACGTTACCTGTTTGACCTGTGCTGGTAGAAAAAATTCGCTATTGGGTAACTTGTGTCACGATGAAATAGACCATGTCAATGCGCACAAGGCATGTAATTACTACAAAAAACATCAATCCATATTTTTAGAAGGATCTTTTCCGCGTGGTGTGTTTTGCATCAACCAGGGAATGGTAAAGATTTTCCAACGCGGTGACGAAGGAAAAGAACAGATCATTCAGATCGCAAAAGGTGGGGATATGATTGGATTTCGCGCCATGTTTAGTGAAAAGCCATATAAAGTTGCGGCGGAAACCTTGGAGGAGAGTAACATTTGTTTTATTGGCAAGGATGATTTTTTAAACATGATGGATTCCAATCCTGTATTGCGGAATGGCATCATCAAAGAACTTTCACGTGAATTGTCGGACCGTGCAGATTTCATTACCAATATGGCACAGAAATCAGTGCGTGAGCGTTTAGCCTTCACCATGATCATCTTACTGGATATTTATGAAGACGAACCGATTAATTTGTCTCGTGAAGATTTGGCAAATTTCGTAGGAACCGCAACCGAAACGTTGATTCGTCTACTAAAAGACTTTAAAGAAGAGGGAATCATAGAAGTGCATACGCGAAAAATCAGCGTTTTGAACCGTGAAAAATTGTTTACGATTGCCGGAAAATAAACAGCTTATTTTTCGCAGACGAAATAGAAATTTTCCAGTAAAATGTTTCCGTAATTCCCCGACACTTCTGGATGGAATTGCACTCCAAATATGGGTTTGCTTTCGTGTTGCATGCACTCATTAATGCAGGCGTCAGATGCGGCCATTAATTTAAATCCCCCTGGAATGGTAATGTGCTCGCAATGGTCCTCCATCATTTCAAAGCAATCGGGAAGACGATGAAACAACGGGGAATCTTCAATGATTTCAATTTCTTGCCAGTCGCGATCCTCTTTCATTTTAGCACCTCTTGCACCATGGAGTAATCCGATTAATTGATGTCCAAAACAAATTCCTAAAATGGGTTTTTCGTATGTTTTGGTCCATTCCACGTGTTTTACATAGGTGGACATGTCAATTTCGGTAATTAAAAGAGGTGCACCTGAAAAAACCACACCAATGGCTTGTTCCGCCAACTCCTTTGTGAGGTCATGGAATCCAATAACTTGGGTATCGCAAAATTCCTCGAAAATGGAGGCAATCTGAGGTGTTTTCGAGCTACCACAATCAACAATTAACATCATTTTACTCTAGAAAAGGTACATACTAAGGCTCTGTGGTCACTCAATTCTTCGGATTGAATGTGGAATCCACTTGGACGAAGGTCTGCATCATAAAAAAGGTAATCAATTCTTCCTGCCGGAAGTCGTCCAATGTAAGTAGACCCAAATCCACTGCTGGATTGCCTAAAGGCATCTTTTAAAAATAAATTGAATTGATTGTAAGTATAGGACATCGGAGTATCATTGAAGTCACCGCAAACAATAACGGGATAGGGGGAGGACTTGATGTGCTCCACCACTCTTCTTGCTTGCTCCGCTCGTTTCAAATAAGCCAGCCTTAATTTCGAGTAAACGTTTCGAATGATGCGCTCACTTTCAAGCGTTTCATCCTCCGTTGGTTCCTCTATGTTCGGGTCTGTATTTAGTCGAATGGACTGTAAATGCACGTTATAAACACGGAAAGTATCTTGGTTTTTGATGATGTCTGCATAAATGCAATAATTGAAGTCACCGCAACCTTGCGATTCAAACATCACATCACCTTTCGAAATAATGGGGTATTTGGAGAACATGGCAATCCCGTAATTTTGACGTGTGCTGCGCTTATGCGCACTTCGTTCGTGGTAATTCCGATTCCCCATGATGGCGAACAAAGAATCCACCACTTCGAAATTGGTCGGTTTATCCTGGCGGTAATATTCTTGCAGGCATAAAACGTCTGGATCGGTGCGACGGATGTATTCAAAAATTTGATTCCGGTGTTCAATCGATTCACTATACGTAGGATTGAATAAATCAAAAAGGCGAACGTTATAGGTTAATATTTTCAATCCTTTTGGATCAGCAGTTTCATTTGTGGAAAGGGCAAAACTTCTTAAATGCATTTTTCCTCCAAGTCCAAGTATGACTAGAGCATAAATTGCCCACTTTGAGCGAGCCAGTCCCCAAATAACTAACCAAGCAATATTTACACCAAGCAACACGGGATATAGCAAACCAAAAAACGGCAAAATGGAAAGAGTTTTTGGATGGATAAACGGAGCTAAATAACACAAAATCATTGCACCAAAGCTAATCAAGCTGGCTATTTTCAGGATGGAGGAAAATCGAAAAAGACGTTTAGTGATGTTAGCCATTTTTGCTTTGGTTGAATAAAAAGTCTTTTTCTGCTTTGGTTAATGAGTCATAGCCGGACTGTGAAATTTTATCGAGAATTTCATCCATGCGCTCCTGCTTCTGACGTTTTTCCACATTGAATTCCTCGTCTGTTTTGAATCGTGTTCGGGTGTTTTTAGGCTGTTTTTTAGCGGTTAAAAGTCTTTTTATCCGATTGAAGAATCCTTCCAGACGCGTGAGAATATTTTTAGAAGAATGCATCTTTTGTATGGATAACAAACCGAAAAGTGCGCCACCTAAATGCGCAAAATGTGCGATTTGATCATCGGTTCCAATATTGATGAGGTCTTTAAATAAAAAGAACAAGGCCAAAAAATAAATGCGAATTGGGAAAATTCCGAACAATTGAACTTGTAAATTGGGCTGGTAAAAAGCAAGAGCCGTGAAAATGGCCATGATCGAACCGGAGGCGCCTAGAATGACCACATTCGTTCCTTGTAAAGCGGGAAATAGATTGTTAGCCAGTAATTCGAGTATTCCACCACAAATCCCTCCAAATAAATATGTTAACCATAACTTCTTGCGGCTAAAGTACTGTTCGAAAAATCGTCCTGAAAAGTACAGAAAGAGCATGTTGAATAAAAGGTGTCCAAATTGCTCGTGTGTAAAAATACTGGTAAAGAGTCCCCACGGTGCACGAATAAATGCAGGCAAAGAACTGTTTAAGTCCAAAAGATGATGAATCCATTCGTCACTGGTACGAGGGTCAATGTTGTATAAAAGAAAAATTTTTTTAACAAGTAAGATGAGTAGAAAGACACTAACATTGACAATGATCAAACGATTAGTCATCGTGCCAGATCGCAACTGGAACTTAATTTCTTGTATGAGATTCCTTCCTTGCATTTACCAGAAATTAGATCGATCCGCTTTTCTCCAAAAAAGCACGATGATTGCTCCAACAATGGCGCCTCCAACGTGTGCTAAATGTGCTGTTGTGTCGTTGGCATTGTTTTGAAACGATAGGTACACTTCAATTAAAAAATAACCAGCCACAAAATACTTCGCTTTTACAGGAATGGCAAAATAAAGTCGAAATTCCGTGTTTGGGAATAAGATCGCAAAAGCCGCCATCACACCAAATATAGCGCCGGATGCACCGACCATGGGTGTAAAGGATTGTTGCGCATATCCTACCACGGCAGCACTATTTGTAGAGAGTAACGCCGTTTGATCGTTATTAAGAATCAGTTGATTGATCTCATCGATATTAAAACCTTGGCTAATCATCATGGATTTAAGTTGCATGACTTCATACACTCCCATGATGTTGTACAAGGCAAATGCTCCAAGTGCCGTTGAAATGTAAAAGATGAAAAACCGTTTAGGTCCCCAAATGTGTTCCAAATACGCACCTAAAATGGCAAATAAATACATATTGAAAAGAATGTGGAAAAATCCACCATGCATAAAGAAATGCGTAACAACCTGGAACGGTTTGAATAAAGGGGTATTGACGACGTGTGCGCCAAGATTCGCCGTTAAATCGATGCCTTGCGTTTGCAAAACGAAGGTCGCCAAAAAGAACATGATGTTCAATAAAATGATGTTCTTCGTTACTTGTGGAAGGTTACTTAACATGATTAAAAATTTGAGGAAATATCTACTAATGAAACCGTGTGCATGACTTTTTTACCGTTCGGAGCAAGTGCGTGTTCTTCGCATTGAAATAGGCTTTCAACCAAGGCTTGTGCTTCCGCTGTTCCTCGAACCTGCGCATCTTTCGCTGCATTTTGTGTTAAACGCCGAACTAAATAATGTGCCACATCCCCTTGGTCAATATCTCTGTTTTGTAAATCTGCTAATAAGGAATCGATGCAACTGTCAATGCTGTTTTCTGGAAGCACGCTTGGTACTCCATGAATGGAAAGCATCGTGCCGTTGATGGTGCAATGAAAACCTAGTTGCTGCAATAATTTCTCATGATTTGACCACAAATCGATTTCAACGTTTGAGACGTGTTTTTCAATGGGAAAGAGCAGTTGTTGGCTATCTAAGGCTTGGTGTATGAATTTCCCAATTAATTCGTCATATAAAATGCGCCATTTAGCTCGTTTTACATCTATGACCAACAACCCTGATTTGGTAGGGGAAAATACGTATCGGTCATGAATCAAGTAATTGCCATGGCTTGCTTCGTTTTCAAAATCAAGCGATTCCGAATTCGATGTTTGTTGTACGGGTGAGGATTCTTCAATGTGGTAAAATTGTTCCCACTCGGATGGACTAGGCATGGCTTGACCGAATCCTTCGTTTTTCAGCGCTTTGGTGAAGCCATTTCCCGATGATCCATTGCTAAATTTTTGGGTTTGAAAGGGATTAAAACTAGGATCAACATTGATTTGAGGTTCAACAGGTTCCGTTTTCCGAAAAGAACTAGGGACATCAAAACTTGTTTCCGTTTCAAAATCTAAAGTAGGAAAGATGTTGTATTTTCCTAATGCCTGTCGAACACTGCTCAATAATATGGAATAAATAAAACGATCTTCTTCAAACTTAATTTCCGTTTTTGTCGGATGGATGTTCACGTCGATTTTTGCCGGATCAACTTCCAAATAAATGCAATAACTTGGAAAATGCTTTTCACTGATCATGCCTTCAAATGCTTTAGAAATGGCATGATGAAAATAGGAGTCTTTGAAAAAACGATGGTTGACAAAGAAAAATTGCTCTCCTCGTGTCTTTTTAGCCGCATCGGGTTTGCCTAAAAATCCTTTGATGGAAACGATGTTGGTTTGTTCTTCTAATGGGACAAGTCGTTCATTGCTATTGCGTCCAAAAATACTCGCCACGCGCATGCGTAAAACGCCCGCTTGCAATTGATAAATTTCTTGTCCGTTGTGGTGTAAACTAAATTTAATGTCCGGATGTGCCAATGCTACACGTTCAAATTCATCCCGGATGTGTCCGAATTCAATTCCTTCAGATTTCAAGAAGTTTCGACGAGCTGGGACATTATAGAACAGGTTTTTTACTTCAAAACTCGTTCCTTTGGAACACACAATTTGTTCATTTGTTTTAATGGCATTTCCCTCCACTTCAATGAGTGTACCAGTGTCTACACCATCTTTTTTTGTACGCATGCTCACATGTGCAATCGAGGCAATGGATGCAAGGGCTTCCCCACGAAATCCTTTTGTTTGCAGTTGAAACAAATCGTCTGCACTTTTCAATTTACTGGTAGCGTGTCGTTGAAAACACTTGACAGCATCCTCTGGTGTCATGCCATCGCCGTCATCCACTACTTGTATTAAAGTTTTGCCGGCATCTTTCAGATTCAGTTGAACGAAGGTTGCTCCTGCATCGATGGAATTTTCCATGAGTTCCTTGACAACAGAAGCTGGACGTTGGATGACCTCTCCTGCAGCAATTTGATTGGCAACATGTTCCGGAAGTAAATGAATGATACTCATGAACATGAAAGTTTAGTGGGAAGAGAAAAACTTCCGTAAAACGAACTAAAAGTACCTAAATAAAAGCGTGTGTTTTGTTGCATTGTTACATGCAAAAATAACGATAATCCACGGGAATTCCCTCCCTTAATTGAACTTAAACGATTTTTTTACATTCGGACAATTGTACCCCTGTATTCGGATTTTTCACCCGCCAAAGGATTCTGTAGAACAACTTTCCAAATGTAAGCCTTGTTTCCAGGAACCAACTTGCCGTCTCGGCGATCAATTCCATCCCAAGCATCGTCTGCATCACTCGTGTCGAATACGAGTCCACCCGTATCTGGGTCCAGTACAATTAATTTGAATGGTGTTTGTCGAATCGTTAACGCATATGGCATAAATGAGCTGTTACGGCTATTTGTCGACTGAGGATTAAAAGCATTGACAGCCAGTAAATTATAGTCGGACAATACCGGAATCAGTTCCTTTGATTTAGCGACACAGCCGTTACTCGATACGCTTGTTACCTCAACGATGGCATTTCCTTTGTCGAAAGCGAGGATTTCATTCGTTTTCCCATTTGTGTTATTCAGTGAATAATTGGAATGCCAAGAAACTTGGTTTTCGTTTGACTCCGCCAAAACGATGATTTTAGGTAGTCCATCTTCGTAACTAATGCTTCGGTCAGTCGAAAGAGCAATGCTTGGAATCGGTTTTACTTCAAAACTTCCTAATTCCTCAAATTGTCCGTAAGGTCCCGAATTCGCAGTTACCGATACGTTCCCTGGATCCGTTAATTTTAATGAAATGGCTTCGTTATATGTAAAAAGAAGTTCTTGGCCAGCGTATGAAATCATTCGTTGGTGGTACTTATCTGCATCCAACTGAAAGGTTTCACCTTGACATCTGCTTTTAAAATCGATGATACCGATTTGTGCATTGTAAGAAGGAGTTGGTTCGATACCGCCAATTACTTGATCCGTCAATCCTAGCACCGTCAATTGATCTGACATGAATGGAATCGAATGAGGAATAAGTTCTTCCACAACAACAACTGGTGTTGTAATTCCAGGAGACATTAATGGATCTATCCCATTTGGATTCGTTGCATAATCCATTAAAATTTGATGAGTATCCGAAGATGTTCCACCTTGATGAGGTGTAACAGGAATAGTTGAATTCGTTCCCTTTTTGGCCGTTTTATCGTGTGTTTTTTCAATCGCGCGGTTAGAGGTAGTTGGCAGGGTAAAATATGAAGCAATTCCGAGGGTAATGACCAAGGCAGCAGACCATTTTACGCTAGAATATTGATACCAGCGTTTGGGCTTTAGTTTTTGATTAAGGGCATCCCACGCTTGCGCATCGTAGGGAAGCTCGAAATTGTTCAATGCCTCTTTAAAGCTATTTTCTAAACCATCTTTCATCTGTCGATGTTTACAAATTTTTCATTTAATATGCGTTGAAGGTTCATTTTTGCCTTCGCCAAATTGGATTTCGATGTTCCTTCGCTGATTCCTAATAATTCAGCAATCTCTTTGTGTGAACAATCTTCTAAAACAAACAAGTTGAATACCGTTCGATAGGCTGGGGATAACTTGGAAATTGCTTCCATGGCTATTTCAGCTTTTAAATCAATCGTATCCAATTCTTCTCGTTCGACTAATTCATCTCGTCCAGCTTGTTTAAAGTCTGTGTCTTGATCACTCAAAAATGGATTTCTTTTAGCCTTTCGAAGGGCATCAATCGCTGTATTTGCTACAATGCGACGGATCCATCCTTCTAATGAACCTTTGAAATCAAAAACATCCAATTTGTCAAAGACCTTTAAAAATGCCTCTTGAAGAACCTCTTGTGCTGTATCACGGTCTGTCATGTACCGCATACAAACCACCATCATTTTTCCATAAAATTGCTTGAACAATGCTTCCTGCGAACGTCGTTCGCCTCGGATGCAGCCCTCCACAATTTCCCTTAAATGATCCTGGTTCTCCAATTTTCAACAATTTTAAAACGTTGCTAAGTTAAGCAGGTTGCCTATTGAAATAAATAAAATAGAAAAATACGGCCAAAAAAACTAAATTTTCCTCAAATTCACTAAATTCGTGTCGCTTTTAAGCAATTACGAACTAATACCAGATCAAATGAAAGTAACCGTAGTAGGTGCAGGTAATGTAGGTGCAACCTGTGCAGATGTGTTGGCGCAAAGAGAAATCGCTAACGAAATTGTTTTACTAGATATCAAAGAGGGTTTTGCGGAAGGAAAAGCTTTGGATATTTGGCAAACGTCACCAATCAACTTGTACGACTCTCGTACGATTGGTTCAACCAATGATTACGCTAAAACAGCAGATTCTGATGTGGTGGTAATTACTTCAGGTTTACCAAGAAAACCAGGAATGTCTCGTGACGACCTTATCGCTACCAATGCTGGTATTGTTAAGACCGTGACTGAGAACATCGTGAAGTATTCACCTAACGCCATTATCGTCGTTGTTTCAAATCCATTGGATGTTATGACGTATTGCGCGTATTTGAACGCAAACACCGATCCAAGTAAAGTGTTCGGTATGGCTGGTGTCTTAGATACGGCTCGTTACCGCGCATTTTTGGCAACAGAATTGAACGTGTCACCGAAAGACATTCAAGCAGTGTTGATGGGTGGACACGGAGACACCATGGTTCCACTTCCTCGTTACACAACTGTTGGAGGAATTCCAGTTACTGAGTTGATCGAAGAATCTAAATTGAACGAAATCATCGAGCGCACGAAATTCGGCGGTGGTGAGATCGTTAAGTTACTAGGAACTTCTGCTTGGTATGCTCCTGGTGCCGCTGCAGCTCAAATGGTGGAGGCAATTGTGCGTGATCAAAAACGCATCTTCCCAGTTTGTGCTTGGTTACAAGGTGAATATGGAA
>JANRBR010000030.1 GCA_030727405.1 Crocinitomicaceae bacterium | reverse complement strand
GGCAAACTATCGGAATAGTTGATGGTATTTGTCTGACGACGCATGTACACTTTCCATGCATCAGATCCGGACTCGCGTCCACCACCTGTTTCTTTCTCTCCACCGAAAGCTCCACCAATCTCCGCACCAGATGTTCCGATGTTGACATTTGCGATTCCACAGTCAGATCCTGCTGCTGCTAAGAACGCTTCTGATTCTTTTAATTCATTCGTCATGATGGCAGATGAAAGTCCTTGTGGAACGCCATTTTGTAAAGCGATTGCTTCGTAAACGTCTCCGCTGTATTTCATTACGTAAAGAATCGGCGCGAATGTTTCGTGTTGCACAATCGCAAAATGATTCTCTGCTTCAATGATACATGGTTTCACGTAGCAACCAGATTCATAACCTGGACCGCTCAATACACCGCCTTCAACCAATACTTTTCCACCTTCTTTTTGAGCTGCCTCAATCGCATGAAGGTAATTCTTCACCGCATCTTGGTCGATTAATGGTCCAACGTGGTTGTTCTGATCCAATGGATTTCCAATGCTCAATTGCTTGTATGCCGATGTCAAAGCTTCCGTTACTTTATCGTAGATGGATGCATGAACGATCAAACGACGTGTTGACGTACAACGTTGTCCAGCTGTTCCAACTGCTCCAAATACTGCTCCTGGAACAACCATTTTCAAATCTGCACTTGGCGTGATGATGATCGCATTGTTTCCTCCTAATTCTAATAGAGAACGACCTAAACGCTCGCCAACTGCTGCTCCAACAGATTTACCCATACGTGTAGATCCAGTGGCAGAAATTAACGGAACACGTCCGTCGTTTGCCATTAATTTTCCGATTTCAGCATCGCCGATGATCACATTGGATACACCTTCTGGAACGCCATTCGCTTCGAAAACTTCTTGTGTGATGCGTTGACAAGCAATCGCAGTCAAAGGAGTTTTTTCAGATGGTTTCCAAATACAGACGTCTCCACAAACCCACGCAAGTGCTGTGTTCCAATTCCATACAGCAACCGGGAAGTTAAATGCGGAAATGATCCCAACGATTCCAAGTGGGTGGTATTGCTCGTACATGCGGTGTCCTGGACGCTCTGAATGCATGGTTAATCCGTACAACTGACGAGAAAGTCCAACAGCAAAATCACAGATGTCAATCATCTCTTGTACTTCACCAAGTCCTTCTTGAAGTGATTTCCCCATTTCGTAAGAAACCAATTTCCCAAGTGGCTCTTTGTAAAAACGAATGCGCTCTGCTAATTGACGCACAACCTCACCTCTTTTTGGTGCAGGAATTTTACGCCATTCAACAAATGCTCCTTGTGCTTTTTCAATTAATGCGTTGTAATCTGCTGCAGTAGCAGATTGAACAGAAGCAATTAATTTTCCATCTACAGGCGAGATGGAGTCAATGGTTGCTCCGGTTGTATTCATCCAGTTGCTCCCTGTGGAAGCACCTGAATTAGTGGATTGAATTCCTAATTGATTAAGAATTCCTTTCATTTCTTCTGATCCAATTGTTGACATACGTGTTGATTTTATGGGACAAATTTACACATTTCTAGGTCCATAATGGGTAACAAAAGTGGAAGTATGCTCGATTTTCTTTTGGCGCTTCGCTTTCTCTTGGTACGTCCTTTCTGTTCGGGATAACTTTTGTAACTTTGCAATTCAAAAATCAATGTTATGTATCGCTCGCACACTTGTGGTGAATTAAGAATGGAAAATGTAGGGAATACCGTGACTTTAGCAGGTTGGGTGCAACGTTCCCGTGATTTAGGTGGAATGACGTTCGTCGACTTACGCGATCGTTATGGGATCACTCAATTGGCATTTAACATGGAGGTGAATGCTGCATTAGGAGAACAAGCACGAAAATTAGGACGTGAGTTTGTGATTCAAGTGACAGGTTCTGTTATCGAAAGAAGTAGTAAAAACCGCAATATGCCGACAGGTGACATTGAAATCAATGTAAGCGAAATCAAGGTTTTAAACGCTGCTAAACTACCGCCATTTACCATTGAAGACGATACAGATGGTGGAGATGAAATCCGCATGCAATACCGTTACTTAGACTTACGCCGTAATCCAGTACTGGAGAAATTGCGCTTGCGTAACCGTGTGGCGTTGGAAACAAGAAAATACTTAGACTCCAAGGATTTCTTAGATGTCGAAACACCGGTTTTAATTAAGTCGACGCCAGAAGGTGCACGTGATTTTGTCGTGCCAAGTCGCATGAACGAGGGACAATTCTACGCATTGCCACAATCGCCACAAACCTTCAAACAATTGTTGATGGTGAGTGGATTCGATCGCTACTACCAAATCGTGAAATGTTTCCGTGATGAGGATTTACGCGCGGATCGTCAGCCAGAGTTCACCCAAATCGACTGTGAAATGGCATTTGTGGAACAAAATGACATCCTAGACATGTTCGAAGGATTGATCAAGCATTTGTTCGCCGAAGTACGCGGAGTGAATTTCGAAGGACCTTTCCCAAGAATGAGTTACGCAGAAGCAATGGAACGCTATGGATCTGATAAACCTGACATTCGTTTTGGGATGGAATTCGTTGACTTGACGGAAATCGCCCAACAAAAGGAATTCGTTGTATTCAATAGTTCGGAGATGGTCCTTGCCATCAACGCTGTTGGTTGTTCAGAGTACACGCGCAAGCAATTGGATGAATTAACCGAATGGGTAAAACGTCCGCAAATTGGCGCCAAAGGATTGGTCTATGTGAAATACAACTTAGACGGTACGTTTAAATCAAGCGTCGACAAATTTTACGATGAAGCGGATTTGAAAGCGATGGCGGAGAAAGCTGGCGCACAACCGGGAGACTTATTGTTGCTATTAAGTGGAGACACAGCGAAAACCAGAAAACAGATGAACGAACTTCGTTTGTTTTTAGGCACGCAACTTGGGCTCCGCAATCCTAATGAATTTGCTCCATTATGGGTCTATGATTTCCCTTTATTGGAGTGGGATGAGGATAGTGAGCGCTACCATGCGATGCACCATCCATTCACTTCTCCGAAACCGGAAGATTTGCATTTAATCAATACAGATCCTGGAAAAGTACGCGCCAATGCCTATGACCTTGCCATGAATGGTGTGGAATTGGGTGGTGGATCAATTCGAATCCACGATAGAGACCTACAGTCCCGCATGTTCGATTTGTTAGGATTCACCAAAGAAGAAGCACAAGCGCAATTCGGTTTCTTAATGAGTGCTTTCGAATACGGCGCGCCTCCACACGGTGGTTTGGCATTCGGATTGGATCGTTTGGTGGCAACTATGGGTGGATCAGAGTCCATTCGTGACTACATCGCGTTCCCGAAAAACAACAGTGGTCGAGACACAATGATTGATGCTCCTTCACCATTGAATGATGCGCAATTAAAAGAGTTGGGAATTAAATTGTCCTAATTCAATAATTGTTCATTTTTCGCGCAACTTTTGTGCAAAAAGTTTGTTTGAATTGATAGGAAGTTCTTTTTGCATCGCTTAATTTTATCGGGCACTTAGAAACCTTATTTCACCACTAACTTTTTCAGTATGAACGCACGTATTCTTACCTTACAAGCAGAAATCAACGAGTTAAGACAACAGTTAGTGGAGCACCCGCTCTATGCTCAAATCCAAACCGTTGAAGATTTCCAATCCTTCATGGGACAGCATATTTTTGCTGTTTGGGACTTCATGAGTTTATTGAAGGCCTTGCAACGCGGACTTACCTGTGTGGAACTTCCTTGGTCTCCGAAGGGATCTCCAGAAACTAGAAGATTCATCAATGAAATTGTTTTGGGGGAGGAATCGGATACAGATGCTGATGGAAAAGTAGCAAGTCACTTCGAAATGTACTTAGAGGCAATGCATCAAATCGGTGCAAACACCTTGCCAATACACCAACTTACCGAATGGATTTCTTACGGTAAATCGGTCGAAGAGGCCTTATATCAACTGGACATCAACGAAGAAACCAAAGACTTTGTCCGCTTTACTTTTTCGGTGATCGAAACGGAAGAAATGCATAAAATTGCTTCGGTATTTACGTTTGGACGTGAAGACTTGATTCCGGATATGTTTATTGAGATTCTACGCGAAATGAAAACGCAAGGACAAGAAAACATTTCAAAATTACTATACTACTTGGAGCGCCACATCGAAATTGATGGAGGTGACCATGGACCGATCTCCTTACGAATGATAGAGGAGATTTGTGGTGACGATGATGAGAAATGGCTGGAAGCAACAGCATGTGCTAAGACTGCTTTAGAAATGCGCATCAAACTTTGGAATGGACTAATGACACCCAGTTATTCAAATACATCAAGCGAAGATTAATTCCAGGTAGTTCCTTCTTTCCCGTCTTTTACCACAATTCCAGCAGCGGCAAGTCCATCGCGAATTTTATCAGAGGTTGTCCAATCTTTATTTGTACGCGCTTGTTGACGTAAGTCAAGAACTAAATCCATTACAGGGGCCAATTTACCATTCCCAGATTCTTGTTCTGACATCAAACCAAGTACATCATACACAAAGGATTGCATGGCCGAAGTCAGATTTAGTTTATCCGATTCCGAAATACTGGCATTTCCGTCGTTGATGAGGTTGATGTATTTCACGGCCTCAAATAAGTTCGCCACTAAAATAGGTGCATTGAAATCGTCGTTCATGGCCGTATAAAATGAAGCAATCAAGGCATCTACATCAAATGAAGAAGAACCAGTTGGAAGCTTATCGATGGTTTTGAGTCCTTCCATCAATCGAGCGAATCCTTTTTCGGAAGCGTTCAATGCTTCCTGTGTAAAATCCAAGTTGCTGCGGTAGTGTGCTTGCATCATGAAAAAACGGAGCACATTCGCACTGTAAGGTTTGTCGAATAATTCAGTAGTTCCTTCAATGATTTCCTTCGGTAAAAAGTAATTTCCAAAGGACTTACTCATTTTTTGTCCATTCACATTCAACATATTGGCGTGCATCCAATAATTAGCCGGATTGCAACCATGTGAAGCGCAACTTTGGGCAATTTCATCTTCGTGATGCGGGAATTTTAAATCCATTCCACCACCGTGAATGTCGAATTGTTTCCCCAAATATTTGGTGCTCATTGCGGTACATTCGATGTGCCAACCTGGATTTCCATCACCCCAAGGTGAGCGCCAAATTTGCATATCGTCTGGATTTGCTTTCTTCCATAGTGCGAAATCAGCGAAGAAACGTTTTTCGTCCTGGGCATTTAATTGACGGGTATCGTTTTCTAACTCATCTACTTTTCGTCCACTTAGTATGCCATAATTGAAATCCTGCATGTATCGTTTGGTATCGAAGTATACGGAACCATTCACACTGTATGCATAGCCATTTGCGATGATTTGTTCAATGACTTCAATTTGTTCTTGTATGTGTCCAGTAGCCGTTGGTTCAATGCTTGGCGGAAGTAGGTTGTAAATCCGCTGTAATTCTTGGAAACGAACATTGTATTTGTAAACGATTTCCAAGGATTGCAATTGTTCGGCTCGAGCTGCTTTCCCAATGGAATCTTCGTCGTTTCCGGCACTATTGGTGATGTGACCGGCATCGGTGATGTTTCGCACATACTTTACCTGAAATCCAAGATGCAACAAGTAGCGATAGATGAGGTCAAAATTGATGAACGTACGCATATTCCCCATGTGTGGCTCACTGTATAAGGTTGGACCACAAACATACATCCCCACAAAGTTTTCGTGAATGGGAACAAAGGCTTGCTTTTCACCTTTCATGCTATTATAAATAACTAAGTGTTTCTGTTGGTCTTTCATGGGTAAATGCATGTGGACAAAGTTAAGGAAAAGTTCGAAGTCAAGGAAAGTCCAAATGGGATCACCAAAAAGATTTTTACGCGCCTTGTTTTCGGCACTATTTTTGCTGAAGGCAGGTTATGAATACAATTCTTACCTTTCTGACGGGCCTCATTTTGAGTTTACGCTTATCCGGAGATATTCCCTATACAACCATCGAACGATCCATGGAAAACAATGACGCCAAAACGCTGGTGCATTTGGGAAAAGATAAAATTTCATTAAACATTCAAGGCAAGGAAGCGGTGTACCCCATTGCACAGGCCGAGATCATTCTACAAGGATTTTTCACGAAATACCCGAAAGGCACTTTTTCGTTTAAGTTTAAGGGAAAAGAAACCGGGGATGATCATTACACGATAGGCACCTATGTTTCAAAGGGAGAATCCTTTCGAAGCACTTTTCATTTTCACACCAACAAATCGGATGTAAAACTCGAAAGTTTATCGATAACGAAAGAGTAATTAAGCTTGTTGCGTTCTATTTTCTTTCAGTGTATTAAAGAAAATCACACCGTAACCAAAGGTTAACATCAAATGGAATGGTACCATTCCCAAATCCCCATAAATCGCACGGTTAACCGCCGTAAATCCAAATACTAACATCAGTATCCCTTCGGCAATGTTGATGATCGATAAGCTCTTTTTATCGTATTTGTTCCCCGTAAACTCATCTTTTTTCGCCACGTTGAATTTCGGTGTACGAACAAATGAACTTTTGATCCCAAGGTATCCTTCAATCACCGCCACTGAGTTGCTTAATGAAAGCGCCATGGATACAGTAAGGAATTGAACAAAACGCTTAATAAATTGGATTAAATCACTAAAGAAATGACCTTTTTTATCTCTGTATGCATTCCAATAGTAAAATGCGAGGAATACCGTACTGGATAAAAAGGCACCACCAACTTGAATAAAGAAGTTCAAATCAGAGAATGAGTCCTTAATGTGTAAAACAGGTAAGCTCAACAAAGAAAGGATCAAGATGAATACGAATACGGAAGAATTGAATAAATGCGCCAAGCCATGTAAACGGTCGGAGAATTTTAAGCCCTTAGTTGTCACAATGCGTTTCCACATTTTAATGAATACTTCTGCACCACCTTTCATCCAACGGTGCTGTTGACTTTTCAAAGCCGACATTGTGATTGGTAACTCAGCTGGCGATTCCACTTCTTCTAAATAGGTAAATTTCCAACCACGCATTTGTGCACGGTAACTTAAGTCTAAATCTTCCGTAATCGTGTCGTGTTCCCATCCACCTGCATCTTCGATGCATGCTTTTCTCCAAACACCAGCGGTACCGTTAAAGTTAATGTAGTGACCTTGTGCATTTCTTCCTCCTTGCTCAATCGCAAAGTGTCCGTTTAATCCGAATGCTTGAAGTTCAGTTAACAAGGAATAAGATTTATTTAAGTGACCCCAACGCGTTTGAACAACCCCAATTTTGTCTGAATTAAAATAAGGAATGGTGCGCAAAAGGAAATCTTTGTCCGGAACGAAATCCGCATCAAAAATAGCAATGAATTCTCCTTGAACTTGGTCCATGGCTGCATCCAATGCCCCTGCTTTATATCCGGTGCGATCGATTCGGTGAATGTGTTGAATGTTGATGCCTCTAGCGGCTACTTCAGCTACTTTTTTAGCAATGATTTCTTTGGTTTCATCGGTTGAATCATCCAATACTTGAATTTGAAATTTCTCTTTAGGGTATTCAAATTCTGCAATCGTTTCTATGATGCGATCAGCCACATACATTTCATTGAACATCGGCAATTGAACCGTTACCATTGGCGCTTTTGACAAATCAAATGCTGGTTCTACTCGGCTTTGCTGTGTTTTTCGTTGCCTTCTATAGGCAAATGCCAAGGACAACTGTACAACACTGTAGTAAAAAATCAAAATCAAACAAAGTCCGTAAATGACCAAAATGACTTTCGCCATGACATGTGACCAATAATTTTCCTTCACCAAGGTTTTTCCGTTTTCGGTCACTTTACGATCTCCCCAGTTGAACATCCATGAAACCTTAAGGTGGGCTGTAAATGGTTGGGTTTTGCTAAAGGTGTAATGAATTAAGTGTTCTTTTGCGTTGGTTTCGAAAACTTTCAATGTCTCAGGACGGTAATCTTTATCGATCAACATGATTTTACTTTTTCCGATGGGCACATTTCTGAATGTGAACACACCATTCTCATCTGTTTCGGCGGTGTACACTTTTCCATTCACCATGGAAGTAAGGCTCACCTTCACTTTTTCCACTTCGTTGCGCGTTTTGTAATCGACGAGGTATCCCTCAATTTTCTTTGAATACTGAATGCGATCTTTTGTGGCGTTTGCACTAATTGTCGTAACTAAAAGTGCGATAATCAAGAAAAAGTTCCTCATTTGTGAGCGAAAAAAAGTTGTAAAAAAAAGCAAATATAAATTTATTCTTTCATTAATGTCATTTCATCCACCAAGTGTTTGGCATCTGAGTAGATATCCATCACCCAAAGAACGTAGCGAATGTCCACAACAATGTTTCGACATCGGTTCGGATCGAACAAATAATCGCTCATGGTACTTTCCCAAGAGCGGTCAAAATTCAAGCCCATTAAATAACCGTTTTTGTCAAGCACAGGAGATCCTGAATTTCCACCCGTTGTATGATTGGAACCAGTAAAACACACCCAAAGTTCGTCACCTTGTGCATACGGACCATAGTTTTTCGCTTCGTGGAGTTCCAACATTCGTGGCAATAAGTCAAAGTCTGGATTTCCAGTGTGGTATTTCGCAATGAGTCCATCTAAGGTAGTATGTTCTGTGTAACGCATTCCATCCGTGGGAGCGGAACCTTCCAATTGACCATAGGTAATTCGCAAGGTTGAATTGGCATCTGGCCAATGCTTTGCATCCGGAAACATCAGGTATTTTCCTTCAACATAAACTTGCATTAAAGTACTCACTTCCGTTTGAAAACTACGATATGCCGGAACGCTTTCGTTGCGGAATGGAGCGAAGTATTGATTAAAAAAGGTATAACCTAGATCTTTGTTTAATTTTTTCAGCGATTTTGCTGAGAATCCATCCAAAAAGGCATTGTAACGTGCCTGATCTGTAAAAATTGATTGACCATAAATGATGTCTGCTTTTGATTGAACATAGGATTCAAACCAAGTAGGAGCGACCGAGTATTTCACGTTTTTGGTAATGGCATCCCATTGATTTGTGTATTGGAAGTATGCATTGGTTTGATCCTTGAAAATTCCTTTGTCTACCTGGGCATTGTAATTCTTGAAGAATAGATCTGCGCTCGTTTTCATTTTTCCCACCACTTTTTCTAATTCCCCTTTTTCAAGGTATTTCTCATAATTGCTGATTAAATCTTCCATTCCGCGAACCAATTTGAAGTATTCTGGTCCGTATGAAAAATACTCTACACCCATAGCATAGTCAAATTCCGCATTTTTTTTCGCTTCAACAAGTGCATTTAATTGATCCAGGACATCCGCATATTTTTTCCATTCCTCTTTGCTTAATGCCATGGCCTTGTATGCTTTTTCCTCTTCTAATTTCAAATCAATGGCCTGAAGATTTTTCAATCCTTCGATTTGACCAATCCATTTCTTCCATGCATTCGCAATACTTGCTTGCTTTGCGGAATATTGAATGCGTGTTAAATCGGATGTACTCATGCCTTCGTCAATTACCGCCAGAGACAGGTCGCGCATGTGTATGCGGGCAGGACGTTCATTCTCAACGATGAATTTCAAATACGATGAAACCACGTGTTGTTCCGTTTGACCTGGAAAACCATAGACCATCGTGAAGTCGCCCTCTTGTCTGTTTTGAAATGAAATCGGTAAATAATGCAAGGGCGTATAAGGAACATTATCAGGTGAATAAGCAGCGGGTTTATTATCTTTCCCCACGTAAATCCTGAAAACAGAAAAATCACCTGTGTGTCTTGGCCAAACCCAATTGTCTGTGTCGCCACCAAATTTTCCGATGGAATTTGGAGGGGTTCCCACAAAACGAACATCCAAGAAAGTTTCTTTTAACATTAAATAGTAATCGTTCCCGTAGTTAAATGCTTTGATTTCTGCTTCATAATGGGTCCCAACAATGGCCGCAGCACATAATTTCTTGATGTTTGCTTGAATCACGGCTTGATCGCTTTTTGAACTTGCCCCCATCAAAACTGCCTTTGTCACATCATCAATTCGTACGATGCGCATGGCCGTTAAACCAGGATTCGTCAGTTCATCGTTTTTTGTCTTTGCCCAAAAACCATTTTTTAAATAATCGTGCTCAAGGGACGAATGCGATTGAATTTGACCGTAACCACAATGGTGGTTGGTTAACAATAAACCTTGACTCGAAACCAATTCTGCCGTACATCCACCGCCAAATTGCAAGATGGCATCTTTGATACTCGTGGAATTTATGCTGTAGATATCGGCAGCAGAAAGTTTCATTCCTTTTGCTTTCATATCCGATTCGAAAGCGGCAATTAAGGATGGAATGAGCATTCCTTCTTCCGCAAAAGAAAAAAGAGATTTTGCTACAAACAAGAATAGGAACGCTAAGCGCAAAAAGATTGATTTCATAGAGTTATTTTGGAGCGACTAAGATACAATGATTTCAGCAAGCGACAATAGGAGGATAAATGCTTATCTTTGCGCCTCAATTGAAGTATGCGAATTTTTGAAGGACTTACGGAAAAAATGCCCATTCAAAACGCCATCGTAACGATCGGTACATTTGATGGAGTGCACCTTGGTCACCAGGAAATTTTGAAAACGCTCCTATCAGAAGCGCATAAATGCCAAGGAGAAAGTGTGTTATTGACTTTTTACCCGCATCCAAGAATGGTGTTGTTTCCTGAAAAGACGGACTTACAGTTGCTACAAACCCAAGCCGAAAAAATGGATAAATTGGCTTCCATTGGCCTGCAAAATGTGGTTATTTATCCCTTTTCAAAAGAATTTGCTGATTTTTCCGCGAAACAATTTGTCGAAGAAATCCTCATAAAAGGACTCCATGCGAAAAAGGTAATCATTGGCTATGATCATCAATTTGGACATCAACGTGAGGGGAATTTAGCGTTCTTAAAACAATATGCCGATCAAGGATTTTTTGACTTATTGGAAATTCCAGCGGAGCAAATCGATGAGGCGAACATCTCTTCCTCTAAAATCCGAAAAGCCATTCTAAACGGAGAGATTTCTGTTGCCAACAGTTACCTTGGTTCACCATTTGAACTCCGAGGAACGGTAGTGAAAGGATTGCAAAATGGAAGAACCATTGGTTTCCCCACGGCGAATATCGAGATACACGACGAACAAAAAATCATCCCTTCAAATGGCGTTTATGCTGTGGAGATGCGTTTATTGGGTCAAATTCACCAAGGCATGATGAACATCGGATGGCGACCTACCATTGCGGAAGAAAAGATTAAGCGAAAGATCGAAGTACACCTTTTCGATTTTAAAGAGGATATTTATGAGGAGCAGTGCGAAATCCGCATCCACAATTATGTTCGACCTGAACATAAATTCCCTAACTTAGATGCATTAAAATCCCAAATTGCCTTGGATGAAGCTACCATTCGCGCTTATTTTTCTAACCATTAGTTTTGGATTCCTAGCGCAAACCAATCATGGGAACGTTTATTCCTGGAACGAAGCGCGTCTTGCCAATCCAGATACCATACAAGCCATTTCTTTTGAAAAAATAAAATTGGATTCTTTGCCAAAGGAATTATGGCAATTCACCCATCTAACGTACTTGAATTTAGATAAAAATCAACTCACAAACTTGCCGGAAGAATTTGCCCTGCTAGAAAACTTGATTGAATTAAGCATGAGCAAAAATAAATTCACCTTTTTGCCCCTTGTGATTTGCCAATTACCAGCGCTCCAAAAGCTTAATGCGTCCAGAAATCGAATTGAGTCCATTCCGAATCAAATCGAATTTTGCACACACTTGCAAACCCTCGATTTTTACGACAACATCATTGCAGATTTTGGCTCGGGAATCTTCAAATTAAGTGAATTGAAGACCTTGAACATAGAAGGTGTCATGTATGGAACCAATTTTGCCGATGACCTAAAAAGAAAGTTGCCTAATGTGAATGTATTGCTCGACCCGCCTTGTAAATGTTTAAATTAACGTAATTCAACACTTTTTGGTGGTCGCTTGCTTCAAACTATTTCCTAACTTCGTGTAAAACATCAAACTTGGAACTCATCAACCTTATTTTCCGACTTGGAGTATTATTTGCCATTTATGGCTTTTTGTGGTTTTTTATTGAAATAGGATTGAAAATCATCCTTGGATCAAGAAAGCGCACATTGGGCGAAATTTATTTAATTAAAACGGTCAAGTACCTTTTCTTAGTGAACGTGACCTTTCTTTTTTGTTTGCAGCAATACCACGAACTCCAGGTGAACTACATGAACGTTGCTCCCTCATTTATGGTATTAATGGTTTATTTTCTTGGAAAATTACAGCAGAACGAACAGCGCATTCAATTGATGTCAAGCTTGACACAAGGCATGCCAGCAGCTCCGTTTAATCGCCGCTGGGAAATCGCTCTCATTGTTTTATCGGCACTGACCTTCATTGGATTCGTTTACTATCCACAGTATTCTGAAAATGGCATTTCAACGTGGTTTCAGAGAAGCATTATGGACATTGAACACACCGTGATTATCGGGTTCATTTTTAAAATCATAGGCTTTTTCTTCTTAATGAGTATGTTTTTTAAAATGCTCAACGCACTGAATTACATCGTGTCAGGGAAACCAATGGTGAATGTTCGAACGGGATTTGGTTCAAAAAAAGCACCCAACGATGATTCGTTCGATGATTATGAAGAAATTGATGACAATAAACTACAAGAATAATGGCACATTTTGACGAAAAGGAATTAATTGAACTTTCGAATGACATCATTCATTCACTCACCAAATTGGTTCTAGGTGAAAAACCTGGATTTTTGTCCGGAAGCGTTTATAAAAAAATGGAAACCCATCCGCGATTGGGGACAATGAAAAAGTTATACTCAAGTTTCGTGTTGGACTTCAAAGGTTCATACGAAGACAGCGCTAGCTTAAAGAAATTAACGGATTTCAGGTATGAAATCGTTGAATTGTTCGAGTCTGAATCCCCGGCAGAACATTAAGCCACTTTTAGACATGGAATACACGCTCGGGAAAGCTTATAAACTTTGCAGTGTCAAACGCATTGATTGCTTGTTTTCCGAAGGGAGAAGGGTAAAGGCTTACCCCATTTCCATCGTCTATCAAGAAACCGAGGAGGAAATGGAACATTCGTTTCAAGTCATCTTTTCAGTGCCAAAAAAACGAATGAAGCATGCACATGATCGTAATTATGTCAAAAGATGCTTTCGGGAAATTTTGCGATTGAATAAACATCCACTGGAAAACCACTTGACAAATTGCGGCAAAAAAATCAATTTTGCACTCATATACCAGTTGAATGAACGGTTGCCATACCAAGAATTGGAACAAAAATTGATAGATGCTATCAGCAAATTAATAATGGATATAAAAGATGAAAAATAAATTGAAAGCGATCATTTGGATCATCGTTACGAGTTTTGCTTTTCAAACTTCTTGGTCACAATCCGGTGGATTTGAGACCTTGAAGAGTTTGGAAATCATGGACCAAATATACGAGCACCTCGACCTGTACTTTGTGGATGAACCGCAACAAGGAAAATTGTCCAAAACAGCAATCGATGCGATGTTGAAGGAATTGGATCCATATACTGTTTATTACCACGAATCCAACATTGAGGATTACCGCCTTTTGACAACCGGTCAATATGGAGGAATTGGTGCGTTGATTCGACAAATTGGTGATTACACCTTCATATCTGAACCATACGAGGACTGTCCAGCGGCAAAAAGTGGACTTAAAGCCGGGGATAAAATTTTATCCATTGACGGTAAAAACATGGCAAAGAAATCAACGGATGAGGTTTCCGATGCCTTGAAAGGTCCAAAAGGAACCAGCATTGAGGTGGAAATCGAACGCAAAGGAGAAGGAAAAAAGAAAATGACCATTGCTCGAGACGAAATTAAAATACCTGATGTGCCATACTTCGGTATGTTAAAAGGTGACGTTGGTTATGTCAAGTTAAATAGCTTCACCCAAACGGCTGCAGCAGATGTGAAAAATGCGATTCAAAAACTTCAAGCCGATGGAGCTAAACAATTGGTGTTAGACTTACGTGGAAATGGCGGTGGACTCTTGATCGAAGCGGTTAAAATTGTTAACTTCTTTGTGCCAAAAAATCAAACAGTTGTTACCACAAAAGGACGAGTGAAAGAGGAAAACCGTGTCTACGTGACCTTAGAAGAGCCATTCGTTCAAGACATGCCTTTGGCCGTTTTAGTGGATGGAGGATCTGCTTCCGCAAGTGAAATCGTTTCTGGTGCTTTACAGGATTTGGACCGTGCAGTGATCATTGGTGAAACGAGTTTTGGAAAAGGACTCGTACAACGAACCTATGACTTGAAATATGGTTCAAAAATTAAAATCACAATCGCGAAATATTACACACCTTCAGGACGTTGCGTGCAACGTTTGGAATATTACGACAAAGATCGTTCAGCCAAACCAAAAGAAATTCCTGATTCTTTATTGAAAACCTTTCAAACTAGAAATGGCCGTAACGTCATTGACGGCAGAGGTATTGAACCAGATATTGAAGTAGAAAGTGCTGATTTGAGTCGCTTGACAGCAGTACTTTTAACAAGCAACTGCATTTTCAACTTTGCTACGGATTACGTCATGAGTCATGGAACAATCGACAAAGCAGAAAACTTTAAACTGACAGATGCGGAATACCTTGAATTCCAAAAATATGCTTTAAGCCAAGATTTTAATTACACAACTGCTTCGGAGGAAGCACTCAAAAAAATGAAAGAAACGGCCGAAAAAGAAGGATATTTCAACGAAATCAAAGCGGATTACGAAGACATGATTTCAAAAGTTACGCCTTCAAAAGAACGCGATATCCAGAAATTTAAGTCCGAAATCTCCGAATTATTGGAAAATGAAATCATTTCACGTTATTATTTCCAGAAAGGAAGAACGGTGGCATCATTGAAAAATGATTTGGTCGTTCAGCAGGCATTATCCATTTTAACGGATTCAAAAGAGTACAACACTATTTTGAAAAAATAAGCGTTAGCCCTCTATGTTAAAACGCTTTTTTGGCCCGGAAATACATCATCGCTTGCATTTTTTTGTGCTAGGATTTTTCATTATTGGCGTTGTTTGCAGTAAGTTTTTGATGTCCATGGGACTTCTACTTGGTGTACTCAACTTATTATTGGAAGGTAATTTTCGTTCCTATTTTCAACGACTGAAAGCGAATCCACTCATTTTATTCCTGTTGCTTTTCTATGCATTGCATCTGATCGGATTGTTCTGGTCTAGTAACCTAACGTATGGGTTGGATGACATCCGTAAGAAAACTTCCTTGCTGTTGATTCCCATCATTATCGGCGCTCATCCCATCCCAACAACCATGCGCTGGAATCGACTCGTGCATTATTTTATTTTAACCCTGGTCATAACGGCGCTCATCAACCTTATTGCCTATCAATTCTTTGCGGATGCCTTGCATTTAATTGACATCCGAGACATGTCACTATTTGGATCGCATATCCGCTACGGAATATTGATGGGTATTGGCTTGGCATTTTGCATAGAAAAACTCTACAAGGGGAGTAAATTCAGAAACGCGTACATTTTTAGTGTCTTTTTGTTCCTAGTTTACACCTTCTATAGTCAAGTATTGTCTGGCATCATTTCAGTGGCGATTGTTTTGGTCGGACTGATGATTTTTGTCTTGTGGCAACGACGTCAATTTGTGGTTTTGTTTACGAGTCTTTTCCTTGTTTTACTTGGCAGCGCAGGATTAATTTATTACTTGTCCCAACCTGTTGAATACCCGCGTCCTTGCATGGAACAATACGCTGAAATGGAAAGCGCTTGGAACCAGCGATCTGACATGAATTACAAAGGATTGGATAAACGGAAACAGCCTTTAGCATCGACTTTAGAACGGTATTTGTCATCCAAAGGACTTTGCGCGAACATGAATGGTGTCCAAAAATTAACGAAGACAGACATTCAATTCATTGAAACAGGTTTTGCGGATGTCAACGAGACATATGGTGGAATTCGAGCAAGGCTCCTCGACGTTCGTTATCAACTTCATCATGCCACGAATCCATCGGGACATTCCATATTGGAACGCATAGAATATTGGAAAAATGCTTGGTCGATCATTGAAAATCATTGGCTTTACGGTGTTGGAACCGGAGATGTAGATGATGCGATGCAGGAGATGTACAACAAACGAAATTCACCGCTGACACCTGAGCGTCGTTTGAGGGCACATAATTCCTACTTGACTTATTACGTAACTTTTGGCATCCTAGGATTTTTATTTTTCGTGTATTTTCAACTCAAGTTCATTCTTCAACAGTGGAGATGGAAGCAATGGGTCGGATTTATATTTGCTTGCATCGCCTTCGTGACGTTCATGTTCGAAGACACGCTTGAGTCACAAATGGGCATCACCCTTTTTGCGTTTTTCTATTCGGTATTTTCAAGGAAAACGGCAAGTGCGTAGATACGTCCTTGATTTTTATTAACTTCGCTTTGCGATGTCAATAGAAGTAAAAAACCTGTTTAAATATTATGGAGAACAAGCCGCAGTGCGGGATGTAAGTTTCTCTGTAAACAAAGGTGAGATTGTGGCTTTTTTAGGTCCAAATGGAGCTGGAAAATCTACCACCATGAAAATCATGACGGGGTATATTCCCGCAAGTGATGGCGAAGTATTCATAGGCGGAATCAAAGTCGATGTAGACGAGTTGAAAACGCGTCAAATGATTGGGTATTTGCCCGAAAACAATCCATTATATGTAGACATGTATGTCCGAGAATACTTGGAGTTTGTTGGACGCATTTACAAAGTCAAAAACTTAAAATCACGCGTAGCTGAAATGGTACACGCAGTAGGGTTGGATGTCGAACAGAACAAAAAAATTGGCGCATTATCGAAAGGATACCGTCAACGGGTGGGATTGGCACAGGCCATCATACACGATCCAGAAGTATTGATCCTCGATGAGCCCACAACAGGACTAGACCCCAATCAATTGGTGGAAATTCGTGAGCTCATTCGTCAGATTGGAAAACAAAAAACGGTGCTCCTTTCCACGCACATCATGCAGGAAGTGGAGGCAATTTGTGACCGCGTAATCATCTTGTCTAAAGGTCAAATTGTAGCGGATGACAAAGCAAAAACATTGCAGCAAGAGTTGGCGCATCAGACGGTTTATGTAGAATTTGATGCGAAAGTCACCAAAGCACAGTTGACGAAAATCGTGAACGTAAGTAAAGTGGAAGCTTTAAACAACGGTTGGTTAATCGAATCACGCTCAACAGATGATTTGCGTAAATCAGTTTCTCAGCATGCGCAAGCACAAAACTGGCTCATTCTGACCTTGAACATAGAGCAAAAATCCTTAGAAGAAGTATTTAAAGAATTAACAAAATAAGATGCCAACGAATTTTATCGAAGAATTACAGTGGAGAGGGATGATCCATGATATCATGCCAGGTACAGAAGAAGCGTTATTAAAGAAAAGTTCGTCGGGATACATTGGTTTTGATCCAACAGCAGACTCCTTACATATTGGAAGTTTGGTGCAAATCATGACTTTGGTTCATTTCCAAAAAGCGGGACATAAACCATATGCATTGGTTGGTGGTGCGACAGGTATGGTGGGAGATCCTTCCGGTAAATCACAAGAGCGAAACCTGTTGGATGATGCTACTTTGCAACACAATGTTGCTTGCGTCAAGGCACAATTGGAAAAATTCTTATCCTTTGAAGGGTCGAATGCCGCAGAAATGGTCAATAATATCGATTGGTTTCGAGAAATGAGTTTCTTGACATTTATTCGCGATGTAGGAAAACACATTTCGGTCAATTATATGATGGCAAAAGACTCTGTGAAGTCACGCTTGGAAACAGGAATGTCCTTCACGGAATTTTCCTATCAACTCGTTCAAGGATATGACTTCTATTACCTGAATCAGCACAAAGGTTGCATCGTGCAATTAGGTGGCTCTGATCAATGGGGAAATATTGTCACCGGTACCGAATTAATTCGTCGCAAAGGTGGAGGTGAAGCATATGCTGTGACTACGCCTCTTATTAAAAAAGCAGATGGAACCAAGTTCGGGAAAACGGAAGGCGGAAACGTTTGGTTGGACCCACAAAAAACATCCCCTTACCAATTCTATCAATATTGGTTAAATGCAGCCGATGAAGATGCGGCAAATTTCATTCGGATTTTTACCTTGAAAACGCGAGAAGAAATCGAAGCATTAGAAAAAGAACATGCAGAGGCACCGCATTTACGCATTTTACAAAAAGCATTAGCGGAAGACATTACCGTTCGCGTTCATAGTGAGGAAGCCCTTCTAACGGCCATAAGCGCGAGTAATATTTTATTTGGAAAATCGACTTCCGAAGATTTAAATGCCTTGTCAGAACAAGATTTCTTTAGCATTTTTGAGGGTGTTCCTCAAGCATCAATTTCTCGTTCGGAATTTGGTGAAGGCATCAGTATTGTCGATGCAATGTCCGCAAAAACAGGATTTTTATCCTCTAACGGCGAAGCGAGAAGGGAATTAAAAGCGAATGCCATCTCTGTCAATAAAGAGAAAGTCGATGAGCAATTTATCGTCGGACCTCAACAGTTGATTAACAATAAATACGTATTATTAGGCAAAGGAAAAAAGAACAATTACATCCTAATCATTGCTGATTAATTCATTATACATAGATCAAAAAAAAAGAGAAGGCATTGCCTTCTCTTTTTTTTATAGCTTTTATTTCTAATTATAAGATGAGCATCGCGTCACCATAAGAATAGAAACGGTATTTTTCTCGAATGGCCTCTTGGTATGCCTGCATCATTAATTCATGTCCGGCAAAAGCAGAAATCATCATTAACAAGGTTGAAAGAGGTGTGTGGAAGTTCGTAATCAAACAATCTGCAATACTAAATTCGTATGGAGGGAAAATAAATTTATTGCTCCAACCATCGAATGGCTTTAAGTAGCCTTCTGTAGATACAGATGTTTCAATGGATCGCATCGCTGTCGTTCCAATCGCACAAACACGGTGTTTGGTGCGTTTAGCATTGTTTACCATGTCAGCAGCAGCTTCTGATACAATGACTTGTTCTGAATCCATTTTATGCTTCGTCAAATCCTCCACTTCAACAGAACGGAAGGTTCCTAAACCAACATGTAGGGTCACTTCAGCAAAATTAATTCCTTTTAATTCTAATCTTTTCAATAATTGACGAGAGAAGTGAAGTCCAGCTGTAGGTGCAGCAACGGCTCCTTCCACCTTAGCAAAGATGGTTTGATAACGCTCTTCATCTTCTGGTTCAACGTCTCGTTTGATGTATTTTGGAAGCGGTGTTTCACCAAGTTCAGTGATTTTCGCTTTAAAATCTTCGTAAGGACCATCGAATAAAAATCGAAGTGTACGTCCACGTGAGGTGGTATTATCAATTACCTCAGCTACTAAAGAATCATCCTCACCAAAATATAATTTATTACCAATACGGATTTTACGAGCTGGATCTACCAATACGTCCCAAAGCAAACTTTCTCGGTTCAATTCGCGAAGCAAGAAAACTTCAATTTTCGCACCGGTTTTTTCTTTGTTTCCATACATTCTAGCTGGAAAAACACGGGTGTTATTCATGATCATGACGTCGCCTTCTGAAAAATAATCCAACACATCTTTAAATAATTTGTGTTCGATTTGACCAGTTGAACGGTGAACGACCATCAATCGAGACTCGTCACGGTTTTCACATGGATAATTTGCAATCAACTCTTCTGGAAGATCGAAGTCGAACTCCGATAATTTCATTTTGCTCATAAACTCAATATTTACCTACCCGAAAGAAGTCGGGACGCAAAGATACGACAACGAGACCCCGTTTGTCAAATAATTTCGCAACTAAATTCAATAATGCCTCATATATTGACATAAATCAGCTTTTTTGGCAATTTTTCTCATTGAAAGAAAGCCTTAATCCTTCGAAATTTGAATTAAAATTAAAAGCTATGATGGATAAATTGATTAAGGAAATGGAATTCAACCGGTTTGGGTGGATCGCCATTATTTTATTGGTTGTTGGATGCTTAGGTGGCCTTACTGTGGGCATGGGTGCCATTGGAAGTACGTTTGCGCTCATCGCCATTGTTGTTCCAACCATGTTAACCTTAAGTTTGCTTCTAGCGGTTGCTCCCATGCGATGGATTGCCATGGCAAGCATCGTAAGCATCGGTATTGACCTTCTGTTTTTTAGCTATTATTTAACTGCTTAAAACTGGAAATATACAAAGGGTTTGAAGGAATCCGAGATGGCTTGATACATCAAGAAAACACTAAACGCAATGACGATTGCTTGAAAAACAAATGGGATTTTAGCGAAGGCGTGAATTCCTTTATCTTTCCATGCTTGAGGCAACCAATGCAGAATAAATCCACTAAGGATGACCCAGAAAGCTGCTTGGTAGGTGATCAGTACTTTCACAAAAATTCCCCAGGTAAAGTCAAAGTGTGTCCAGATGTGATGAAGCATTTTCATGGGTTCTCCCGCCTCGTCTAATCGGAACCAAATGCGCGTAAAGGTGATGAAGTTGAAGGTCAGAAAAATGCGCCAAGCCCTTATTCCCCATGAAGTACTGTGCTCATAAGGACTGATTTTTTTCCAATATTGATAAAAGATGAGTGCCAGTCCATTCATGGAGCCCCAAATAACAAAGTTCTCACTTGCACCGTGCCAAAGTCCACCAACAACCATAGTGATCAATAGATTCAAGTCGCGATTCAATAGGTTTTTCACCGCAGGGAAATATTGCCAACAAACAAAATACAAGAACATGAGTCCTAAATAGACATAAACCAATTCATACCACTGTGTGATAAAAATTAAAAACACAAAGATGATCGTTGAGGCAATATAGGTCCCAATACCTCCAGAACGATTCCCCCCGAGTGGGATGTATAAATAGTCGCGTAACCATGAACCGAGTGATTTGTGCCACCTGCGCCAGAAATCAGCTACGGAAACTGCTTTATAAGGTGACTGGAAGTTCTCCAGCAAGTTGAATCCCATCAACCTCGAAATACCAATGGCAATATCGGTGTATCCAGAAAAATCTCCATAAATCTGCAAAGAATATGCCCACATAGCTAGGATGCTTACAAATCCCGGAAAGGTTTCCGGGGCATCAGCAATTTTATCGATGAAGTGAACGGCGATGTAATCAGCGAGAACAATTTTTTTAAATAATCCTTTAGTAATCTGCACCAAAGCCCAACTAAAGTCTGTTTTATTTAATTCAAATGGTTTATTTATTTGTGGAATAAAGTCCCTTGCCCGAACAATCGGTCCAGCCACTAAATGGGGAAAATAAGTGACGTAAAAGGCGAAGTCAAAAAAGCGCGTGACTTTGATTTCTTTCCGATATACATCCACCACATAACTGATGTTGTGAAAGGTAAAGAAGGATACACCAATTGGAATTAAAATTTTCTCAGTGAAATGCCCTTCGCCAAAAAACCCTTCGCCCCATAAAGCGAAATGATTGACTACCTCGTATTTCGTGAGAAAGAGGTGGTTAAAAGAATCGGTGAAGAAATAGGCGTATTTAAAATAACCTAAGAGCAGTAAATTAAACACAACTGTTGCCGCAATGAACCATTTTTTTGTTCCATCCTTTTCAGCATTTTGAACGCGTTTTCCAAAAGAGAAATTGACAACCAAGGTGAGCCCCAATAACAAAACATAGAGCCCGGACGTTTTAAAATAGAAAAACAAACTGATGCATGTCAAAAAGATGCTTCTTGTCAAAAAATGTTTGTGGATGGCGGAGAAAATAACCATTACCAAAATGAAAAACAGCCAAAAGTCAAGCTGGGTAAAGATGAGCGGTTCTTGTGAATTGAATGAAAAAAGTTGTTGTATTCGATGCATGTTTATGGTGTCATTTCCTCAAATGCATTGAGGTATTTTGTAAAAGCATTGATTAATAATGTTCCTTTTAAGTGGTAACCGGTAGAAGTAAAGTGCACGTAATCTGATTGCATCAGTCCATTTTTTTTCCAAACCAAGGAGGACCCTAACTCGCCCATAATCCCATAAAAATCCCAAACCGGCACTTGGTATTGTTGTGCCAACTGAATGATTACTTCGCGTTGTCGTTCCGTATTTTTATTTGGCGCATTATGAAATTGGTTGTCATTTGGAACCGTTAAAAGAAGCGCACATTTTGGGTTGACCGATAAAATCATTTTCATCAGGGCCTCTAAATTCGCTTTATAAACCGAAGGCTTGAAACTGGCATAACTCGAATAGGCATCGTTTGTTCCGACAGAAAACACGAATAAATCCGGTGGATGAATCTTTAAATCCCTTAAAAAGTGATCATTGCCTAAATAAGTATAAAGTCCCGCTCCATTTATCCCAATCGCATTGTAAGTGATTCCGGGTAATTCATTCATCAATTCAAAGCCAAAAATTTCCAAGTTAAAAGCCTCCGAAATGTTCTTGATAAATTGCAAGTCGAGCGAATCGATGTAATCGGTAAAGGAAATATCTGAATAACCTAGTTCCTCGTGATGAATGGTTTCTATGACCAACAATTCTTGACTCCCAAAATTTAAGTCATAGGGGAATTGTCCGGTATTGTGATAGATGCGCAACTTATTAAATGGCGGTTTGACCATCGAACGCATGTGTTTGAAATTGATGGTTATGACAGAATCGGCACATTTAATTGCTGCACCGGTTATTCCATAATCTAAATCCTCTGGATGATTCGTCACACTTCTATACGATTTCCAAATGTTAGGTGATGAAAAATGGTAGTTGGATGGATTGTTCGTTTTTGCTAGACCAAAAGGAAATACCAAACCACGGTCACCGTTTAATCCAGGCCAATTTGTTTGCAAAAACGTCCTAAAATCATGGGTGTAAATATCTGCTTGAATGTGGGAACCGCCAATGTGATAGAAATTTAGTTTCCGGTCTTTCTTCAAAACCATTTGTTGAATGTCCTTGAAAAGATGCATCCAATTTGGGCTCTCTGGGCTGAAAAATTGAAATTGATTGCAATCACTTTTGATGAAATCATATTGCTTTTCTATTACAGCATCCTCTTTCGAATACTTGGAATAATTGATTGCCCTTAAATCATTGGTTTGAGAAATAAGGAGTGTTGGAAAAAAGAAAATGCAGGCAAGCAAACGAATCATTTGGGATTGCCTTTCGTCGTATTTGGATTTCCATTCAACCATTTCGTATACTCAGCAATGAACGCGTCATAAAATAATTGAGAAGCATAGCTAGAACCTTTTGGCGTAAAATGGACGTAATCTCCACCTGCCAAACCTTGACTAACCCATGAAGGCATCGAATTTTTTCCTCCCATGGCTCCAAACAAATCCCAATACCCTGCACCAGCTTCATCGCACGCTTTTTTCATTTGACTCACGCAATACGGAAGCAATGAATACGATTCAAATACGCCATTGACACGGTGAGACATGTCACTTGGACCAATGACAATAATAGCCGCTGATGGTCGGACTTGTTGCATGTATTGAATTTGCCCTTTAAAGCTTTTGGCGTAATTTCGAACGGAGCTACTGTCTTTAAATGCTGGGACTGAATTTCCTCCAAACTGCAAGATGAATAATTCCGTGTTTTGCTCATTGTGCATTTTCTTAAATAAAGTATTGTCTCCGGCGCTCAAGCCAGATCCAGATGAACCTCGCATGGCAACATTTACAACTTGCACACCGATGTCACCTTCTAATGAAAAACCATTAAACACAGGGCTTTTGGTGGTGCTAAATACAAATTTTAGTTTTCCAGGAGTCTTAGGAAAACTTAAGTCAATCGAATGACCAAGTCCGTCTTTGATTAACGAATCTTCATGAATCAATTTATTGTTTTCATAAACCTTGACTGAACAAGAATTAAAACAATAAGAATAATAACATTTCACATGGTTGTAATCTCTTGCCCGCGCAAAAGCTGAGGGAGATGATTCTATTTCAATCCAAGCTTCAGTTAGTTCACCGCGATCTGATTTGCCGCTATCTATATTAATCATTGCAGCAGATGCCATTGCGCCATATTTTTTGGAACTTAATTTTTTACCCCAAAAGGATGTTAGACGCTCAAAATTGGAAGAGTAGGTTTGTTTAAAAGTTTGGGTATTGTACACATTGACAGCTGGAATCATTCCGGGCCCATTTCCTCCAAATTGATTTTGAATGCGCTGGCGGACATAACCTGTAATGCGATCCCCCTCAATTTGTGAATCACCATAATGAAAAATGCTTAATTTTTTCCCTTTACCGTTAACGGTTTTTAATTTTTCAAAAAAGCGAAATAAATTTTGTTTGGCAAGGCCATTTAAGTGCAATGAAGTGGCACTTTCAGTACTCAATTCTCCGCCGTTTGCCCAACCTAATTTCCCGGATGTTCCGTTTTTATGTTTTACTAACGATGCATTTATATCGCTGGTATCCACCTTTTGTATGATGTTAGAAATATCTTTTGATTCTTGTCTGCTTGGCGAGAAAATGTTCTCAATGCGCAGAAATTCCCAGTTTACACCAAGGAAATTAACGCCGCCTTTCGGGATAAGAATAGATGGAATCAGTAAAAGAGCGAGTACGAGAAGTACAAAAAAGAGTACTTTAGATGGACGAAATTTTTTCACAAGTCAGTTCTATTCAACAAATATAGGTTTTCTTTGTTTTCTATTCAAATACGATGCCAACAACAAACAGCCTAAAAAACGAATCTTCTCCCTATTTGATTCAACACGCACATCATCCAATTGGTTGGATGCCATGGTCTGATGATGCATTTGAACAAGCGAAACGCCTCGATAAAATGGTGTTAATTAGCATTGGCTATTCCGCTTGTCATTGGTGCCATGTCATGGCCCATGAGTGCTTTGAAGATCAAGAAGTTGCTGATTTAATGAATGCGCACTTCATCAACATCAAAGTGGACCGAGAAGAGCGTCCAGATGTAGATCAAATATACATGTCTGCTGTCCAACTGATGACGCAAAGAGGGGGTTGGCCCTTGAATTGCATCACCATGCCTGATGGAAGACCAATCTATGGCGGAACTTATTTCCCTAAGGAACAGTGGATTCACGTTCTTAAATCCTTGGTTCATACGTACCAAAATGACCGAGAAAAAGCAGATGAATATGCCGCAAAACTTCATGAAGGACTTCGTGTAAATGAATTGATTTCCATTCCACAAAATGAACCATCGATCGACAATGAAAAATTGTTGGAACTTGTGGCGCGCTGGAAAAAACAGTTTGACTTGATGGAAGGAGGAATGAGTCGGGCACCTAAGTTTCCGATGCCTTCCAATTACGCTTTTCTCTTGGAGCATGCACGCTATTTTAAGGACGAAAAACTGCAAGAGTACGTTAAGTTGACCTTGGATAAAATGGCGAATGGTGGCATTTATGACCACATAGGAGGTGGATTTACGAGGTACTCTGTAGACATGATCTGGAAAGTCCCACATTTTGAAAAAATGCTATACGACAACGCCCAGTTAATGGAATTGTATGCGACTGCTTACAACGAATACCAAGTCCCCGCCTATAAAGAAATCGTTGAAGAGTTATTTTCATGGCTAAGTCGGGAAATGAAAAGTGAATCCGGGGCCTATTTCAGCGCCTTAGACGCCGACAGTGAGGGCGAGGAAGGTAAATATTATTGTTGGACCGCTTCCGAGTTAAAAAACATTTTAGGACCGGATTTCCCTATGTTCTCAGCGTATTATTCGGTTTCGAGCAGAGGATTTTGGGAGGAAGACAAATACATCTTATTGAAAACAGATAACGATTCGAATTTCGCAACGAAATGGAACATGAGTTTGTCTAGTTTGCAAAGCAAAGTGAGCGAATGGAAAGCCCTCCTTTTATCAATTCGTCAAAGCAGAATCGCTCCCGGCCTTGATTATAAATGCCTGACTTCGTGGAATGCACAATTAATCAAGGGATTATGCCAGGCAGGAAATGTTTTACAAGAGGAAGAATACATCCTCGAAGCACGAAAAATAGGAAAGTGGATCATGGAACATCAATTAAAAGTTGATGGCCAACTTTTTCATGTGAACACGCATGGAATTCCAAGCGTAGATGGATTCTTGGAAGATTATGCACACGGAACGGATGCTTTCATTCAATTGTACCAACGAACGGGTGAAATTTCTTGGTTGGAACAAGCAAAAATATGGGCACAACTGGTGGAAAGGGATTTTATGCACCCCGAAAGTAAAATGTGCTATTTCACCTCCTCAGACACAAAATTGGTGGTTCGAAAAATGGAACTTCACGACAATGTAATTCCTTCCAGTAATTCAGTCATGGCGCGAAATTATTTAAGGCTAGGAACGTACTATCGAAATGAAAAATGGACTGGATATGCACGTCAAATGCTGGCCAACATGTATGACGGCATGGAAACATATGGCTCTGGTTATTCCAACTGGGCACAATTGTTATTGGAAATGAATCAGGGAATGGTAGAAGTTCACCTCATGGAAGTTCAATCAAGTGAAACCGTTAGCTGGCCAGGAAACGCTCTTCTTTCGTATCACCAGGAAATCCCCATGTCTGCAAGTTATGCTACTGGAATTTTTGTTTGTGCAAAAGGCACATGCTATCCAGCGCTTAAAACCTTGAAAGCAGCAGTAGACCTCATCGAAGAAGAAATCAATTAAGATTTTACCTTACACGTATTCCATCCAAAAAGGGCATACAGTCCACAAAAAGATGTAAAAGACGTCAAGAATAACATTGCCGCGACGATTAACGCAACTGCATTAAGTGTGGATGGAAGTAGTCCTATTAGTGAAACAATAAATAATACTGCCGAGATTGCGATGCGAATCAAACGATCCGTGTTTCCCATGTTTTTTTTCATAAACCAAATGTACGAATCTAATTGGTTCAAAAAGCAACGTAGGTTACTAGTCTGGCTTATCCTTTGCGAGCTATCGCTTTCAAAGCAGCGTTGACTACATCCTGTGTATCGATTCCGTATTTCGTCATCAATTCCATAGGTGTTCCACTTTCACCGAATGAATCGTTCACAGCTACATATTCCTGAGGACAAGGCAATTCTCTGCTTAATACTTGAGATACAGCTTCACCTAACCCACCGTTCATCATGTGTTCTTCCGCCGTAACAACACAACCAGTCTTCGAAGCGGATGTTAAAATCGCTGGAACATCCAAAGGTTTAATCGTGTGCATGTTAATCAATTCAGCAGAAATTCCTTTCTCCTTCAAAATAGCTAAAGCTTCAATGGATTTCCAAACGAGGTGTCCGCATGCGATGATGGTCACATCTGTTCCCTCCGTCAAAATATCTGCTTTTCCAATCACAAATTTTGCGTCTGGCTTCACAAAAATCGGCATTACGGGACGTCCAAATCGCAAGTATACTGGACCATTATGCTCAGCAATCGCAATGGTTGCTTGTTTGGTTTGATTAAAGTCTGCTGGAACAATTACCGTCATGTTTGGCAACATACGCATCATGCCGATGTCCTCTAAAATTTGATGCGTTGCACCATCTTCACCAAGGGTAAGTCCGGCGTGAGAAGCACAAATTTTCACGTTTTTTTGAGAATAAGCCACCGATTGACGAATTTGATCGTATACACGTCCGGTCGAGAAGTTTGCGAATGTTCCCGTGTATGGAATCTTTCCGCCAATGGTCATTCCTGCAGCGAGTCCAATCATGTTTGCTTCAGCAATTCCAGCTTGGAAAAATCGATCTGGATTTTCCTTTTGGAAGGCATCCATTTTTAATGAACCAGTTAAGTCAGCACATAATGCGACTACATCTGGATTTGTGCGTCCTAATTCCGCTAATCCTTCACCAAATCCTGATCGCGTGTCTTTGTTTCCAAGTATTTCAAATTCCATAACTATAAATTTAATAAGAGTGTTTTATTTGAATCAATTCTGAATTTTTTTTCTTTCGTGTATGCACTCGACTTTTGAGCCTTTTCGCGGTATACAACTTTGTAATTTCCTGGCTGAAGGTCCCACTTTCCTTCGAGTAAATTCTCATCGAGGTTAGCAACCCATTCCCATTGATCAGGTTTTCGTTCGAAAAAGATTTGGCCAACAATCGCTTTTTCAATGGCATACTGAAATGTTCCTGCAGGAATGACATCCACAATTGTTGTCTTGCTCTGCGTGATTTCCACGTTTAGATAGGTTCTTGGCAAGGTAAAGATTTCAAGATCGTAGGTTCCTACAAGGTATTTTTGCGTGGAATTTAAATTTTGTGCATGCAAGGTTTGAGGATTATCCTTCATCGAAACACGCATTTGAAAAGTTGGATTTTGTGTATTTCGTGAGGCAGTAAATTTGAGATAACCCTGTGGTGCATCCAAAATGATTGTATTGTGCGTATGTTTTTGAAGGACAATACCCTTTTTTTCCACTTTGGGCAAAGTATTCACCACTAAATCGTAGGTCAAATTGGGGTCTAAAATTAAAGTATCCGGTAAATTTTTCCTGTTTAACGTGTGGGTAAACGTGTATTTTAAGTTCGTTGTCCCGCTTTCATAGAAGAAAAGCGTCACATTTGTTTCTAACGGTTTTCTTGTAATGTCGTTCAAGTTCACTTGTACGGTTGTATTGACTAGTGTTTTGGAAAGAATGGAGGACAATACATTGCGGAAAGATTCTTTGCTTTCAGCATCGGAATAGGCGCCAATGCAATCGAATTTATCCAAGTAAGATAAATCCATTCCGAGTCCAATCACAAACGGTGTAACCTTGACTCCTTTATCTTTTAATTTCCTTGCGATGATGCAGGGATCATTGTCGCATGATTCAAGACCATCCGTAATTAAAATGATGTAATTTCTTGCTAGAGTATCGGGAAAGTCTCCCGCCGCAGCTTCGAGTGAACGTGCAATGGGAGTGGATCCTTTTGCCTGCAATGATTTGACTTTGCTTTTTATGGCATCTACCGTATTTACGCCAAAAGGCACTTCCAATTTGGTGTCGTTGCAGTCTTGGTAAGTGTTCGTGATGGGCGTTTGGTGACCGTAAACGCGCAAAGCAATCTCCAAGTTTGGAATCCCCCTCAACTTTTCCACTTCTTGAACCAAGACCTCCTTTGCTGCTTCCATGCGTGTTTGATTGTTGTTCCAATCAACATTCATGCTATTTGAAGCATCAAGAATGAACAATATACGCGTGTTTTTTTGTGACCAGCCGAAACTAGAAAGACAAAGGAACAAGACACATATCCACTGTTTCATCAATAATCTCCTAACGATTCTTCTAACTGTGCAAGAGCAGCTGTTAATTGTTCTGCATTTGGTGCAACTCCGTGCCATTTGTGAGACCCCATCATGTAGTCAACACCTTGACCCATTTCGGTTTTCATGATAATCACTACTGGTTTGCCTTTTCCACACATTGCTTTTGCTTTTGTCATGTTTAAACGAATGTCATCAAAATGGTGACCATCCATTTCCAACACTTCCCATCCAAAAGCTTGCCATTTTTGTGCCAAGTTTCCTAAGGACATGACATCCTCCACATCACCATCGATTTGACGGCCGTTGTAATCGATGGTCGCAATGAGGTTATCTACCTTGTTGGCAGCTGCATACATCGCTGCTTCCCAAATTTGACCCTCTTGTAATTCGCCATCTCCATGTAAGGTGTAAACGATGCTTTTATCGCTATTTAATTTTTTTACTTGAGCAGCTCCAGCTGCAACCGAAAGCCCTTGACCCAATGATCCAGAAGCCATTCGGATTCCAGGCAATTTTTTATCCGTCGATGGGTGACCTTGTAAACGACTGGATAGTTTTCTAAATGTCCCTAATTCTGCCACTGGAAAATAACCAGCTCTTGCTAAAACACTGTACCAAACGGGTGAAATGTGTCCGTTTGACAAGAAAAAAAGATCTTCACCTAGGCCATCCATTTGAAAGGACTCCGCATTGAAGTTCATTTGCTCAAAATACAGAAAGCTTAAAAAATCGGCACAACCTAATGATCCTCCAGGGTGTCCTGAATTAACTGCTGAAACCATACGAACGATGTCTCTTCTAACTTGAGAAGCGACTTTTTCTAATGCTGAATTCTCCATGATTATAAACTAAGGAATTATGTTTGGGCAAAACTAAGTTTTATTACCTTAGCTTTAAATTGAAAAATTTGAACATTTCGTACAACTTTTCAACGATTTATAACGTCTTGTGGACACAAAACTGATTTCATGAAAAAGGGATTACTCATTATTTTACTTGCCTTCACTCAACAAATCGTTGCACAAAAGGCAAGTCCAGCATTATCTGAAAGTTACACAGATCGCGAATTAAAAGCTTTGGAGCAAGATAACCAAGGTACCATTGATGTTTTAAATTATGCGGTAGACCATGCATGTTATATCATTAGAATTCCAGAGGGAAAGGATGTTAGTCAATTCCCAACTATCTTAAAACCAAAAGAATCGCTTCGTTTTACAGATTATGAATTGCAAATTTTAGACCGAACTCAATATTTTCAACTAGCAGGTAAAAATGAACTTCTTGTCGTAAAATCGATGAACATCCTCAAGTTAGAAATACAAAACAAGAAATAATGACAAAAACGTTACTCAGTATTTTATTTATCGTTCTGGCGCATGTAGGATTTGCACAAGTAACTTTGAGCATCACAGATCCCGATTATGGCCAGACCAATCCACTGAATTGTGCAGGAATCGTTCCCACAGGTGGCACGAATTTCATTGATGGTGCAGGAAATTATTTACCGAACACCGATCAAACCTTGGTTTTATGTCCTGATTTGACACAAGGATCAAAGGTCTCTATTTCCTTTGCTACCAATATTGGTTTCGAATTTGACATACATCCGACGGATACCTTGTACGTTTACGACGGACCTTCAACAAGTGCTCCACTTCTCGGAGCGTATAATTCTGGCACAAATCCTGTTGGATTTTTTGTTCAAGCTTCTTTTGCCAATAATCCTTCAGGATGCCTCACATTGCGCTTTCGCTCAAACGGTGTGAATGAAGGAACGGGATGGGTAGCAAATGTGGCCTGCGGCAATCCACCGCAACCCATCGAACCACACATTGAAGCATTTAAAAATGGGGTTGGACCCAACATCCTGAATCCACTTGATACGGGATATGTTGATTTGTGTTTTGGTGATTCTGTTTTACTTACAGCAACGCCTACGTTCCCGTATTCATTTGAAAACGCCAACACGGGGTATTCCCAAACCATTGCTAACTGTAATTATACTTGGACCATAGGTGGTGTAGGTCAATTTACCGGCCCATCAGTATGGTTCACTCCACCAGCGCAATCCGGTTATTACGTGGATTTAAAAGTTCAGGATATTTTCCCACATCAAGCAAACATTGCCTGTAAAGTTAGGGTTTCTCAAACGCCCTTTTTCACCGGTACAGGTCCACTTGAGGATTCGGTTTGTTTAGGTTCAAACACAAACCTACTTGGTGGGGTAACCGCAACGGACACTGTAGGAATTGATATTCCTGGAGGGCAATTTCAAATTGGTGGTGTTTTTGCTGGACTTACATTCTTGCCGGATGGTGCCGGACAAACTTACTCATCGGTCGTTCCGATGTCTGGATTTGATTCTACAGCGGTCATTACTTCAGCAAATGACTTTGATGAATTATGCATCGATATCGAACACTCCTACATCGGTGACATTGAAATAGCATTGACTTGTCCAAACGGAACTACGGTGTCCTTGATGAATGCTTACAATCAAACACCTTTTGGATGGAACGAACTTGTCCCAGGCGGCTGTGGCAATGGCATTTCGACTTTCTTAGGTAATGACACTAATATCGATGGAGGCTCGCCAGGAACTCCGGTTTGGACCTATTGCTTCTCTCCAACGAATGCTACTTTGGGAACTATTTGTACAGAGGTTGCTGCTGGGAATACCATTGCAAATTCATATGGGTTCCAATCAATGAATCCCAATGGAGTCTATTTGCCAGATGGTGATTTCAATCAATTCGCAGGATGTCCTGTAAATGGTCCATGGACGATTTCAATACAGGATAACCAAGGGATTGATGACGGATATATTTTCCAATGGGCGATCTACTTCAATGCGTCATTGTACCCAGAGTCTGAAGGCTACCAAAACATTGTCATGAGTGATTTTTGGAACAACGACCCAAGCATCATTTCTGGCCAAAATGATACTTTAATTGTGATTCAGCCATCGGTTATTGGCAATACGAATTACACGTATAATGTCGTAGATAATTTTGGTTGTCAATACGATACCACAGTGACCTTAAATGTGTTGCCGACTCCTGAGATCTTCAACGATACCTTAGCTTGTAATTATTCTTTCCAAGTACAAAATACCGTTTCCTATAGCGGTGGTACTTGGTATTGTGCGGACACTTCGGTACATTTTTTACCAAGCAACCTCGTCGACAACCCTGAAATTAAAACCTTTCAAGTCGGTGGTATTTTTAATGTGATGTACATAGATAATTCTTGCAACGATACGATTATTTCGGAAATTGAATTTCCCCCATACATTTACACCGAGTTATTGGATACAGCCATTTGTAGAAATGCAAACTTCGAACTTAATCCTTTGATGGTCAATTCGCAACCTTTGCAAGCGGGCTACAACCCGGCATTGACATATGCATGGGGTGATGGCAATGTGGAGTTGCCACGCATTGTGAATCAACCGGGAGATTATACCTTCTATTTATCCAATGCATGTTACACCGTTTCGGATGTTTCTACGATTGAAATCAAACCTTGTGACATCACTGCTCCAAACATTGTTTCATTGTCCTCTGAAGTCGGAAACAATCAATTCTTTGTCAATTATGAAGGCATTTCAGAATTCCAATGTTACATTTTGAACCGTTGGGGAAATGTGATTTACGAGTATTCTGATCCAGCAGGATATTGGGACGGAAAGACAAGTGGAGGAGATTTGGTTGAGGAAGGAACGTATTTCTACCGCATTGATGCTGTTCTTGAAGGAGGCGAAATACTACAAAAACACGGATTTGTCGTTTTGAAATACTAGGATTGACTACTTTTGTTCAAAATTGAACAACGATGTCACAATTGTCTTTTGCACAAGAAATCCAAGAAGGAATCCCTACCAACATTCCGCCCATCAGTACATGGGAGGTTGATGTAAATCATGCTCCAAAACGAAAGGACATTCTTTCAAAAGAGGAAAAGAAATTGGCAATTGCCAATGCATTGCGTTATTTTCCGATAGAGCAACATGCGGAATTAGCCAAGGATTTCGCAAACGAGTTGAATACGTATGGACGTATTTACATGCACCGTTACCGACCAGCCCATGCCATTTTTGCTCGTCCGATCTCGGAATACCCAGGTAAATCCATGCAGGCAAGAGCAATCATGTTGATGATTCAAAATAATTTGGACCATGCCGTAGCACAACACCCTCATGAACTCATTACTTATGGTGGAAATGGGGCAGTTTTCCAAAACTGGATTCAGTACCGCTTGACGATGAAATATTTGTCTGAAATGACAGACGAACAAACATTGGTGATGTATTCTGGTCATCCCATGGGATTATTTCCTTCTCATAAAAATGCACCACGGGTTGTGGTGACGAATGGAATGATGATACCCAATTATTCAAAACCAGATGACTGGGAGAAATTCAATGCACTAGGTGTCACACAATATGGACAAATGACGGCAGGCTCGTACATGTACATTGGTCCTCAAGGCATTGTTCATGGAACCACCATTACGGTGTTAAATGCGGTAAGAAGATTAGCGAAAAATCGTGATGACATCAAAGGAAAATTATTTTTAACTGCCGGATTAGGCGGCATGTCTGGCGCGCAGCCAAAAGCAGGAAACATTGCCGGGGTCATTTCGGTAACAGCGGAAGTTAATCCTAAAGCGGCAAGAACCAGACACGAACAGGGTTGGGTTGATGAAATCATCACGGACTTAAATGAACTTGTTGTACGTGTGAAAAAAGCTCAAGCTGCGAAAGAAGTGGTTTCTATTGCCTACCTTGGGAATGTGGTTGATGTTTGGGAAAAGTTTGATGAAACGGGAGTTCACGTAGATTTAGGTTCCGATCAAACGTCTTTACACAATCCATGGGCAGGAGGATATTATCCAGCAGGACTTTCCTTTGAGGAGGCTAACGAGCTCATGGCAACAAATCCGGATTCATTCAAAGAATACGTTCAGAATAGCTTAAGGCGACATGCGGCATCCGTCAATAAACATACTCAAAAGGGTACTTATTTCTTTGATTATGGAAATGCCTTTTTACTGGAATCTTCTCGTGCTGGAGGAGACGTAATGGCTGAAAATCACATCGACTTTAAATACCCTTCTTACATTCAGGATATTTTAGGACCAATGTGTTTTGATTATGGTTTTGGTCCGTTTAGATGGGTTTGTGCATCTGGTGATCCAAGTGATTTAGAAAAAACAGACGCCATCGCTTGCCGTGTATTGGAGGAAATGATGGCAAATAGCCCCGTTGAAATCCAACAACAAATGGCCGATAATATACAATGGATTAAAGGTGCTCAAGAAAACCGTTTGGTTGTCGGATCGCAAGCAAGAATTCTTTATGCCGATGCTGAAGGCAGAATGCGGATTGCAGAGGCATTTAATCAGGCCATAGCACAAGGTGAAATTGGACCCGTTATTTTGGGACGTGACCACCACGATGTTTCTGGAACTGATTCACCTTACCGTGAAACGTCTAATATCTATGATGGATCTCGTTTTACGGCAGACATGGCGATTCAAAATGTCATTGGAGATAGCTTCAGAGGCGCCACGTGGGTGTCGATTCACAACGGCGGTGGAGTAGGATGGGGTGAAGTCATCAATGGCGGATTTGGAATGCTATTAGACGGAAGCGCAGATGCTGATCGCAACTTGAAAATGATGTTGCATTGGGATGTTAACAACGGAATTGCTCGACGCAATTGGGCAAGAAATGAACATGCAATTTTCGCCATCAAACGCGCCATGGAGATTGAACCAAATTTAAAGGTGACCATTCCTCATTTCGTAGATGATGACCTTCTGAAGGGACTATTTTAAGGCTTAAACGCTTCTTCTAGGAAACGACCTTTGCTACTTGGCATATCAAAATGCAAGAGCGTTGAAATGGTTTTAGAGAGATCAATTAATTCTCCTTGTTTTTTAACTGAAAGGCCTTTAGGTGTGTCTGGACCTAAAACAAGAAGGGAAATATGCCTGCAGCCTTCGCAACGATCTCCGTGGTTTATAAATCCAGATTTTACACGATCTAAATGACGACCGTGATCATTGGTGATGAATAATGTGGTTTGATCCTTCGTAGCAGGATTTGTTTGAATCATGGACCATAATCGAGCAACGTAAGCATCACAGGCAGTGATTGATTCTTTGTATTTTTCCCAATTATTCGCATGGCCGTATACATCCACCGCTAATAAATTAATCAGCATGACGTGCGGAGCCTCTGGACTTGTTACTAATTCTGTGACCTTCGCAAATGTTTTTTCATCCTTACCATAACCAATACCAGCACCGTTTGGTCCGCAATAGGTAGAAGCCACAAATTGATCGTGCCATTTTTTGTTTTTTGTATTGGCAAGGACATCTAACTTTCCTTTACTAGCTACGATAAACGCATCTTTTTTGGGAGCACCAGTTGCTTTCAAGTAATACTGAAATAAAGAAGGATTTTTAGGCAAACTTGTACCGGCATTTGAGATGCGCTGGTATGATCCTGTGACAATGGCTGTATGCCCCGGAACGGTATACGTTGGACCATTGTTGCGGAAGTTTTCATAAAATGCGCCCTCATAGCGCAAAGAATCACACAGAACTGGACTTAATTGACAAGTGGAATCACCGTAGGTTTCACTAAATCTTGGACCGTCGATGACCAAAATCACTACGTATTTTGTTTTATATGTTTTGTTTATACCTTGGGCAAAGAGAAAACTTCCGGTAAAACAAATCAAGAAAGATAGGATGCGAATTTTCATGAATCAAAAATACACATTATCACTAGACCTTGAATCTAAACAAAAATTTTAACGAAATGACTAATTAAACAAAAGGTTCTAAAGCAATAAATAGTAAGCATTGTAAGCCCTACATTTTATATGAATTGATTTGAAATTTGTGATTAATTTACATGGAAAGGAAAACTTTAGTTGTTCGCAGGTGTTTGTATTTAAATAATCAAATATTCGTTTGTTGAAATACCATAAAAGTGGTATTTTTGTGGACGATTTAGAGTTTATTTATAATTAATCTAAATAAAAACTGATTATGATTACAGTTACAGACAACGCGAAGAAGCAGGCGCTGAGGTTAATGGAAGACGAGGGTAAAGAAGGACTCTTCATCCGCGTTGGAGTGGAAGGTGGCGGCTGTTCGGGATTAATGTACCAATTGACCTTTGATAATCAAGAATTAGAAGGGGACAAATCATTTGAAGACAATGGAATAAAAGTAGTCGTTGATAAAAAAAGCTACCTGTATTTGATTGGCACTACCTTAGATTTCTCTGGTGGATTAAATGGAAAAGGATTTATGTTTCAAAATCCGAACGCGGATCGAACTTGTGGATGTGGAGAGTCTTTCTCTGTTTAAGAAAAAGCAATGGCAGGATATACTGAAAATGAATTAGCAAAGGATCTCGAAAATCAAGAATACAAATTCGGATTCGTAACGGATATTGAGTCGGATACCGTTCCTATTGGTTTAAATGAGGACATCATTCGTTTGATTTCGACAAAGAAAAACGAACCGGATTGGTTGCTGGATTACCGTTTGAAAGCTTTTGCGATTTGGAAAGAAATGACCGAACCAGAATGGGCACATGTTCACTATCAGAAGCCCGATTTCCAGGCAATTGCCTATTACTCAGCTCCCAAACAAACAAAAAAATACGAATCTTGGGATGATGTTGATCCAGAAATGAAAGAAACCATGAAAAAACTGGGGATTTCTATGGAGGAACAACAACGATTAACGGGAGTAGCGGTTGACTTTGTCATGGACTCTGTCTCTGTTGCAACTTCCTTCAAAGAGAAACTTGGTGAGTTAGGTGTCATTTTCTGTTCTTTTTCAGATGCAGTTCAAAATCACCCCGATTTAGTAAAAAAACACATGGGTTCCGTTGTTCCCATGACAGATAACTTTTATGCAGCATTAAACGCTGCCGTTTTTACAGATGGTTCTTTTTGTTACATCCCAAAAGGAGTGCGTTGTCCTATGGAATTATCTACTTACTTCCGAATCAATGCGGGTGGTACGGGTCAATTTGAACGCACCTTGGTTGTAGCTGACGAAGGTTCTTATGTTTCCTATTTGGAAGGTTGTACAGCACCACAAAGAGACGAAAATCAATTACATGCCGCGGTGGTCGAATTGATTGCAATGGATCATGCCGAAATCAAATATTCAACGGTGCAAAATTGGTATCCAGGGGATAAAGAAGGAAAAGGTGGTGTCTTTAATTTTGTCACCAAACGTGGGATGTGTGAAACACATGCTAAAATTTCCTGGACTCAGGTAGAAACCGGTTCCGCTGTTACCTGGAAATATCCTTCATGTATTTTGAAAGGCGATCATTCGATTGGAGAATTCTATTCCGTTGCAGTGACCAATAATTACCAGCAAGCAGATACGGGAACGAAAATGGTTCACTTGGGTAAACATACCAAAAGCACGATTATTTCAAAGGGAATTTCTGCGGGTAAATCACAAAACTCATACCGTGGTTTGGTTCAAATCAACAAAGGTGCTCAGCATGCGCGCAATTTTTCGCAATGTGACTCCCTTTTGATGACGGATGAATGTGGAGCACATACGTTCCCCTACATAGAATGCAAGAATCCAAGCGCCAAAATAGAACACGAAGCAACTACTTCGAAAATCGGAGAAGATCAATTGTTTTATTGCATGCAGCGAGGAATTAGCGAGGAAAAAGCCATTAGTTTGATTGTGAATGGTTATTGCAAAGAAGTGTTAAATCAATTACCAATGGAGTTTGCTGTGGAAGCACAAAAACTCTTAGCAATTAGCTTAGAAGGCAGCGTTGGTTAACAAAGATAAAAGGAGAACATCCTTAAAAGAAAGAAGAAAAGATGATTAAAATTGAAAATTTACACGCAAGTATCGATGGGAAAGAAATCCTAAAAGGATTGAACCTTGAAGTGAAAGCTGGAGAAGTTCATGCGATAATGGGTCCAAATGGAGCCGGAAAAAGTACGCTTGCAAGTGTGTTAGCTGGACGTGAAGATTACGAAGTAACTGCCGGATCTGTTGATTTTGATGGAACGGATTTATTGGAGTTATCCACGGAAGATCGTGCGAGAGAAGGATTGTTTTTAGCGTTTCAATATCCAGTTGAGATTCCAGGTGTTTCGAATGTAAATTTTCTACGTACAGCGTTAAACGAAATCCGCGAATATAAAGGCCAAGACCCTTTATCGGCAAAGGACTTTATGGCCATGGTGCGGGCGAAATCTGCTATTGTTGAATTGGACAGTAAGCTTGCTTCGCGTGCTGTGAATGAAGGATTCTCTGGCGGTGAAAAAAAACGAAATGAAATATTTCAAATGGCTATGTTGGAACCGAAGTTAGCAGTATTGGACGAAACGGACTCTGGCTTGGACATTGATGCATTGCGCATTGTTGCAAATGGTGTAAACACACTCAAATCCGATAAAAATGCAACGATCGTGATTACCCACTACCAACGTTTATTGGATTACATCGTTCCAGATTTCGTTCACGTGTTGTATAATGGTCGTATTGTCATGACAGGGACGAAAGAGTTAGCCTTGGAGCTAGAGGAAAAAGGATACGATTGGATCAAAGATTCAATTGACGCGTAAGTAAAGGCAATGGAAAACTCGAATAAATTAAGTCAATTTTCAAGTCGATTTCCGAAAACAGAAATCGAGGGATTGTTGCCAATGGGCGATATGGCTCGCTCATTTCTTGCGGAAAATGACTTTCCAACAACGAAAGTAGAGCGATTCAAATACACACGATTGGCCAAATTGGGCAATGCTTCGTTTGAACCAAGTTCAGATGAATGGATTCCGTCTAAATCGGATCAACAAATTTGTCCAGATGCCATCGCGATTTACATCATCAACGGCAAGGTGATCCTTCCAGAAATGGATTTGCCTAAAGGACTAAGCATTGATTTCATTTCCAGTGCAAAGCACCTACCATTTTCAACAGTGAAGGATGTATTTGCTGCCATGAATATAGTTCACGCCCAATCAGGAGTTTTGGTGAAAGTTGATAAAAATGTGGTCATTGAACCGGTCATTGAAGTGGTGCATGTTGTCAGTTCAGCTTATGCTGGATTTACTAGAAATCATGTTTCTATCGGTGAAAATTCTCAAGCGAGAATGGTGTTGACATATGTCTCCGAAGAGTCGAAAGCAATTTTTTCTCATGTACATACCTCAGTTGAAGTGGGTAAGCATGCAAACCTCAACATTGAAAAAGTACAAATGGAGTCGAGTGAACTGCATTCTTTTGCAGATGAGGAAGTTTGGCAGGATGCAAATTCCGTATTCCAAATCAACACCTTAACATTGGATGGAAATTTGGTTAGAAACGATTTACACATTCAGGTGATTGGTGAACATGCAGAAACGCATTTGAATGGCATGTATATGCTCAATGGGCAGCAACATGTGGCAAATTACACTACCGTTGATCACCGCGTTCCAAATTGCGTGAGCAATGAGTTATACAAAGGAATCATGGATGATAAATCAGTATCTGTTTTTAATGGAAAAGTTTTTGTTCGTCAAGATGCACAGAAAACAAATGCCTTTCAATCGAATGCGAATGTATTGATTAGTGAAGATGCCAGTGTAAACTCCAAACCGGAACTTGAAATCTATGCGGATGATGTTAAATGCTCACATGGATCTACGACAGGTCAATTGGATGAGGAAGCACTGTTTTATTTACGCGCTCGCGGTATATCAGAAAAGGGAGCAACTCAATTATTGTTAACGGCTTTTATGTCAGATGTCCTTCACAAAATTGTTGTTCCTGAGGTAAAGGAAAAAGTATACGAAGTAATCAACAAACGTTTTAATTGGGAGTTAAGCTTGTAATCATACAAGTTACAAACATAAAAAAAGCCCTGACATTTCTGTTAGGGCTTTTTTAATATGCAATAATTTACTTATCCGTTCAAAGCTTCTGCACCACCAACGATTTCAAGAATTTCGTTCGTAATGGCAGCTTGACGTGCTTTGTTGTAACTTAATTTAAGGCTTTTTTGTAGTTCATTTGCGTTGTCTGTTGCTTTATGCATGGCAGTCATACGCGCACCGTGCTCAGCAGCAAATGAATCGCGAATCGCTTTGAATAATTGAAGTTTCAATGATTTAGGGATCAAATCTTCCACAATTTCCATTTTCGATGGCTCGAACAAATAATCGCCGGCATTCTCTCCTTCGTTTGCTGTAGGAACAATTGGTAAAAATTGTTCTGATTCGATGGATTGTGATGCCGCATTAATGAATCGATTGTATACCAAAACGATTTTATCAAATGAATTGTTGTGGAATTGTTGAATGATTTCTTCTGCTAATTGAGCAACAACGTCAAATCGAAGGTCTGCATAGACGTCTTCCATTTGTTCGATTTTGTCATTTGAGTAGTTGAATTCAGTACGCTTGTAAACATCCCGGATTTTTTTACCAATGCTCAACACTTGAACATTTGCATCTTTGTAATCTTCATGGATCAGCACTCCAACTCGTTTGATGATGTTGTTGTTGAATCCACCGCATAGACCACGGTTGGATGTGATTCCAACAAGCAAAACATTTTTCACTTCGCGTTGCTCCGAGTAGGCATTTTCAGAAAGATCAAGGGTCGCACTTAAGTTCTCCAAGATTTCTTTCAATTTACCTGCATAAGGACGCATTTGCGTAACTGCATCTTGTGCACGTTTCAACTTGGCAGCAGAAACCATCTTCATTGCTGAAGTGATCTGCATGGTTGAACCTACAGAGGTGATTCGGTTACGTATTTCTTTTAAATTAGCCATTCTTGATGTTTATCTTCAATCAAATGATGGGGAACAATTAGAATTTCTCAGCGACTTCTTTCGCAACTTTCGTTAAAACAGCTTCGATTTCATCTGTATATTTTCCAGCTTTCAATGCCACTAATGTGTCAGCATGTTTTGCTTCTAATACAGTTAAATAATCTTTCTCGAAGTTTTTCACTTGGTTGATAGGAACATTTTGAATAAGTCCTTTTACACCAACGTAGATGATCGCAATTTGTTTTTCAACTGGGTATGGATCTCCTTCTTTTTGTTTCAAGATTTCCACGTTACGAGCACCTTTGTCCAATACATTTTTCGTCGCCGTATCTAAATCAGAACCAAATTTCGCAAACGCTTCTAATTCGCGGTACTGTGCCTGATCTAATTTCAATGTACCAGCAACTTTTTTCATGGATTTAATCTGTGCAGATCCTCCAACACGAGAAACGGAGATACCTACGTTGATCGCTGGACGAATACCAGAGTTAAATAAGTCACCTTCCAAGAAGATTTGTCCATCTGTAATGGAGATTACGTTCGTTGGGATATATGCGGAAACGTCACCTGCTTGTGTTTCAATGATAGGAAGTGCTGTTAATGAACCACCACCTTTTACTTTATCTTTCAACGAAGCTGGTAAGTCATTCATTTGTTTAGCGATGTTGTCATCAGCAATAACTTTCGCAGCACGCTCCAATAAACGGGAGTGAAGGTAGAATACGTCACCTGGATATGCCTCACGACCTGGAGGACGACGAAGCAACAAGGATACCTCACGGTAAGCAACCGCTTGTTTCGATAAATCATCGTAAACAATTAAAGCTGGTTTACCTAAATCTCTAAAATATTCTCCTACTGCAGCACCGGTCATTGGCGCATAAAATTGCATTGGAGCTGGATCAGATGCGTTAGAGGCAACAACAGTTGTATAAGCCATAGCTCCTGCATCTTCTAATTTTTTAACGATACCTGCAACGGTTGAACCTTTTTGTCCAATTGCTACATAAATACAATAAACGGGTTCACCGCGATCGTAAAACTCACGTTGGTTGATGATCGTATCAATAGCCACAGTTGTTTTTCCTGTTTGACGGTCACCGATAATCAACTCACGTTGTCCACGTCCAATTGGAATCATGGCATCAACCGCTTTGATCCCTGTTTGAAGAGGCTCGGTAACTGGTTGACGGAATATTACTCCCGGTGCTTTGCGTTCGATTGGCATTTCGAATAATTCGCCAGCAATTGGACCTTTACCATCAATTGGTTGACCCAATGTGTCGATTACGCGTCCAACCATTCCATCACCTACTTTTACAGAAGCAATTTTTCCTAAACGACGAACGGTATCTCCTTCTTTTACACTAGAGGATCTTCCCAATAATACAGCTCCTACATTGTCTTCTTCTAAGTTCAATGCAATTCCTTGCATCCCACCTGCGAATTCAATTAATTCACCGTATTGTACACCATTCATTCCATAGATACGTGCAATACCATCTCCTACTTGAAGAACGGTACCTACTTCTTGTAATTCTGCTTCAGAGCGAAATCCAGAAAGTTGTTCTCTTAAAATTGCGGAAACTTCTGCTGGTTTGATATCTGCCATTTTTACTTTATTTAATGTGTCGTTTGACTATTTTACTAATTCTTGTTTTAATCGATTCAATTGATTGGAAACGGATGCATCGATTTGGTGATCCCCCATGCGAACGATGAAGCCACCAATTAACGATTCGTCAACATTTTCTGTAATTTCCAATGTTCCTTGAATGCTTGCGCTTATTTTGGAAGTAATTTGTTCCTTTGTTTTCGCGTCTAATTTTTGTGCACTGATGATTGTTACTGGAACAATCCCTCGGTGTTCTTTGAGTTGGTTTAAAAAAGAATGAGCAATCTCGGTAATGTAGGATTCTCTTCCATTGTTTGCTACCAATTCTAAAAATGAAATAGAAAGTGCATCAAAGTTTCCAAAGATTGATTTGATGACCTCAATTTTCTTATCCACTTTAATCAAAGGTGAATTTAAAAACACTTGAAAATCATGCGCCTCTTCGGCAACCGTCAAGATTTGCTGCATATTGGATTCAATGACTTCGATCTTTTTTTGATCTAAAGCCAATTCCAACAATGCTTTTGCGTAACGTCCTGCTGATTTCGTAGATTTCATTTGATTAATTCATTTGAATATCACCAGCAAGTTTTTCTGCTAATGCTTTTTGTTTTTCATCCGATGCTAATTCACCGCGTACAACTTTCTCAGCAATTTCTACTGCCAACGTTGCTACGTGTGTTTTGATTTCAGCAATTGCTGCTGCTTTTTCGCTGTTGATGTTTAATCGTGCTGACTCAACAATCTTTTGCGCTTCCACCTTTGATTTTGATTTTGCATCTTCAATCATGTGATTAGCTGCCTCTTTCGCTTCTTTTAAAATCGCATCACGCTCAGCGCGCGCTTCTTTTAAAATTTGGTCGTTTTCAGCTTTCAAAGCTTTCATCTCTGCCTGCGTTTTTGCAGCCAAATCCAAGGCTTCGGAAATTTTCTGCTCACGTGCATTTACTGCATTTAAAATAGGCTTCCAAGCGAATTTTGCAAGCAAGAACAATAGACAGCAAAAAACGATTCCTGTCCAGAACAATAAACCTAAGTCAGGTAATATTAAATCCATTTTCTTTTAATTAAGTGTTTAATATAAAGGTAATTGGAACCAACCGTCCCAATTACCTTTAAAGATTTATGCTTTCGCGCCTAGTAGACCAACTACTACACCGAACAACGCAACACCCTCAATAAGTGCTGCTGCAATAATCATCGCCGTTTGAATTTTCCCAGATGCTTCTGGGTTACGAGCGATACCTTCTACTGCAGAACCACCGATTCTACCAATCCCTAGACCTGCGCCTAAAACTGCTAAACCAGCACCGATTGCTGCAATACTACCGAACATTCCTGTCATTATATTTGAATTAAAAGGTTACTAATTAATGATGCGCTTCTTCCACAGCTGCTCCAATAAACAATGCGGATAGCATCGCAAAAAGGAACCCTTGTAAAAACGCAACTAAAACTTCCAAAACCGATATAAATAAAGCCATCGGCACAGACAATCCAGCCCAGCCAATGTTCTTATTTACAAAAATGATGGAAATCAATGCTAAAACAATAATGTGTCCTGCTGTAATGTTCGCAAACAAACGAATCATTAACGCAAATGGTTTTGTGAAAATCCCAATGATTTCAATAGGCATCATGAAAAATTTCATTGGTACTGGAACGCCTGGCATCCAAAAGATATGTCCCCAATAGTTTTTGTTTCCAGAGAACAATGTCACAAGCAATGTACAAACGGCTAAGAATAAAGTCACTGTAATGTTTCCTGTTAAGTTCGCACCACCTGGCAAGAAAGGAATCAATCCCAACATGTTATTGAACCATATAAAGAAGAAAATGGTCAATAAATAAGGAACGTATTTTTCATATTTATGCTCGTTGATGTTTGCTTTCGCAATGTCATCGCGCACCATAACGATAATTGGCTCGAAAAACTTTGCCAATCCCTTTGGAGCAACTGCTCCGTTTTTACGGTAAAATTTCGCTACGCTAAACATGATGACTAAAATCAAGAAAGCGCCCATTAAAAGGGACATCACATTTTTAGTGATGGAGAAATCGAAAGGCTGTGCATTGTGTGGATGTTCTCCTTTGAATTCTAATAATCCAGCTTCATTCAACTTGTAGATCTCTTCGTGGAACATCGCGTATTCACTTGCGGGACCTGTACCTTTCACGTAATGCATGCTTACGCCTGATTCTTTGTTCTCGATGGTAACTGGTTGACCGTGGTAAAAATGGCTTGAACTAAATGTTTTAAGTCCATTATCCAACAAGATGATAGGTAAATAAATGCTCGTTCCACCATGTTCAGGTCCATAAAGATGCCACTCGTGCGCATCTTTAATGTGGTGCATGATCATCTCGCTTACGTTGAATTCTTTTTCTTCATTCGCAAATGAGAAACCAGAAATCCCCAAGAAGGCAAGTAAAAAAGCGACTTTTCGCATGATAAATGAAAGTTTGCTGAAATGTTGCATTAGCGAATCTTTAAGCGAGTTTTAAAAATTTTTTGCAAAGTTAGGCAAACTTTCTAAAGAAACAACTTAATTTTTGAACAAATCAAGCTCGAGTTTTCCTCAATTTTTTATAAAGTTGAATTCCCAACATGAGAAGAAGCGCTACACCAAAGAATCCGAGTGTACCATAGATCCAATTTAGGGTGTTTTTCATGATCACTAGAAAGACAATCGCTACAAGTAAGAGTGTAGCTACTTCGTTCCATAGCCTCAGTTTACCAGAGGACCATGAAATGGTTCTTTTTTGGCATTGAAACATCATGCGTTGGCTGTAAAAATGATAGATCAATAATAGGCCTACAAAGCTAAGTTTTATGTGCATCCAAGATTGAGATAAATAATAATCAGGTTGATCAAGGATCATGATAGTGCCAAAAACGACGGTCAAAATCATGGCAGGTGTTGTGATGATCCACCACAATCTTTTTTGCATCAGCTCAAATTGTTCCTGAAGAATGCTTTTCTTGGGTTCCTGTTGTTCATTGGCTTCCACGAAATAAATAAACAACCTCACCATGTAGAAAAGTCCAGCAAACCAGCTTACCATGAAAATCACATGTAATGCTTTAACATATAACATAGCTACAAAAATAAGGGAATCACTCGGATTCAAGGTATATTTGTATTTTAGGAGTGTATATTTCTTTGAAAAATGCCATTAAAAGATGAAAAAGCTTTTTAGTATACTATTCATATTAATCATGAAATTCAGCCTTTTGGCTCAGGATAAGTTATTATCTCTCGATGGAACCTATCAAGATAAAGCACTTGTCGTCTATAATCCTCCACAGGCAGATGGATTCGGATTTTGTGTCAATCGGGTACTCGTTAACGGAGAAATTTTACCAGCAGCTATTCAAAGTGCCCATTTCGAAATTAACTTTAAATTATTTCAATTAAAAAAAGGCGAAACGGTTTTTGTGGTTTTGGAGCATTCTTCTGGTTGTGAACCACGGTTTGTCAATCCAGAGGTACTGCTGCCAAAAAGCACCTTTCGTTGTACCGCTATTTCTGCCGATAAAACAGGAATAGTGAATTGGACAAGCATGGATGAGTCTGGGTCTTTGGATTTTATCATTGAACAATACCGATGGAATAGGTGGGTGGAGGCTGGACAGGTCAAAGGAAAAGGTACCAAAGCAGCGAATACGTATCGTTTTCAAGTCACACCTCATTCCGGCAAAAATCAAATTCGTGTCTCGCAGATTGATAATTCGGGAGTCAAGCGAAGTTCTCAAGTTACCTACTTTTCATCCGGACTTCCCGCACTTAAATTATCCCCTACAAAAGTAAGGGACTACCTCTATTTCAAGGCCGCAGGAAAGGAAGCAAAAACAAAATACGAGGTATATGATGCTTATGGGAATTTGTTAAAAATAGGCCTGTCAAGTAAGGTGGATTGCCGAAATTTAGTAAGCGGCGTATATTTTATTAACTACGACAACAAAACGGAAAAATTCATCAAAATTGCTGAATAATGAAACGAATTGAACACTTGGGGATTGCAGTAAAAAACTTAGAGGAATCGATCCCTATGTATGAAGCACTTCTAAACACAACATGTTACAAACGAGAAGGCGTCGCTTCGGAAGGTGTTATGACTGCTTTTTTTCAAGTGGGAGCCTCTAAAATCGAATTGCTCGAAGCAACAAATGAAGATTCACCCATTGCCAAATTCTTAGCAAAGAATGGACCAGGATTCCATCATGTTGCCTTTGAAGTGGAAGATATCGAAATAGAAATCAAACGCTTACAAACAGCAGGATTCCAACTCATTCATGAAGCAGCAAAGGATGGAGCCGACAACAAGCACATTGCCTTTTTACATCCGAAATCTACGGGTTCTCTTTTAGTGGAAATTTGTCAAGAGAAAAGCGCATAAAAGCTCGCAGCTTCCTCATAATAAAACGTTTTCAACCCAGCGTTTTTCGCTCCTTCAATGTGCTGTGGACTATCATCAATAAATAAAACGCTCGCTTCCTCCACATTTAATTGAGCACAAACCCATTGAAAGGTTTCCATGTCTGGTTTTCGTTGATGAATCTCATGCGAAAGAAATACCTTTTCAAACAACGATTGAAAAGGAACAGAACAAGCTTTGTTCCATTCTTTATGCACCTGCACCATATGCAATTCATTCGTGTTACTTAACAAAGCGATGCGCTTAGTCTTTGCGAGTCCCAATAAAAGATTCACTTTATTTTTGGGAAAAGTCAAAATCATGGCATTCCAAGCATGTACAATTTGATTCGGACTTGTTCCTCGTTTCACAATCGGCAATAATTTATTGATGAAATGCTGTGCAGAAATTTTCCCAGTTTCAAACAAATCAAACAAACGGTCTTGATTGAATTGAGTGTAATGGTGCTGAAAATCGGTAACACCTAATTCGATGAATGCATGTTCAGTTGCCTGATAATCAATGTCAATTAGTACTCCGCCTAAATCAAATAATATGAGTTCTGTTTCTTTCACCTCGCGAAGATACTGGGTATTCCTGTTATTTGTATGGATTCTAAATTACCATATCTGACATTTCCATGACAAAAGCCCCTCTTTTGACATGTACTTTTGTTGCTCAAAGCCATCGATTGTGTTGAAGGACCTACATATTATCGCATTTACGCATCGAAATTTAGACGTCAATAAAATTGGTTTATTGCACATTGAAAAAGAAGACCAATTCGAACATTTAAATCGCGTGAAGCAAGTATTGCAGCTAGACGAACTCCAGTTTCTGTCTACCTGTAACCGCGTCGAAATCACTTTTGTGAAGCAACACAAACTGGATGCGGATTATGTCCACCAAATTCTTTCATTGATTTACCCAAAATTGGTACCGATTCAATTGGAGGAATTTGTTCATCGTTCTGAAACCTACTCCGGAAAAGCAGCAGTGAAACACGCCTTGTCTGTTGCCTCATCCATTGACTCCATGATCGTTGGTGAACGTGAAATCATCACCCAAGTACGCACGTCTTTTGAACATTGCAGAACCTTAGGTTTAACAGGTGATTTTATTCGTTTGCTGATGAAACAAGTCATTCAAACGGCCAAACAAGTGTATACAGAAACATCGATTTCCACGAAACCAGTTTCCGTCGTTTCCCTGGCATACCATCACATGAAAAGGATGAACATTCCGATGGATGCGCGCATTCTCATCATCGGTGCAGGTGTAACAAACACCACTATGTGTCGGTTTTTGAAGAAACATGGGTTTCGTAATTTCCATGTATTTAATAGAACTTTAGAGCGCGCCGAAAAATTGGCTACTGAAATTAAAGGATCGGCCTATTCCCTTTCTGAATTGAATCAATTTTCTCATGGATTCGATGTCATCATTTCCTGTACTGCCGCAAAACACCATGTTTTAAGTCCTGAATTATACACGTTTTTGCTTCAAAACGAATCGCATGAGCGTGTAGTCATCGATTTGGCCATTCCTCAAGATTTGGATGCAACGATTCTGTCCGCTCATCCAATTAACTATTTATCCATTGAATATTTGCAAAAAATATCCAATGAGAACTTAAAAGAACGTTCCAAGGAAATTCTTCATGTAGAGCAAATTATTACGGACTCAATGGAGTCTTTTGAAAATTTATTCAAGGAACGAAATGTGGAAATTGCCATGAAAGATGTTCCTCAACAAGTGAAGGATATAAAAAACATGGCTTACGAGACGGTTTTCCGGGAGGACCTAGATCAACTGGACCCACAAGCGAAAGAACTGTTAGATAAAATCATCGGCTACATTGAGAAAAAATACATTTCCGGTCCGATGAAATTAGCCAAAGAAATCATACTCAAAAATGCAAACTAATCCTAAAATCCGCATTGGTACACGTGGTAGTGACCTCGCTTTGTGGCAAGCTTATTTCGTTCGTCGCCAATTGGAGGAAATAGGTTGTGAAGTAAGTTTCCAAATCATCGTCACACAAGGGGATCGCATTCAAGACCTTAGCTTTGATAAACTTGAAGGAAAAGGGTTTTTCACCAAAGAAATTGAACAAGCCTTATTGAATGGGGACATTGATTTAGCTGTTCATTCCCACAAAGACCTTGAAACAACGCAACCAAGCGGCTTGCACATTGCTGCTGTTTCTTACAGAGAGGATGCCTCCGAATTGTTACTGATGCGTCGCGAAGCATTCGATGCACAACAAGCCTGGAACCTAAAAACAAACGCGGTGATAGGAACTTCTTCTGCCCGCAGAAAAGCACAAATATTGGCCCAACGTCCGGATTTAGCGATCAAGGAATTGCGTGGAAACGTTCCGACACGAATTGAAAAACTACGTCAAGGGCAATACGACGCAATCTTACTTGCACGAGCAGGTGTCTTGCGATTGGAACTTGATCTTTCGGATTTAGAAACGATTGTACTTGACCCAAGTACATTTATTCCAGCTCCGGCACAAGGAGTTTTGGGTTTGCAAACGCGTGTAGCGGATGAAGCCACAAACAAAATCTTACAAAAACTACACCACGCGGATGTTGCCACGCGCATCGAATTGGAACGATCTGTGCTTCGTCAGATGGATGGTGGTTGTCAATTGCCTTTGGGGGTTTATTGTGTGGACGATCATGTCTATGTTTCCTTTTCGCCCGCCTCGACCTTGGCAGCAACGAATCGCACATATTCCTATGTTCCAGGCCAAGAAACAGAATTGGCTTTTTCTATTGTTCAAGAGCTAAAAAAGTGATTCCCAAAAGAATCTTTATTTCACGTCCAATCGAAGAGAGCGGAAAAACCTTGAAAGCTTTTGCCTCACATGGCGGACAACTAAGCTCCATTTCCATGGTACGTTTCGAACCAGTGGCTTTCGAGTTACCTGAGGTTTTTGATCTGGTCTTTTTTTCGAGTATTCGAGCGGCGGAATTTTTCTTGAAGCAACATCCTGCTCCTTCGGTTCAATATGCATGTGCAGGTTTGGAGACGGCTGAAAAACTAAATATCAAGCATCAGATTACCTGTGATTTTATAGCGCCACTTGCCGGAAATCCTCAAGAAAGCGCCAACGTTTTCAGGGATTGGCTTGGGGACCGACGCGTGTTTTTTCCTAAAAGTGAACAAAGCTTGAATTCCTATTCAAGTGTCATTCCAGACCATCTAAAAATAGAACGAGTTGTTTACAAAACAAACTCAAAACCGCAGCAAATCAAACCTTGTGACCTTTATATTTTCTCCAGTCCTAGCAATGTAAAAGCATTCCTTGAAATGAACGTGATTCCAAGTGATGCTAAATGCGTGGCATGGGGTGCATCAACAGCAAGCTATTTAAATGACCACGATATTTCGGTATTTCATCAGCTTAAAACAGGTACTTTGAGTGAATTGGATGATTTTTTAATCGGCATGCTTACACCAAATGACCGTCATGAAATTTGAATTCTCGGAAGAAATTACACCTGAATTGGTGTCCCTGCTAGAGGAAACGACCTTAGGAACGAATGGTGCGATGTACCGACATTTGGATGTGAGTCAACGCATCTATCAAACGGATGCTCCGCTGAGTTTTTCCTTGAAACGAAATGATAAATTGCTCGCTAATATTACTTTTTGCAAACGATCTTTTGGATTGTACCTGCGTTATTTTGCGTTTGATAAGCGGTTTCAATCAAGGGGAAAGGCGCGTGAAAACAGGCACAAATCGAGCTTAAAGCAAGAGATTGAAAACGTTTTCCAAGCCGTAGAAAAATCCCATGCGGGATCCTTAAACATGTGTTATGCTTACATTGATTCGCGCAATGTTCGCAGCAAATGGATGAGTGAGCAATTTGGTTTTCAAACAAAGGCCAAATTGGCCACACAAACCTTTAGTCGGGTTTACCCAAAACCATTATTGGCCTTGAGTAAAGAAACGATTCAAGCGGAGCACCTTCAATGGATTCGCTCCAAATACCAGCAGCACACGGCCTATTTTGAAGAATACCTTCAAGGTGGACAATTGCATTGTTGGCGGTCTTCAGACGGAAAATTATTGGCTTTAGGAAAATTCACGGATGTGCATTGGGAAATCAGTCGTCTTCCAGGAAAATGGGGAGGTTTACTGGTTAAAATCTTGCCATATCTTCCTTGGATACGGAAATTGGTTCAAGTAAAAAAGCACCAATTTTTGGTCCCAGAGGCTGTCTGTCTTTCGGAAGAAACACCGGAGTGTTTAGCTTCTTTTCTTTCGGGTGTTCTCGCCATGGAGCAACGAAACACGATGCTTTGGTGGATGGATGAACGAGATGGATTTTATCAAAAAATCAAGACAGGGATGAAATGGGGAATCTTACATCAAATTCTAGGTGTTTCTCCAGTAGACGTGGTCATACGCGGATCATTTTACCCGGAAAACCCCATGTACATTGCTGCTTTTGATATGATTTAAAGAATACTTCAATGCATTCCGTCGATCAAACGTTCGATTAACATACTTGATAATCGCTTGTCAAATGTGGCTTTTTCACTTAAATAATAACTGAATTCTTCGCTGGTCATCAATCCTGAGATCATTCCAATGAAGGCATATTTTGATGCCGCGTTTTTTGCAAAGAAGTTTTTTAGTTCCACGCGTTTTTCATCGATGGTGTCTTTCTGAAAACATCGTTTCATCAAAGGATTTGCTTTCGCGTCTGCCACAAATAAATCGTGCTGAAATTTTAATATCGGACGTAAAACATCGTTTTGAAAGGACTCGAGTTCCCCTGCTTTTTCCGTTTCCGTAGGGATGTTTGGACGAAGGTTTTGAAGTTCTTTTTCTGGTCTTTGCATACTATTCAGACAAATCAACGATGGAATAGTTCACTAGAAACTCTTCCATGTAAGATACCATTCGATCGTCGTTACTGTTTCGTGCAAATAAGACTTGTTTACACTTTGGTAAACTCTCCGCTAACCGTGCTATAAATCCTTTTTGTCCAGCGCGCATTTGATCATCCATGCGCAACACAATGAATAATTTTAATTTTTTGATGTTAAAGCCATTTTGAAAATACATTTCACATACGCGTCGTGTCGTTCCAACGATGATTTCTGTTCCATCAAACAAATCGTTGCGTTGTTTGAGTTTATTGCCTTTTTCGACAACCAAATCCACGGTTAAATCTTTCGGTTTCGCAGCTTTTTGGAAATAATCTTCTATGTGTCTTGCTTCTTCATCACTTCCGCAAAGTACAATGGCACGGGGCGAACCCTCTTCTGCATGTGGAATGATGTCGTCAATAATAGGCCACAAAAAATCAACATATTCTTCTGCTTCAGCATGCGCCACGACGGAAGGTCTTGCTTTTAATTGTTTGATTACTTGTTCAATTAACTCGCTCATGGATTGATTTTTTTGTTTGATTGATGTCTGTCGGCATCACGTTTGGTTTTCTTTTTCAAATTTTCTTTTAGCGCTTCTTCCAAATCGATGTTGGTCTGGTTTGCCAAGCACATGACAACGAATAACACATCTGCTAGCTCATCACCAAGGTCCTTGTTTTTATCGCTTTCTTTTTCACTTTGTTCACCATAGCGCCGCGCCATGATGCGGGCAACTTCGCCCACTTCCTCCATGAGAATCGCGGTATTCGTTAGCTCGTCGAAATAACGGACGCCAACTGTTTTGATCCATTCATCGATGGTTTTTTGTGCTTCTTGAATCGTCATAATCGGGAATAAAATTAGTCAAAAGGAATCGAACACGAATATTCCCTTTATTTTCCGTTTCTTTTTTCCAACTTTGTAAAACAAAACAAGCCACATGGAAAAGCTGCAAAATTTCATCAATGGAACCTATGTTCCACCGAAGAATGGACAATACATCGACAATTATGAACCGGCAACAGGACAAGTTTACGCTTTAATTCCGGATTCGGACGAAGAAGATGTATTGGAAGCAGTTTCAGCAGCTGAAAAGGCATTTCCCATTTGGTCATCAATGTCGATAGAAGAGCGCAGTAAAATACTGGTTCGACTCTCTGAAGGGATTGAAAGAAACATGGATGAATTCGTTCAAGCTGAAAGCCGGGACAATGGAAAACCGGTTTCCTTGGCAGCCCACGTGGACATTCCTCGCGCAGTCTCTAACTTCCATTTCTTTGCAACAGCCATCACTCATTTTGCTTCGGAATCCCATCACATGGAAGGCGTAGGTGTGAATTTTACTACAAGAAAACCCATTGGAATCGTGGGGTGTATTTCTCCATGGAATTTACCGCTCTATTTATTTTCATGGAAAATTGCTCCAGCTCTTGCAGCTGGAAATTGTGTGATTGCAAAACCATCCGAAATTACCCCATACACTGCTTATTTACTCGGTAAAATAGCGCAAGAAGCGGGCATGCCTGCTGGTGTACTTAACATCTTGCATGGAACAGGTCCAAAAGTGGGAGACGCCATTGTCAAGCATCCTAAAATCAAAGCAATTTCATTTACGGGGGGAACTAAAACGGGAGAATACATTGCACGAACGGCCGGACCCATGTTCAAAAAATTATCCTTGGAGTTAGGTGGGAAAAATCCGAACATCATTTTTGCCGATTGTGATTTTGATGATATGTTGAGCACGACCATTCGCTCCTCCTTTGCGAATCAGGGTCAAATTTGTTTATGTGGATCCCGCATTTTTGTGGAACGTCCTATATATGATAAATTTAAAGAAGCATTTGTTGCCAAAGTATCGAAATCTAAGGTTTCCTTCCCGAGTGATCCGGAAGCAAAATTAGGAGCCATTGTTTCCGAATCGCACATGGAAAAGATTCTATCCTACATCGAATTAGCGAAAGAGGAGGGCGGAACAATACTCACCGGTGGGAAACGCGTTCATTTGGCAGCACCGCATGATCAAGGATATTATATTGAGCCAACGATCATCGAAGGACTAACCTACGATTGCCGTACAAATCAAGAAGAAATATTTGGTCCAGTGGTCACCATCACTCCTTTTGATACCGAGGAAGAAGCATTGATGATGGCAAATTCAACCATGTATGGCTTAGCAGGAACCATATGGACTTCTAACTTAAACCGTGCGCATCGCGTAGCCGATCAATTGCAATCCGGAATTGTTTGGGTGAATGCTTGGTTGGTTCGAGACTTACGAACACCATTTGGCGGTGTAAAAGCATCCGGAGTTGGACGCGAAGGCGGCTGGGAGGCGTTGCGTTTCTTTACCGAAGCAAAAAATATTTTTATTAAATACTAATGAGAAAACTACTTTTCTTTTTGTTCATTTCGGGGCAACTGTTTTCACAGTTAGAACCGCGCATGTTTCAAATAAAGAAGGATGGAATCCTTTCTTGGAATTATTATTTTGGTGATGATTTCGAAAGTGGACAAGTGGACGATGCGAAATGGCACAAACGGTATCCATGGGGAGGATTGCTAGCCGATCAAAAACAATATGCGGCACCTGAAATGTTGAGTCAGCAAGAGGGAATTCTTCACCTTAAAGCACGCGAAAATACGGAGTTTTATCCTGTCGAAGATTGGATGATCAATCACGAACAAGCGAAAAAACATGGCTTAGAAATTCAAGGAAATGCGGTTAAATTGGATTACTTAACCTCTTGTATTTGGAGCAAACAATCGTTTCGCTATGGGTATTTTGAAATCCGTGCGAAGGCGCCATCCGGACAAGGGCTTTGGCCTGCTTTTTGGCTTTATGGACAAAACTCAAAAGATGAAATTGATTTCATGGAGATGAAAGGTGAACGACAAAAGGAAGTTCATGTAGATGTACATTGTCCCGATTCCTGTGAAAAGGTGGCATCTAAACCTTTTGGATTTCCTAAGAACTGGGGTGGATGGGTGAAAACCAATCATCCCTTAACGGATCAATTTGTGGTTTATTCTGGTGTTTGGCTGCCTGGTTCCTTGACCTATTATGTGAATGGTGTGCCCGTTTCGCATTACGCAGGAGATTTCGCGACTTCCATGAATGTGATCGCTAACTTGGCGGTTGCACGTGATGGATTTGCCTTTAATCCAGGTCCGAACGACGAGACGAAGTTTCCAGCCGATTACCAAGTGGATTACATTCGCGTTTGGAAATTAACCGATGACAATGAGTACAAAACAAGTAAATTCTTGGGAGCAAAATCGACCATTCCACCCATAAAATACCAAACGCCTTCAACGGCTGAACAGAATGATACAGAACTAAAGAAAAAGGTGCGTTTCATTTATGATAAAAAGAAACTCTCAAATGAAATAGGCTTTTTATCCATGACACCCGTTCAAGCTCCGAAAGACCAAGCGGGAGCCTATTTGATCCAATTGAATGGCCTTTCAACGGAAGATGTCTTGATTCAAATGATTGATTCGAATAACAATCAATTTTCTCCGACCTTGGGGACAAATAACAGCTATTATTTATTTTTTCCAAAGAAAGGATCCTATCAAATTACGATTGAATCTGGAGAAAATAAATCGAAATTCACCCTTACAATTTAATCCTTTCCAGAAATTTATGCTTCTTGCCTTTTTGCTCCTTTTGGGGAAAACGGTATCCTCCGACGAGTTTCATGGTGTAAAAATATTGGCGGTAAATGAGTTGATTGAAGCGAATGGACTTATTGTCAAAATCCGTTACCAAGAAAAGAAAATAGGTGGGAGTGGTATAGCCACCCATTAGTCGGATGTCGTACCTCGGAGCCAAGCCAAGGAATCCACGAAAATCACCGTTTGCTTGGTAATATTTCGCCTGGACAACTGGTCCAAATCCTGCCCAACCTGCTATTTGCCAATTTTTGAAGCGATTTACATATGCATAACCAGGAATCACTCCCGCATCAAAAGCGGAAAAGGTGCTGCTCATGGTTTTGGTGTTTGCCGCATCTTGCAACACATCTGGAATGAGTCCACCATTTTTCGTGTCCACCCCAAAGAAATTGCTTGTTCCTTTTAAGTACCAAGTATGCACCAGTTTTGTGTAATAGGAACGTTTCCCGAGTAAAGCACCCATTTTAAAATCTTGGTGATGAAAATACCAGGCATTTGCGCTTATGTTCAGGGATTGAATGCTTGGTTGAATGGAATTTGGTTGTTTCTCATCGAATGCGCTGTCCCAACGATTGGCATCCAAAAGAGAATACCCATGTATGTACTTAAATTCAAGGTCATAATAGATCTTTTTCCAGTTAAAGTCGACTCCCAAGTTGTATTGCCTTGTCCTTCCGAAATCACCTTCATCGCGAATGTTCCCAATGTTAGGGAGGCTCAATCGAACGACAAACCATTTGTAATTGAATCCTAGGCGGATGAAAGGTGCTAAGTTATTTTTGTAGGTGATTTTATCGATCCCATTTACACTCGGGAAGTGCAGGTAAAAGGGTGCGGAGGTATACCCCATTTCGGCAGACACAATTTTAGAATTGCTAAAATCCAAGATGCTTGAATTTGACTGGCCATGCGATGAGATCGCGACACAGAGGAATAGACTATAGAGGAATGTTTTCAAGGCCTAAGATAAATGCATACACTTTTGCTACTTCGAGTCGTTCGCTGCTTCTTCCTGATCCACCGCCATGTCCTGCTTCCATGTTGCATTCGAAGACTAGTGGATGTTGATCGGTTTTCAATGCGCGTAGTTTCGCCACGTATTTCATCGGTTCCCAATACTGCACTTGTGAGTCATGGTAACCAGTCGTAATGTACATGGAAGGGTAATTCATGTTTCGCAAATTGTCGTAAGGTGAATACTTCAACATGTACTCGTAAAATTCATGTTCTTGTGGATTCCCCCATTCTTCCCATTCTCCCGTTGTTAATGGAATGCTGACGTCAAGCATGGTGGTAACGACATCAACAAAAGGTACTTGAGAAATGATTCCTTTCCATAAATACGGAGCCATGTTTGTTACAGCACCCATCAATAAGCCACCTGCAGATCCACCCTGAGCATAAAATTTGGATGCATCGCCGTACCCATTTAAGCTTAAGTGTTCTGCGGCATTGATGAAGTCCGTGAAGGTGTTGATTTTTTTTGTGAATTTACCGTCTTCGTACCAATGTTCCCCCATGTATTTGCTTCCTCGAATGTGGGCAACGGCATAGATGAATCCTCGGTTGAGTAAACTGAGGCGTGTGGCACTAAAAACATCTGGCAAGGTGTATCCATAGGAACCATATCCATAAAGCAGGCAAGGTGCATTTTTTAGGTCGAGTCCTTTTTTATAAACCAATGAAACGGGAATGCGTGTACCATCATTTGCCAAGGCCCAAATGCGCTCAGATTGATAATCAGTGGGTTGAAACGAAAGGTCTTTCAGCTTTTTCTCAAACCAAATGGCTTGCTTTCCAGTGTTCACTTCATAGCGGTATACCCTCGAAGGTGTTGTCATGGAATTATAAGTGTAAAAAAGCACATTGGTTTCATAGTCGTCGTTCACACCCAATCCAATGAAGTATGTTTCTTCCTCAAAGGATAAGTAACGATCCTCTTGATCTGATTTGATCCTTAATTTGCGCAAGCCATTTTGCCTTTCTTCGATCAATAAAAAGTGTTTAAATACGGAAAGATCCTCCAGAAGGATATTTGGATCATGCCCGATGAATTCTTGGCAAGAATTTAGGCTAGTTGGGACCGTTTCTGTAAAGAGAATTTTTTTATTCGGCGCATGGTCGTTGCTCAACACATAAAAGCCTTTATCATGATGACTTACTTCGTAAATGTGTCCTGCCGAACGCTTTAAAAACACTTGTGCTGGCCCTTCTGGTGCATGTGCATTTACGAGGGAAATTTCGGAGGTGGTGGAACTATGACAAGCAATAAGAATAAAAGCATGGTTTGTCGTTTTACTAATGCTGACATAGTAACGTTCATCTTCTTCCTGATAAACAAGTACATCATCGGATTCTTTTGTTCCAAGTTGATGACGAAAAACCTGAAATTCACGGAGCGTTTCTGGATCTTTCTTAATGTAAAAAATCGTTTGGTGATCGTTTGCCCAAACAATGCTGCCGTCGGTATCGTGGATGCAGTCCTCATAAAATGTTCCATCGGAGTTTTTGCGAAATCGAATTTCATATTTTCGTCGTCCCACAAAATCTTCTGAAATCGCCAAGGTTTGATCATCCATCGATGGACTCCATTCCGCTAGTTCATAGAATGCATGTCCGTTGGCGCGTTCATTCTCATCGAAATAAATAAGTTCTTGATCTCGCTCCAAGCGAACGATTTGGGTATAATCCTTCCCTTCTATTTGCTTGATTTGATAGGTGTGTTTTTGCAAAATGAATGGTGCACTGACATCATTTGGATCAATGCGGGCATCGAATTCAGCAACGAGGCCTTGAACCAAATCTTGCAGTGGTTCAAAGTATTGTTCGCAATAGGCATTTTCCTCTGCAAGGTTGGCTAAGACAGCAGGAGAATCGCGTTGATTCATCCAATAATACGGATCCATGCGTTGGTGTCCATGCGCTTCCAATACGTGTGCTTGGAGGACTGCAACTGGTGGATTCAATGTGGGTCTTTTCGACATAAAAGCAGCTTTTGAATGACAAAAAACGCGTCATTCTTTCAATGAGTTTGCACAAATTTAGTCAATATCTGCCTTTTATATTTTACCTTTGAATAGTGAAGAAGTTGTACAAGTTTTTATTGAATCGTTTGCCGCGACCACTGCTCATCCGATTGAGTTATGTTTTTCGTGTTTTTGCGCCGACTTTATACCGAGGCAACAAAGTGGAATGTCCGGTTTGTGAACGATCATTTTCGAAGTTTTTATCCTATGGTTCCGATGTGGCACACCGAGATAATGTCTTGTGTCCATATGATTTAACCTTGGAGCGCCACCGATTAATGTGGTTGTATTTACAACGCGAAAGTAATTTCTTTACAGCGGAAAACCTTTCCGTTTTGCATGTTGCGCCGGAACAGTGTTTTATCGATCGGTTTCGTGCTCAAAAAAACTTAAGCTACCTCACCGGTGACCTGGTATCTCCGCTTGCGGACATTCATTTTGACTTGCATCAGATTCCATTAGAAGACAATCGTTTTGACGTCGTATTTTGCAACCACGTCATGGAACACGTGGATGACCCATTGCAATGCATGCGTGAACTTTTCAGGGTAATGAAACCTGGTGGATGGGCGATTATGCAAGTCCCACAGGATTTTACACGAGAAACAACCTATGAAGATCCGAGCATTACCAGTCCTGCCGAGCGCGAAAAACATTTTTGGCAAAAAGACCACGTTCGTTTGTTCGGGAAAGATTATCCGCAATGGTTGGAGAAAGCTGGATTTACCGTGAGTGAATTTGACTTGAACAAACATTTCAGCTCAGAACAAATCGATCGATTCTGTTTGATGAAAAACGAAATATTGTATATCTTTCATAAAAATTAAGCCATGAGATTCCTCCTTATTGTTTTGCTGTTTCCAATTCTTGGTTTTTCCCAAAAGGACCTTTTCTTAACCTTGAAACCCGTTTTTGGCACCCAGGATTACCAAACACAAACCAATTATGTTGGAAACAACGGGAAAGTTGTCAAGTTGGAATACCTGAAATATTATTTAGGAGACTTAAGCATTGTTCACGATGGTGGACAAATATTGGATTTAAGTGAATCCGTTTATTTGATCGGGGACACAACCTTTACCTTGTTTTTAGGACAACAAACAGTGAATCAAATTGAAGAGGTTAACTTTTTAGTTGGAGTACCTAGTCGTTTCAATACTCAAGCTGGATCCTTGGCCCAAGATATCTCCTTGTATCCAGAGACCAGTCCTTTGAGTTTTCAATCTCCTTCCATGTATTGGGGATGGGCAGCCGGCTACATGCACATGGTGGTAGAAGGAAAAGCAGATGGCAACAACGACCAAAATCCTGAAGCATTATTTCAATTACACAATTTCGGCGATCATAGCCAAGCACCTGTAAGCTTGACAAATGTGATCCAAACCAATACCAATGCAACGCAAATAGATGTTTTACTAAATTGCCACATCGACAGGTGGTTGAACAACATCAATCTAGCGAGTGTAGGTATTCTGCATGGCGAAGATGGGTTGAACTTAGAGGTGATGCAAAACGTGCTTTCACAAAATGTATTCGATCAGCCAGCAAATGCGAGTGTAACGAATTTAACAAAAGACATCGTTCAATTTTCTTCCCAACAAGGTGCCATCCAATGTACTTGGAAAGGATTGGAGAAGGGCCTTACCTTAAATTTAATTGACCAATCTGGAAGCTTGCTTCGTTCTCAATCCATTTCTAGTCAAGGTCAATTTGCTTGGATCGCTTTGAGTGCAGGCATTTATTTCATTCAATACACCGACCAAGAAGGATTGACTCAAAGTAGACAAGTCTACGTTTTCTGATGAAAACACTCCGTTTTTCCAGCCTACTTTTCTCAGTACTTCTGCTTGCTTTCATTCTGATTAAATGCAAAAGTCCAGCGGAGTTCACAGCAGGCATCGTTGTTCCAACGCCCATAGATAACCCGCAGACCGACGCAAAAATCGCTTTGGGAAAAAAATTATTCTTTGATAAGCGCTTGTCTTTGGATGGAACGGTTGCATGTGCGACGTGTCATGTACCTAGTAAGGGATTTACCGATCAATTAGCGTTGAGTATTGGCATCAATGGACAAACGACCGAGCGCAATGCTCCAAGTATTTTAAATTCCGCATTTTTAAAAACCGCCATGTTCGATGCACACCTTTCGACCTTGGAATTGCAAGTCATCGTTCCCATTCAAGAGAAAACGGAGATGGGTCATAACATGAAGGACCTCATCAAACAACTTAGGGCCATTCCAGAATACCAGCAAGCTGCAAAAGACATTTTTCAACGAGACTTTGATGCTTGGGTTTTAACACGAAGCATTTCCGCCTATGAACGAAGCTTGCTCTCTATGAATTCCCGTTTCGATCAATTTCAGAAAGGAAATAAACAAGCGATGACGGCGGATGAAAAAGCGGGTTGGAAACTATTTTCTGAAAAACTTTATTGCACGAAATGCCATCCAGCACCGTATTTTACAACGCATGTTGCAGAGAACAATGGATTGTACGCCACTTATGAAGGAAAAAGTGATCAAGGAAGGTTCCGCATTCACCATGATTCCTTGGACATCGGTAAGTTTAAGGTTCCATCCTTGCGGAATTTACCGCTGACATTTCCGTACATGCATGATGGAAGCCTGCCAAATCTTGATGACGTGATCGATCATTATGCGAAGGGAGGAAACAAGCATCCATTGCAACATGCAGCAGTTGTTCCCTTTCAACTGAGTTTGAAGGAACGCATGCAATTAAAATCCTTTTTTCACGCTTTGGTGGACACCACTTATTTACACTAATAAGTCAAGAATCCTCCGTATTTTTGTGTCATGAAACTAGCTGCTCAGGAACCTATTTGTGCACTTGCCACAGCCAATGGCATTGGTGCGATTGCACTGATTCGCACATCTGGACCTCAATCAAAATCCATGGTATCGAAGCTTTTTTCAAAAGATTTGAGCGTTCAAAAAACACACACGGTCCATTTGGGTTGGATTTCAAACCTAGAGGGGGAGCGCATCGATGAGGTTTTGGTGACCTTGTTCGATGACGGCAAAAGTTTCACAGGAGAAGAAAGTGTTGAAATTGCATGCCATGGCTCGATTTACATCCAACAGCAAATTTTGCAAGCACTGGGTAGCGTAGGATTTCGCATGGCGGAGCCAGGGGAATTTACGCAGCGCGCATTCTTAAACGGCCGCATGGACCTTTCTCAAGCAGAGGCTGTCGCAGATTTGATTGCTTCCCAGTCAAAAAATGCCCATGAAATCGCGTTGAAACAATTACGTGGAACCTTTTCAAATGAGTTGCAAGAATTGCGCGAAAAATTGATTCATTTTGCCTCATTGATTGAATTGGAACTTGATTTTGCAGAGGAGGACGTGGAATTTGCCGATCGCAGCGCCTTGAATAAAATGGTCGCAGAGGTATTGCACATGGTTCGACGTTTAGCTTCCTCTTTTCAACTGGGGAATGCGATAAAAAACGGAGTTCCAGTAGCCATTGTTGGCGCACCAAATACGGGCAAGAGTACCTTGTTAAATCAACTGCTAGGGGAAGAACGTGCGATTGTCTCCAACATTGCTGGAACGACACGCGACGTCATTGAAGAAACCTTGAACATTGACGGAATTTTATTCCGTTTAATTGATACTGCCGGAATTCGAGAAACGACCGAAACCATTGAAGCAATGGGCATTGAGCGATCCCAGCAGAAAATTGAACAGGCGAAGATTGTGCTTTGTTTGGCAGATGCCTCCGACTCCGAAAACTTAAATGAAACCGAAGCGTGGGTAAAAGACTTACGTGAGAAACATCCAGAAAAGCACGTGCTCTTATTGACCAATAAAGTCGATTTAGACGCATCGCGTTTGACAGATAGCATGCAAATAAGCGCCTTAACCGGCACCGGAATCAGCGAGTTAAAAGAACAGTTAGTGCGTTGTGTTTTGGGGGATTTCCAGATACAAGAAGAGACCATTGTCTCGAATGCCCGACACTACGAAGCCTTGCAAAAAACGGACGAAGCCTTGAGTCAAGCCCAAGAAGGTTTACAGATCGGCACCACCGGCGATTTCATCGCAATGGACATCCGCACGGCGATGCGCCACCT
>JANRBR010000029.1:50704-63050 GCA_030727405.1 Crocinitomicaceae bacterium | reverse complement strand
CAAGGATGTTCAATTAGGAACGTATACTTGGAAAATTAAATACACAGATAATTTAAGTGAAACAAGGACGTTGGTAGGACATGTGACCATCTTAAGGTAAATTAGAATTACGACGTCATTTTAAATCATTCTTGTAACTTTGCAGGTGTAAAAAATAAATGAATGAAAAAGTTAATAGAAGCATTTCCTCAAAACATTGTAGACGCTACGGCGATTGCTAAGGCAAGTAATTTTCAAAAACCTCAAAATGAAATACATAATATTGTCATTTGTGGCTTAGGTGGATCAGGAATTGGTGCAAAAATTGTATCAAATTGGATTCAGGATGAAATTAAAGTTCCGGTTGTTGTGAGCAATGAATACATCCTTCCAGCTTTTGTCGGGAAAAACACCTTGGTGATTGGCTCTTCCTATTCAGGAAATACGGAAGAAACTACGATGAGCATCAATGAAGCGCATGCGAAAGGGTGTCACATCATTGGTATTACAAGCGGTGGAAATCTAGCTTCTTTTTGCGCAGATAATGGATATGATTGTGTAATCGTTCCAGGAGGAAATCCTCCAAGAAGCGCATTAGCATTTTCGGTTGTACAATTGTTACATATTTTGGCTGAATTAGGCTTTACATCAGCAACTCATGTGGAGACGATGAATAAATCAGCAAAAGTACTTACCAACGAATTGGAGTCTATTCAAGCAGTTGGAAAAGAATTAGCGGCACATTTATTTGGTAAAGTTGGCGTTTATTACGCTGAAACGAAATACGAAGGAGTCATTGTTCGTGCGCGTCAACAATTCAATGAGAATTCAAAATATTTAGGATGGCACCATACCATTCCAGAAATGAATCACAATGAACTTGTTGGATGGAGTGGTGGAGACGCACGTTTCGCACCAGTATTCTTTAGTACAGGAGATTTACATCCAAGAAATCAAAAGCGCCTGGAAATTACCATGGCTGCAGTTGAAAAGAAATGTGGTAAAGTTTTCACTTTACATACAAAAGGAGACACCTTAATTGAACGATCTTTATACTTAATACACATTGTTGATTGGGCATCTTATTATTTGTGTGATATGAATGGTGCAGATATCATCGATATCGAAATCATTGATTACTTAAAAGGAGAATTGGCTAAATTTTAATGGAAACACCTTTCGTTCAGGTTCGAGACCTAGGACTCATTGATTATAAGGAGGCATGGGATTTGCAAGAATCACTACTCAAAAAATCAGTTGATCTTAAGGTCTTAAATCGAACGAATGAAACCAATTATTTGCCGGAGAATCACCTTTTGTTCTGCGAACACCCTCACGTGTATACACTCGGTAAAAGTGGTAAGCCTGAGCATCTTTTATTGAACGAAAAGCAATTGGTAGATGCTTCCGCACTTTATTATAAAATTAATCGAGGCGGTGACATTACTTACCATGGCCCTGGTCAATTGGTTATGTATCCTATCCTTGATTTAGAGCAATTCTTCACGGATATACATAAGTATTTACGATACCTCGAAGAAGTGGTGATCCTTACATTAGCGCACTTTGGTATAGTGGCTGATCGATATGAAGGTTTAACAGGCGTTTGGATAGACCCAAATACGGAAATGGCAAGAAAAATATGTGCCATGGGGGTGAAATGTTCGAGGTGGATTACCATGCATGGAATTGGATTTAATGTTAATTCGGACTTAAGTTATTTTTCGAATATTATTCCTTGTGGGATTGATGATAAAGCAGTGACATCTATGGAAAAAGAACTTGGTAAAAAAATCCCCATGGATGAAGTGAAGCATGAATTGCGTAAGCAAATGGAGGTGGTTTTTGGATTTAAATCAATAAAAGAATGAGAGAGGAATTAAAAGGTCCGAAAGTAGAAAATGTTGCTGTTGCCATAGTGGAACTCCCTTTGGAAAACAATGAAAAAGAATACATTGTATATTTATTAAATTTACGTGACGACATTATGGAAGGAATCATTGTTGCCTCCACAGGATATGGTGAAAATCCCTCTTCAGGTGAAAAAATACAGACATCTACCTTGAGAAAAGGAATTGAACTAATGTTGCCTAATGAAGCTGCTCGCATTGAACCCATCATGCCGGAACTTTTTGATCTAACCAATGAATATTGGGTAAGCTTTTGGGTAAATGACGTCATGTACGACAAACGATTTTTATTTATCCCCGGAAGCATTAAACAGGAAGATTTTCAGATGATTGAATTACTTGGACATAAAGGAATCCTCCTTACATGAAAAAATTAGCCTCCTTTCTACTTTACCTCACCTTAAATTTTGGTGCACTAGCAGTCGGAAGTTTTTTGATGGGTTCTAGCCCAAATGAAAATACTTGGTATATAAGGTTAAATCAAGCTCCATGGACTCCTCCTGGATACGTTTTTGGATTGGCCTGGACCTTGATTATGCTTTGTTTCTCTATTTATTTAACGTTTAGTCATGTATTTGTATTGGGTGAAAAAAAGCGTAGAAACACGTACTTGATTCATTTGTTTTTAAACATCATTTGGAATCCACTATTTTTCCAATTCCATTTGACATGGATTGCATTTCCCATTCTAGTTGGACTATTGATTAGTTTGATTGTTTTAAACCGTCAAATGAACTACACTTGGAAAACCGGTCATTCCTGGCTCCTAATGCCTTATTTTATTTGGTTAATCATAGCGGGGTCGCTAAATGCGTACATCGCAATTATGAATTAGTCTGTAATAGTGATTTTCCCGTCATTTCAATCGGTGCAGCCAAACGCATTCGGTTTAAAATGGTGGGAGCCACATCTGCTAAAATACCATCGTTTAGTTCGATTCCTTTGTCGTCCGTTACTAAAATCACAGGAACAGGATTTAAACTATGAGCAGTATTGGGCGAACCGTCTGGGTTAACCGCATAGTCAGCATTTCCATGATCCGCAATGACTAAAAACTCATAACCCATCTTTTTTCCACTTTCAACAACAGATTTTAAGCAAGCGTCTACTGTTTCAACGGCTTTTACAATGGCAGAGAAAACACCAGTATGTCCAACCATATCCGGATTAGCAAAATTTAGACAAATAAAATTCGGCTGTTCCTTTTCAATGCTAGAAATAATCTGATCCCTAACTTCGGATGCACTCATCTCCGGTTGTAAATCATAGGTTGCCACTTTTGGAGAATTCACCATGATTCTGGTTTCTCCTTCAAATGCTTCCTCTCGTCCGCCGCTAAAGAAAAAAGTCACATGGGGATATTTTTCGGTTTCGGCAATGCGGATTTGCGTTCGACCCATATTGGAAATCACTTCGCCTAATGTATTGATAAGGTTGTCTTTTTCGAATATGACATGTAATCCGCTGTACGTAGCATCATAATTTGTCATGGTACAATAATGAAGATTAAGTGGTTCCATTTGGAATTCTGGAAAAGCTTGTTGGGTCAATACGGTTGTGATTTCCCTCGGTCGATCGGTACGGAAATTAAAAGAGATGACCACATCTCCATTTTCGATGATCCCATTTGAGTCAATCAGGCATCCTTCGATGAATTCGTCGGTTACGCCATTTTCATAATTTGAAATCAAGGCCTCTGCGGCTGAATGGACCTTCGTTCCAATTCCTTTTGTTAAAAGTTGATGTGCTTTTTTAACCCTTTCCCAACGTTTATCTCGGTCCATGGCGTAGTAGCGTCCAATTAATGAAGCTATTTTACCGGTACTTAAGGTTAAATGTTCTTCTAATTTTTGGATGAAGGACAATCCACTCTTTGGGTCACAATCCCTTCCATCGGTAAACGCGTGAATGTACACTTTTTCTAATCCATGGGTTTTAGCCATGTCACAAAGGGAATGTAAATGAGCTTGTGAACTATGTACACCGCCCTCTGAAACTAAACCAATGAAATGAAGTTTTGAATTCCGTTCTTTAGCTAAATTGAACGCTTCAATTAGAATAGCATTGTTTTGAAATGCTCCATCGCGAATGGATTTGTTTATCCGAGTTAATTCCTGGTAGACAATTCGACCTGCGCCGATATTTAAGTGTCCAACTTCTGAGTTCCCCATTTGTCCATCTGGCAATCCTACGTCCTCTCCACTTGTCTTTAGTGTGGCATTCGGGTAGTTGGACAATAACGAGTCCATAAAAGGTGTGTGTGCAGCCGAAATGGCATCTGATGTGGATTTGTCCCCAATTCCCCATCCGTCCAAAATGATGAGTCCGATGTGATTTGTCATAAGGACAAAGTTACCTCAAAAATAGTTCCTTTTGGATTATTTTCTTTACAAGTAATCGAGCCTCCTTGGAGCAACGCAAATTCAGAAGCAATAAATAATCCTAATCCACTGCCTTGTTTTTGTCGGGTTTCTTCGTTTCCAATTCGGTAGAATTTTAAGAAGATTGAGTCCCTTTCAGAAAGAGGAATTCCCGGTCCTTCATCTTTCACACCAAAAATTAGTTGGGTATTTGTTTTACGAATGAAAACGCAAATATTTGAGGATGTCCCGGCGTATTTACATGAATTCTCTAATAAATTGACAACAATCATTTCTAGAATAAATGGATCCCCATAAAAGCGAATGCCTTTTTCGAAATCCAATTGGATAAATGCTTGCAAATGCCGTTTATGAAAGCGATCAACGATGGTGGTAATTAATTCGGAAACATCAAGTTCACTCTTGACGACTTGAAGGGATTTGTTTTCTACACGAGAGGCATGTAAAATATTATCAATTAATAATCCAAGCCGTTCATTTTCATCAAGAGCTTTCTTTAGTAAATCGGCTTTTTTTTCTTCTGAAAGTTCATGTTTATATAGGGTTTGCAAGAAGAGTTTAACCGAAGAAATTGGGGTCTTGAGCTCATGTGTAACAGATAAAAGAAAGTTGGACTGTCTTTGAGTCAAGGAAATCTCCTTCAAGATGACCTTGCGAATTTTTAAGATGCCTAATAAGAGCAGGACCATAAACACACTTCCCTCACCAATAATCATCCAAACACGCCTTTGAAAGTCGCTTTCAGATACAGCAACTTGATTATTTAATCGAATAAGTAGATTTCCCCACCAAGTAAATTGCAGGAAAACATAAATAATCAGAAGTACAAGGAAAAAATTTGCTTGCTTTTTCATATCCTAATTGGACTATGCTTTAAGGCGATGAAAGGATTTCCCTTTTTCTTGTTGCTTCATCAATCGTTAAATGAATCACATGCTTGTTTGGCTCTTTCCAAGTTTCATTTGGAAAAAGCCAATCCATGAGCAAAGTTTGAAAGATGCGCATTAGCGAATCGTATCAGTTGGTTTAGCTCCCTGCAAAAGGGCACTAGGGTCAATTGTTGGCGTACTTGGTTGAACAACTGGTTTCTTCTCACGAGATTTGATGAGGCCATAATGCTCAGCCATTGCCCCCATGTAAGCTTGTAAATTGCCAATCATTTCGGTGTAAGCACCGACTTCTCCAAAACCGTTACTGCTTTCTCCATTTTCAGCTGCCAACGCATCCAATTCACGGTAGATGCGTGGCATCATGCCCTTGTAGACACGGTTTATTTCAGCTTTCAATGCTTTCGCAAACGCGGAAGATGCATTTCCATATCGTGGATCCTGTGCTAGCGCATTCATTTTTAAACAAGCATCCATAGCCGCAATTAAATCTTCTGCATTATCAGGGTTCCCTGCAAATTCGGCATCACTGTGATCAAAATAGGCAAAAACACTGTGGAAATTTTTAAGCAATTTTTGCCCAAGGGCTTCCGCCTTCTTCTTATCACCAGCCAAATAATATAACTGAACATATTCATGTAAAGACCCACTGCATTTTGCACGAAGCGTCTGTCCTTGATACATATATTCTTGATCTCTTTCATTGTATTTTAGGGACATGAATGGATCACAAGAATTCACTTCGCCGAAATCTAACACCGTTTCAACAGGCATTAACTTCAATGAATAATCCAAGACCTGAATCGCTTTGCTTTTTTGTTTGCGATTCAACAATTGTTCGGCCAATAATAGGAAATTAGAACGGTATTGAACGGTATGACGACGTGCATAATAATCTGTCAAAACTTTTGGATTTGCCATGTCTCCATATTCGTAAACGTTCATCATGTTTTTCATCATTTTGGATACGTTGTAGAACATTGGCTCTTCTTTCAAGGGACTTAACTCGTAAGCCATACCCACTTGTTTGATGAAGCCACTTGATAATAAAGCCACAGAGAATGATGAGCCTCGGCTACTTGAAAAGAAAATTCCACGCTTCCAATCGTTGTTGGCTACGATATCCATCATCATCACTTCGTCTCGCGCCAATGCAGGATCTCTTTCCGTACTAAACTCGAAGGTGATTTGGTCTGCGCAGCGGCTTTTCTCTTTAGCTGTGATGGTTCCTGCTTTCAGTGCATTTTCTTTATCGACCGACAACGTAAAACGATTGGATGGGAAAAAGCTGTATCGTTTTCCTTCATCAATTAACATGTTATTGTCGTCACGTACAAAAGCCATAGCGTCTTTGAAATCAACGGCAGACCAGATGGATTCAAATTTTTCTAAAAGCTCTTGAAGTTGCTCACCTGAACCATTTTTAAATTCAACGCCACCACCTCTAGCACCTTCGTATAATTTCAAAACTCCTAGGAATTTCTGTACGGTTGCTTGAACAAGATTTGTCGTGTCTGTCGTCAGGATTGCTGCACGTGTTGCTTCTAACTCGGCATTTGTAATCGATACATTAGCAAAAATCTTTAGTGCTTCTTGATCAAAATAACGAGCAGCATCGATGGCTGTTTTTGGGTTATTTTTCAAACGCATGTCGATTACTTTGGTAATGATCTCTTCTGAAGCATTCATCGACAATAGTTGCAATAGTGGCATGAAATAGACCTGATCCGTATTTCCTGCATACATCAAAATCTGATCTTCTCTAAACTTAATCGGCAATGGGTCTGAGTCATATGATTTCATTTTCATCTGGTTAGTATACCAGTCTGTTCCCATCAAGGACAAGTTACATACGCGTACATCGGTGCGCTTACCTTCAACTTCCTGTAAATACCACAGCGGGAATGTATCGTTGTCACCATTGGTGAATAAAATACTATTCTTCCCACAAGACTCCAGGTAATTGTTCGCTAAATCGCGTGCTGATGTTTTTCCACTTCGATCATGGTCGTCCCAACCTTGAACTCCCATCATAACAGGAACAGCTAGCCCCAATGCACTTGCAAGCACTGCGCTATTCACATGAGAGGATATTTTACGTTGAATGAAATGGTAGATTGCGTATACCCCAATACCGATCCACATGGCGAAGAAATAGAATGATCCTGCATACGCATAATCACGTTCTCTTGGCTCCATAGGTTTTTGATTGAGATAGACAACGATTGCTAAGCCGGTAAAGATGAAGGCTAATGTAAGCACAAACGCATCTTTCGGTGTTTTGCGGTAATGAAATACCATTCCAATCAATGCTAAAATCAAAGGCAATAAATAGAATTTATTGTGTGCGGGATTCTCCGTTGTATAATGAGGTTGAAATTCTTGACTACCAAGACGTGCTTCGTCAATGAAAGAAATCCCGGAAATCCAGTTTCCATGTAAATTGTCTCCGTGACCTTGGATGTCGTTTTGGCGGCCAGCAAAATTCCACATAAAGTAACGCAAATACATCCAATTCACTTGGTATCGCATGAAATACGTGAGATTTTCACCAAAACTCGGCAATCGTTTGCCGTCACGCCCAATTTCTGTATTCGTTCCGTCATTTGGATCGTAACCTGACCATTTTGCATATCCCTGCTTATGAATTGGGCTATCTCCAGAATACATTCTAGGGAAAATTGTAGATTGCGAGTAAGTTGCGACTGCACCATGTCTAATGGAGGCATTGCTTTCATAATATTTCTCTTCTATGGAATACGCGCCATTATGTTCGCTTATCCATTTGTTCGCGTCGGCTTCTTTTGTAAAGGCTTTCACTTCAACATCACCTTCCATGATAACAAAACGACGCAAATAATATGGAGACAAATCTTTCCATGCATCGTTGCTAAGAATCCTTGCACCATTTTCTGTCATTTCCTCTCCATTTCGGAAGGAATTCCAATAGTTACCAAAGAATATAGGGGCAGATCCGTATTGTTCACGCTTTAAATAAGAATGGAGTGTCACCAAGTTTTCAGGGTCGTTTTCATCTAGCGGTGTATTCGCATTGGAACGAATCACGATGACCGCAAAGGAACTATATCCGATCAATAAAAACACCAATCCCATCATGGAATTGTATAGGATGGTTTTTTCCATTTTTTTTGCCCATCGCACCAAAAAGACACAAAGTCCAATCAACAACATAAAAAAGAAAACGGTTCCCGAAAAGAAAGGCAAGCCAAATAAATTTACGAAGGCCACCTCAAAACTTGAAGCCATGGCAATGGAACCGGGGATGATTCCTTCTTGAATGAAGCCAAGTGCAAAAATCGAAATGAGTCCGGTTAAAATTAATCCTTGCGGGGTCACCTCTTCCTTCACTCTAAAATAAATCATGTAACCAATTGCTGGAACAACAAGAATCCCTAAAAGGTGAACTCCAATTGCCAAACCTAGCATGAAAAAGATTAAGAGGATCCATCTGTTTGGACGATAATCATCCGAAAGTTCTCCCGATTTGTAAAGAGCCATTTCTTCGTCCCACTTAAGGATCGCCCAAAAAATAACCGCCGTAAACAAGGACGCCATCGCGTAAACCTCACCTTCTACAGCCGAGAACCAGAAGGAATCAGAGAAAGTATAGGCCAAGGAACCTATCGCTGCGGAGGCAAAAATAGCCAGCTGATGTCCGGATGTGATTTCCTTTTCTTGGGTAAGAATGATTTTTTTGATGAGTAGCGTCAAAGACCAAAACATAAAAAGAATGGTCAAAGAACTTGAAATCGCCGAAAGCGCATTGATCCATACTGCCACTGATTCAGGAGCTGCAAAGAAACTAAAAAGACGTCCGAGCACCATGAATAATGGCGCACCTGGAGGGTGTCCAACTTCTAATTTGTAAGCAGCAGTAATGTATTCTCCACAATCCCACAAACTTGCAGTCGATTCAATCGTCATTAAATACACAGTGCTGGCAATAAGAAAAACAAGCCAGCCAAGTAGGGTATTCCATTTATTATAATTCATATGTATGCGAATTAGTTCTTTAATTTGTCCTGCGAATTTAAGAATATTCGCTTTGAAAACCCATTCATTTTGAGCAATTACGCAACAAGTTTCAAATTATTTTTCAAAACTTATTGAAAACAAGAAAAAATGTTCTTAAATTTGCCTCCGAATTCTTAGGAATGTTGACTGACCTATGGTGTAATTGGCAACACGTCGGTTTTTGGTACCGAAGAGTCTAGGTTCGAGACCTAGTGGGTCAACAGAAAAAATCCTGCGCAAGCAGGATTTTTTTGTTTACGGAAATTTTCAATTAACAAAAGAAATAGGTTTCGGTTAAATAAAACGGTTGGATCATGCTGTTTTTTAGCTGTATTTAGACTTGAAAATACCTCCAGAAAGTTCCTACCTGTTTCGTTCCACTTCCTCATTAAACACCAGAATGGTATGCTTGATCATTTGGTAAATTTGTTCCGCATTAAGCGCATTCGTATTTGTGACGGTTAAAAGTGGATTTGTGAATTGAATGCTGCTGATTTTTTCGAAATCAAACAGCCTGATTTTCTTCGAATATATTTTCTTTTTTCCAACATCGTAGGCTGTCATTTTAAATTTTACGCTTGGGTGAATGTTCGTGTATTGAACGGCTGTTGTACCTATAGAAGGACCTTTAATTCCTTGAACTTTAATTTTCACTTTGACGTATATTTCCTTTTCGAAACCGTAAACCGCTCTTTTTTTGCTCATTTTAGGGAAGCCTCCGCTAAAAGTTCCCGTTTCCCATGTACTTCGTTTTGACCCATCCGTTTTAGTATCGTAGATGTATTCAGCATCTTGAAAAAGTTGATTTTTTACTGTGTGAAAAATTAAAGCAGTAATTGAATCCTTTAAATTGGATGGAAATCGGAAGGTGGAGTAAGCGTTGTTGGTTTGGTTAGGTGCGGTAATCATTACTCGATTGGTTAATTCTTTGTCCACCATTAATCGAACCCTAAAAACACCTGCTTGCTTTATTGATTCCTGAGAAAAAACCATGATTTGGAGGCTGGAAAATAAAAATAGTACAATCGATTTCATAAAAATTTCTTTTTCCAAAATTACAAATTGTGACGGATAAAATAAATCAACAGACGGAAATAGTCCACCTGAAATCATTCATTAATGTATCTTTGCGGAAACAATTCTTGATACATGAGTGAGACACGCACGGATATAGGCGAAATTGGAGAATTCGGAATCATAGACCGATTGACAAATGGGATCTCCTTGAAAAATGAAACATCCATTTTTGGAGTAGGGGATGACGCCGCAGTGATTGATGGTGGTCCGGATGAATTCTTGCTCGTTTCCACCGATACCTTAGTAGAAGGAGTGCATTTTAATTTAATGTACATGCCTTTAAAACACCTTGGTTATAAAGCTGTTGCTGTCAATGTATCCGATATATGTGCGATGAATGGAAAAGCGGAACAAATTACCGTTTCCATTGCCGTATCAAATCGATTCAGTTTAGAAGCATTGGAAGAACTATACGCAGGAATAAAACTTGCCTGCCTGGAATACGACGTTGATTTGGTTGGTGGAGACACTACCAGTTCCGTTTCCGGATTAATGATTGGAGTCACAGCAATTGGACGAGTGAAAAAGGAGGAAATCGTTTATCGATCAGGCGCGAAAGAATTCGATTTGCTCGTGGTCTCAGGTGACCTTGGTGGTGCTTACATGGGACTTCAATTATTGGAAAGGGAAAAGGATGTATTTAAGTCCAATCCGATGATTCAACCTGATTTGGATGGACATGACTACATCATGCAACGACAATTAAAACCAGAGGCACGGCATGACATCATTAAATACCTAAAGGAACTTGGTGTGAAGCCAACGGCGATGATTGATGTGTCGGATGGACTCGCGAGTGAAATTCTTCACTTGTGTAAATCAAGCAATGTAGGCTGTCATGTTTATGATGAGAAACTACCGATTGATGCAAAAACGTCAATGACGGCCTTAGATTTCAACCTTGATCCAAGTACTTGTGCATTGAATGGCGGGGAGGATTACGAGTTATTATTTACCATTAAACAAAGTGATTTTGAAATCATTCAGTCCAACCCGAATTTTTCCATTATTGGCCACATCACCAATGTAGAAGACGGTGTTTATTTTGTTGACAAAAGTGGTTCAGCAGTTACCTTAAAGGCGCAAGGCTGGAAACATTTCTAGTCAACACGCGGTAAATTGATCATGGTTTTATGAATATTGGCCACGGTGAATTGACCAAAAATCTCTTCTTGTATTTTTTCAGCCTCTATCATCGATCGAAAATCTCCGACCATTAAATTAAAATTGGGAGCTTCAAAGGTCATATAGGTATCAATTTTTGGATACATGCTAACGAAACGGTTTCGAGCTTCATCAACAATCGACTTATCTGAATCGAAACAAATTTGTAGCCGATATCCTGCGACTTGTTTTGTCGATTTTTTCGAAATTAATTTTTCAATTCTTGGGTCAGCATCAATCGTAATCTGAGTCAATCCAAGCGAGGGAATAACCAACACTGCGAGAGGAATGATTCTCCGTATAATTCTTGATTTCATGAGTCAAAATTAAGTATTTCTAAATAGGAAACAACACCGCCTATTTAGAATCATTTTAAATTAGCTTTTTTTTGTCTTTTTTTGTCATGAAAGTGTCATAAAATGCCTTGATTCTCCTAATTTTGTCCCCGATAAAAAGCGGTTTGACCGCACTATTTTTAAGAGTGAATTAGTAGTTTATACATGGAAATATCTAGAATTCAATTGCTTAAGCGTTTTAAATCTTTAGCGTTCGTCGCGTTAACGTTTGGCTTTGTTGGTTTAACCAACTTTACGAAAGCTCAAGGTGAGGCACTTTTCAAATCAAAATGTGCAACTTGTCACCAGACCCACAAGAACAGTACTGGGCCCAAATTATTTCAGGTTCGCGATAAGTGGGCTGCGGGTGGAGCAAAGGAAGGAAGCATCATTAAGTGGGTAAACAATTGGCAAAACGCCGTTGCGGCAGATCCATATGCTGCGGAAGTTTCTAAATGGTCTCCTACGGCCATGTCTGCTTTCCCTGAATTAAAACCAGAGGAAATTATTTCCATTTTTGATTGGATTGATGCGCAGCCTGATCCGGCAATGGCTACCACAACTGGTGGACCAAATGA
>JANRBR010000029.1:0-50604 GCA_030727405.1 Crocinitomicaceae bacterium | reverse complement strand
CGGTGATTGTGACCTTGTTTCAAGGCTTGTACCGAATCAATGTAATGGAAGATTACCAACCTTCTCAACCAATTGCATTCCCTCACGATCGTCACGCTGGTGTAAATGGCATTGATTGTAAATATTGTCACAATTCAGTGACTAAATCTAAATCAGCAGGTATTCCGTCGGTGAATGTTTGTATGAACTGTCACAAACAAATCAATGGCGAAGGAAAACCGTTTGCTGGAGAAATCAAGAAAATATATGCTGCGGCAGGATGGGATCCAGCCGGAGCAGGAAAATACACAGGAAAAACGAAGCCAATTGTTTGGAACAAAGTGCATGTTCTTCCTGATCACGTTTACTTCAATCACTCTCAACACGTAGTAGTTGGTGGTGTGGATTGTAAACAGTGTCACGGAGATATGAAAACCATGAACGAAACAGCTAAAGTTCAACCTGTAGAGGAATTAAACAAAATCGAAGGGAATGTTCAGTTGACTAAACCAACCTTAACGATGGGATGGTGTATCGAATGTCATGGTAAAAAAGACGTGAAAATTGGAGACGGTAAAAATGCGTACTACGATGAAATCCACCGTCGCTTGAAAAAAGATCCAGCACTTTATAAAAAATACTACAAAGACGGAAAAGTTTCTGTAAGTGAGTTAGGTGGTTGGGAATGTGCTAAATGCCACTATTAATAAATTAATAATATTCTTGTCGAAGAAAAGACTATGGGAATGACTAGAAAATATTGGAAAGGACTTGAAGAATTAAAGGAGACACCTGAATTCATTAAGCACAAAGAACAAGAATTTCCGAATCAACAAACGATCGAGGAATTCTTATCTGATGATAAGTTAAGTGAAACATCTACTGCAAGAAGAGATTTCCTTAAGTTTTTAGGATTTTCGGTAGCTGCGGCAACGCTTGCTGCTTGTGAGGCTCCTGTAACGAAAGTTGTTCCTTATGTGAACAAACCGGAAGATGTCACACCGGGTATGCCTACATGGTATACAAGCACGTATTATGATGGAAATTCATATGCGAGCATTTTGGTAAAAACACGTGAGGCTCGTCCAATTTTTGTCAAAGGAAACAAAGACTTCGGTTTTACAAAAGGTGGTGTTAATCCTCAAATTGTAGCTTCCGTTCTAGGTTTATACGATGGCGAACGTTTAACGTATCCAACCGCTGGTGGAAAAGTTGCTTCTTGGACTTCTATCGATAAAGCAATTTCATCGGCACTTAAATCGGCAAAAACGGTTACTTTATTGACAAACACAGTGATCAGTCCTTCCATGAAGCGCGCGATAGCTGAGATGTCACTTGCAATGAATGGTGAAGCGGGATCAAAATTCCAACACATTCAATACGATGCGGTTTCCTACGCTGGAATGCGTGAGGCAAACATGTCAAATTTTGGTGCACGAATCATTCCTAGCTACGATTTCTCGAAAGCAAAAACAATTGTTTCTGTAGACGCAGACTTTTTAAATTCATGGTTGTTGTCCACAGAATACACCGGTCAGTACGCGTTAACACGTAACCCGGACGCTGCATGGATGTCGAAACACATTCAATTTGAAACAGTGATGTCTGTGACAGGTTCAAACGCAGATTACCGCGGAATGATTAAGCCTTCTGAACAAGCTGCTGTCTTAGCATACATCATCAAAGGTTTAGGCGGAAATGCTGGGATCTCTACAGATTTAAATTCATCTGCTAAAGCTGCCGCTGATGAGGCAATCAAAGCACTTAAAAAATCAAAAAAAGAATCATTAGTCGTTTCTGGATCTAATAACATTGGTGTTCAACAATTGACAAACAAACTGAATAACTTATTACAGACCTACGGAACAACAATTGATTTATTAAATCCAATCAACTTATTCCAATCTGAAGATGCGAAAGTATCTAAATTGGTAAAAGATGTTACTTCTGGTAAAGGTCCAGATGTACTTTTAATGATGGACGTTAATCCTGTTTATACATTGCCAAATGGTGATGCATTTGCAAAAGGATTGAAAAAAATTAAAACATCCGTTGCTATTTCATCACATGCGGATGAAACAGCATCATTGTGCTCATATGTTTGTCCTGGTTTCCACGCATTGGAATCTTGGTCAGACTTTGAAGCAAAAGCAAGTGAATATGCCTTATCTCAACCAACCATTCGTCCGTTGGGTGAAGGAACTGCTTCCGCATTGGAATCATTATTGGTATGGAATGAAAAAGCAAAACGCGGAGGAAAAGATTCTTCTGTAGCATACGATTACATCAAAGCAACTTTTGCTGCTAAATTCCCAACTTCGGATTTTGCCATGGCAATTCACAACAGTGTGATGCCTCAAGCAATCGTTCCAAGTACTTTGGTTTACGCTGATGCGAAAATCGGTTCTTTACCAAAATCAGCTGAATGGGAAGTTTCTTTCTATCAAAAGGCTGGAATTGGAACGGGTATTCATGCAAACAATCCATGGTTACAAGAACTTCCAGACCCAATTACCAAAGTAACTTGGGATAACTACATCACCATGAACCCGGTTGATATGAAAGCGAAAGGTTTCGTTACAACATATGATCAAGAACATGGATTAAATTTAACTACGGTTAAAGTAAACGGTAAAAGCCTTACACTTCCAGTTTATCCATTGCCAGGACAAGCACTTAACACGGTTGGAATCGCTTTAGGTTATGGACGTGGTGCAAATGGCGAGAAAATTGGTAAAGCAGCTTTCCAAACCAAAGAATATGGTGGATACGAACTGAATGAAGCAGGCAATCGCAAACCAATTGGTGCGAACGCATATGCGATGGTTTCAAGTGGTTCAACTTTTGAATATTCAGGAGCTGTGACGATTGGAGCTGAAGAAGGTGTTTATCCAATTGCGGCAACTCAAATTCACCACACGGTGATGGGTCGTCATTCGATTGTTCGTGAAACAACTTTAGGAATTTATCAAAACAACGATAAAGAAGCATACAACCCAGCTCACACACTTCAGAAATTAGATGCACACGGAAATCACGTGGAGGCACCAATGTCTGAATTTGACCTTTGGGATGCGCATCCGGTAGAGAAAATTGGACACCGCTGGGGAATCAGCATTGACCTTTCATCTTGTATTGGTTGTGGTACATGTTTGATCGCATGTCAATCCGAAAACAATGTTCCAGTTGTTGGAAAAGATGAAGTGAGAAGAGGTCGAGAAATGCACTGGTTGCGTGTCGATCGTTATTTCGCATCAGATGAAGAAGCAGCTGTAGGAACAAGAAAAGATAAAGACACGTTCTCTTTCGATAAAGCAGAATATGCTGCTGAAAACCCGAAAGTGGTTCACATGCCATTAATGTGTCACCACTGTAACCACGCACCGTGTGAAACGGTTTGTCCGGTTGCGGCAACAACACACAGCAACGAAGGATTGAACCAAATGGCTTACAACCGTTGCATTGGAACAAGGTATTGTGCAAACAACTGTCCATACAAAGTGCGTCGTTTCAACTGGTTTAACTACCCTTCATATAAGAAAATGACCGAGGTCAATCCAGCGCAGGATGATTTGGGTCGTATGGTATTAAATCCGGATGTAACCGTACGTACACGTGGTGTGATGGAGAAATGTTCATTGTGTGTTCAACGCATTCAGTCTACGAAATTAACAGCGAAAAAAGAAGCTAGAGAAATCATTGATGGCGAGTTCGCAACAGCTTGTTCTGATTCTTGTCCAACAAATGCAATCACCGTTGGAGATTGGAATGATTTGAAATCAATGATTCGAACGAAATCAGAAGGAAACCGTGCTTATCAAGCATTAGAAGAAGTTGGTGTTAAACCAAATGTTTGGTACCAAGTGAAAGTACGAAATGAAGAAAATAGCTTGTTAAGTGACTTGCAAGAAGTTGCACATCACGGTAAGAAACATCATTAATAATTTAAATAACTGAAATGCAAAAGGAAGCAGCAATCAGAGAACCCCTCATATTAGGTCACAAGACCTACCATGACATTACAGAAGATGTTTGTCGCCCAATTGAGGACAAAGCACCTAAAATGTGGTACACATTATTTGGTATTGCTTTAATTATTGGTTTGTATGGAGTGGGAAGTATTTTATACTTACTTGGAACGGGAATCGGTGTTTGGGGTCTGAACAAAACAATTGGATGGGCTTGGGATATTACCAATTTCGTATGGTGGGTAGGTATTGGACACGCCGGAACACTCATTTCTGCGGTATTATTGTTGTTCCGCCAGAAATGGAGAATGGCAATCAACCGTTCTGCAGAAGCCATGACGATTTTCGCCGTATTTATGGCCGGTTTATTCCCATTGATTCACATGGGACGTTTATGGGTTGGATACTGGGTTTTGCCATTACCAAATCAATTCGGATCTCTTTGGGTGAACTTTAACTCACCATTGCTTTGGGATGTATTTGCGATTTCAACGTATTTATCTGTATCCTTGGTTTTCTGGTACATTGGATTGATCCCTGATTTTGCTACGATTCGTGATAGAGCTAAAAAGCCACTTTCCAAAAAAATGTACTCAATACTAGCTTTTGGTTGGTCTGGTCGTGCAAAACATTGGAATCGATTTGAACTCGTTTCTTTGGTTTTAGCTGGATTAGCAACACCATTGGTATTCTCTGTTCACTCGATTGTATCTTTTGACTTTGCTACATCGGTAATCCCAGGTTGGCATACCACCATCTTCCCTCCGTATTTCGTTGCGGGAGCGGTATTCTCTGGATTCGCCATGGTACAAACCTTATTGTTGGTCATGAGAAAAGCAATGGGTCTTGAAGCATACATTCACACAAAACACGTGGAATACATGAACATCGTTATCATGGTAACAGGTTCGATTGTTGGAACAGCGTATATCACGGAGTTGTTCATCTCTTGGTATTCAGGTGTTGAATACGAATCGTATGCATTCATTAACCGTGCAACTGGTCCTTACTGGTGGGCATATTGGTCAATGATGACATGTAACGTAATTTCTCCGCAATTAATGTGGATTCCTAAATTAAGAAGAAGTTTACTATTTACATTCTTCATTTCAATCGTGGTAAACATTGGTATGTGGTTCGAGCGTTACGTGATTATTGTCACTTCGATTCACCGAGATTACATTCCTGCAGCTTGGAGCATGCACTTCCCAAGTCACATCGACATCGGCGTGTATGTAGGAACAATTGGATTGTTCTTCGTATTCTTCTTATTGTTCGCTCGTTTCTTCCCGGTATTGGCCTTGAATGAGGTAAAAACAATCTTGAAAGGATCAGGACAATCGTACAAAGAATCACCAGATTATCACAAACACCATTAATCCCTAGGGTATGTCAGATAAAGTAATTTATGTAATGTATGACGACGACGAGGCATTGAAAGACAGTGCAAAAAAGCTCGTTTCAAAAGGCGTCAAAATTTCTGAAGTGTTTTCTCCATTTCCAATTCACGGAATTGACCCAATTATTGGTGTTAAGAATACACGTCTTGGTATCATGGCTTTCCTTTACGGCTTAACTGGTTTAACAGTGGCTACACTAGGAATGCGTTATTTCATGGTAACCGATTGGCCAATGAACATTGGTGGTAAGCCGAATTTCACTTATTTAGACAATATTTTGGCGTTCGTTCCAATTAGCTTTGAGTTTACCGTTTTATGTGCTGCTCATGGTATGGCGATCACGTATTTATTGCGTAATAAAACCTTACCAGGAATGCCTGCTCAAAATCCAGACCCTCGTACAACCGATGACAAATTCGTAATGGAAATTCGCTTGAATGAAAACCATGGAATTTCTGAAGCTCAATTGGATGAAATGTTAAAGGAAACAGGATTCTTCGAATTAGATAAAAAAGAAATTAATTAAGAAACGAACGTAAGATGAAAAGAAATGTATTTGCAATATTAGGTACGTCTGCGTTAACGTTATCTCTGTTATTGCTCAATTCATGTAAATCTGATGCGGATAGCCCAGGTTTTGAATACGCACCAGATATGTATCGCACGCCTTCTATTGAACCCTATGTGGATTATGGTGAGGTGCGTGGACGCATTGATGAATCCAAAAAAGTAAAGCTTTCTGCTAGAATACCGGCAAGAAACACTATTCCCTACTATGGTAAGGATACTACAGAGGTTAAATTGATGTTGCCATATTTCAGAAAGCCAAATGTAGCATTTAGACAGTCACATGGACTTTATGGTGTGGATGTATCCATGTTAGATGAATATACTTTAGCTGCTTCGGATAAGAATCCACTGTTTTTAACGGCTCTTAATGCTGAAAAAACTTTAGCGAAAGGAAAAGAAATCTTTACGGCTATGTGTCAACATTGTCACGGTGAAAAAGGAGATGGTCAAGGTCCAATGGTGACGAGTGGTGCCTATGTAGGTGTTCCTAATTATGCTACATTAACCAATCTTTCTGATGGACAAATGTTTTATTCCATTTATTATGGAAAAGGGATGATGGGTGCTCATGGATCACTTCTATCTAAGAAAGAAATTTGGACATTAGTGCATTACGTTCGTCAATTCCAAAATGCAGAATACGGAAAATTTGATGCAACAGGTAAAGCAGTACTTTCTGCAGTAGTATCTGATACAACCGCGGTTAAAAAACCATAAACTAGAGTAAGAAATGGAATTTCAAATTACTAAAAAAGCAAAAAACGTAACTTTCGGACTCATGGCAGTCGGATTGTTATTGACAATCGTTGGTGTGGTTACTTCAATGAGTGACCATCATTTTATGACGCGCATGCTAGCCAGTGGATTAATCAGTGGATTCTTCTTCTTTGCTCTTGGATTAGGTGCATTGTTCTTTTTATCCCTGCAATATGCAACTGAAACAGGATGGTACGCATCTGTTAAACGTGTAATCGAAGGTGTTGCCGGATTCTTACCTTATGGTATGGGTGTACTTGGATTGGTTTTATTGGTGATCACCTTAAACCATGGCGCTCACATTTACTCTTGGATGGATCCAAAGACGGTGGCTCATGACGAAGTAATTGCTGGAAAAACGGCTTATTTAAATCCGATTTTCTTCTGGATAAGAACCATCGTTTATTTCGCAACGTACATTATCTTCTTACGCGGTTTCCAAAAGAGATCACTTGAAGAGGATCGTATTGGAGGTTCAGATATTCACTTTCAGAATTATAAAAAAGGAGCAATGTTCCTTGTTTTCTTCGCGGTGTTTAGTTCAACTTCAGCATGGGACTGGTTGATGTCAATTGACGTGCATTGGTACTCTACATTATATGGATGGTATACTTTTGCTGGAATGTGGTGCTCAACGATGGTCGTACTTGTTTTAACTACGTTGTATTTGAAGAAATTGGGTTACCTACAGAAAGTAAATGACTCTCATATTCATGATTTAGGTAAATGGACATTTGCTACATCTTTCTTGTGGTCTTACCTTTGGTTTTCACAATTTATGTTAATCTGGTATGCCAATATTGGTGAGGAAGTTGCCTACTATATGACCAGAATTGAAAACTTTAAAATATTGTATTTCTCTATGTTCATCATCAATTTTGCATTCCCAATGCTGATATTGATGTCACGTGATGCAAAAAGAAATGCAGGAATTCTTACAATTGTTGGATTGGTTATCCTAACAGGCCACTGGTTAGACGTATACATTATGGTTTCTGCTGGAACATTGGGTGCAAATGCACACATTGGTGCAATGGAAATTGGAATGGCCGTTTTAATGCTTGGTTTCTTTGCTTACATGGTTTTAAGAAACCTCACGAAAACACCTCTTACTCCAGTTAACCATCCATTCTTGGATGAAAGTATTCACCACGAAATTTAATTCAGACAATCGTTAAAGTATCATGGAAAATAAATTAATCATATTAATCGTCATCATCCTCGGAGCTATTGCTATTGCACAATTAGTTCGTGTGTATGAGATTTCAGCAAAACTGAGAAAGACAGGCGAACATGAAATTAGCAACAGAGATAATCATCTAAACGCTAAACTTATGTTAGGTTTTATGCTGGCATTGTTCATAGGCTTCATTTATTTGATGGTAGCTTATGGATGGACAGGTCGTGGCCTAGCAGCCTCTGCAGAAGGAAAAGAAACGGATTCATTATTGAATTTGAATTTTGTCATCATCATTGCAGTGTTCTTCTTTACAAATTTCTTGTTGTTTTTCTTTACATACAAATACGTGAGAAAACCTGGTGTAAAAGCATTTTACTACCCGCATAACAACAAATTGGAGATGCTTTGGACAGTCGTTCCTGCCATAGTACTTGCGGTAATTATCATTCTTGGTTTGAAAACTTGGAACGATCTTGTTGCACCTACAGGTAAAGAGGCCCGTCGAATCGAACTTTTCGCTAAGCAATACGATTGGACTGCTCGCTACGCGGGAGAAGACAATACCCTAGGGAAATACGATTATAAATTGACTACAGACAACAATGAATTGGGGCTTTTAACTTCCAACACCATCGATACAGCAATTTATCATATGATTTATGGTGTGAATGGGATTAATAAGATTCAGCGATTATTGAACAATCGTGATACAATTTTGATCGATTCAACTGTGAATGCATTAAGAACAGATTTGTCCCGTAAAGAACGAATTTACCGTTTATTGATGCAAATGAAATCAAATCACAATAAGAAGTATGATGCTTCTGCTTGGGATGATTTTATTGAAAAAGAAACATTGGTGCTTTGCGAAGGGCAGGAGTACGAAATTTCACTTCGTTCAAAAGACGTAATTCACTCTGCATATTTCCCTCACATGCGTGCACAAATGAATGCAGTTCCTGGAATGCCAACGCGCTTGAAATTTACTCCAACGATGACCACTGAGGAAATGCGTAAGGCAAAAGGCAACCCAAGCTTCAATTATGTATTGATGTGTAACAAAATTTGTGGTGGAGCACATTACAAAATGAAATTGATTGTCGTAGTGAAAGATAAGGCAGCGTACAAAGAGTGGTTAAAATCTAAAAAAGGCAAGACCTTTAAAGATTCATACTTTACTGCTCCAGCCGCTCCAGCTGCGCCAGTAGGACCAGTAGCGCCAGCAGCTGATGCTGTTGTCCCTGCTGACACAACAATGAAAAAATAAGGATTCGTATAATATTTTAAAAGAAATAAAATGGCTTCAGTAGCACACGAAGGACACGGACACGATCACCATGGTGAACACCACCATCACGAGGAGAATTTTATCTCAAAATACATCTTCTCTCAGGATCATAAAATGATTGGAAAGCAGTTTTTAATGACTGCTGTATTTATGGGATTAGTGGCAATGATATTGTCCATTTTATTCCGTATTCAGTTAGCTTGGCCGGGTGAAAGTTCGGATTTCTTATCATTCTTCCTAGGTGAAAAATGGGCGCCAAATGGTGTATTAAAGGAGGATATGTACTTAGGTTTGGTAACCATCCATGGTACCATCATGGTATTCTTCTTGTTAACAGGAGGTTTATCCGGAACATTCTCGAACCTACTCATTCCGTTGCAACTCGGAGCACGTGATATGGCCTCTGGATTCTTAAACATGTTATCCTATTGGTTCTTCCTATTGTCATCTTTATTGATGTTGGCTTCCTTGTTTGTTGAATCAGGACCAGCAATGGCAGGTTGGACAATCTACCCACCTCTTTCTGCATTGCCACAGGCAGTATCAGGATCTGGCTTAGGGATGACATTGTGGTTGTTCTCCATGACGATATTTATTGCTTCTTCTTTAATTGGTTCATTGAATTACATTGTAACGGTAATCAATTTACGTACGCAAGGAATGAGTATGACAAGAATGCCTTTAACAATTTGGGCTTTCTTCGTAACAGCAATATTAGGTGTATTATCTTTCCCTGTTCTATTGTCTGCAGCATTGTTGTTGGTAATGGATAGAATGGCTGGAACGTCGTTTTATTTATCTGACATCATCGTAGGTGGTGAAATGCTCGCTAATCACGGTGGATCGCCATTATTATACCAGCATTTATTCTGGTTCTTAGGTCACCCTGAGGTATACATTGTATTATTACCTGCACTTGGTTTATCTTCCGAAATCATTGCAACAAATGCTCGTAAACCAATCTTTGGTTACAAAGCAATGATTGGTTCCATCCTAGCAATTGGATTCTTGTCTTTCATCGTTTGGGGTCACCATATGTTTGTGACAGGGATGAATCCTTTCTTGGGAAGTGTGTTTGTATTTACAACCCTTTTGATTGCTATTCCATCTGCGGTTAAAGTATTTAACTACTTAACAACACTCTGGAAAGGATCCTTGGTTCTAACTCCAGCCATGTTGTTTGCTATTGGTCTTGTTTCTACCTTCATCACGGGTGGTGTAACGGGTATTATCTTGGCGGATTCAGCCTTGGATATTGCTTTGCATGATACTTATTTTGTTGTGGCTCACTTCCATATTGTAATGGGAATGTCTGCTGTGTTTGGTATGTTTGGTGGTGTTTACCATTGGTTCCCTAAAATGTTTGGAAGAATGATGAATACGCGTTTAGGGTATGCTCATTTCTGGGTGACATTAATTGGAGCGTATGGTGTATTCTTCCCAATGCACTTTGTTGGACTAGCGGGTGCCCCAAGACGTTATTACGATTATTCAGTGTATACGGAGTTTGATTCTCCAACAGCAGATATGATGATGGACTTAAATGTTGTCATTACTATTTTTGCAATCGTTGCAGCATTGGGTCAAATTATTTTCTTGTTCAATTTCTTCTATAGTATTTTTAGAGGCCCTATAGCTCCTCAAAATCCTTGGAACGCAAATACATTGGAATGGACAACTCCTGTAGAACATGTACATGGTAACTGGCCAGGTGCACTTCCTGTTGTACATAGATGGCCATATGATTATTCTAAGCCAGGTGCAGACACGGATTTCATTCCTCAAAATGTGCCATTAGCTGAAGGAGAAGAAGAACATTAATCTTTATAAAGTAAAAAAGCCCCTGACGATAACGTTAGGGGCTTTTTTGTTTAAGGTGGTGTGATATTAAAGCTCTTTTTCTACCAGTTCTAATTCTTGGTAAAAAGATGTCCCAAAAGCACGTATGAGAGGTTCCTTTAAAAATTTATATACGGGAACATTCAACTGTTCACCACATGCGCACGCGGGTTTGCAAATGTGCCATTCTTCGTAATTTAAGGCTGTTAGTTCATTAAATTGTTTGACACGAATAGGGTATAAATGACATGAAATGGGTTTCTTGAAATCAATTTCATTCTCTAAGTATGCTTTTTCAATGGCACATTTCGTTATTCCTGCATCATCAAAGTAAACGAAGGAACATTCTTGTCCATTTACTAAAGTAGTAGCAGGATGATCCTCCTCATCAGTGTAGTATACTCCTTTTTCTTTCACATTGGCAATTCCCTCTGGCCTCATGTATTTGGAAATGGTTTCATACTGTTGTTCAATGATTTCCACTTCTTCCATCGTCAATGGCGCACCACCATCTCCTTCCACGCAACAAGCGCCTTTACATGCGTTTAAATCACACACAAATTTTCGCTCAAAAATTTCGGTGGAGATGATTTTATTCTCTATTTCTATTAACATAATACAAAGATAAGATCTTATGATTTTGTAATTCAATAAAAAGGATGTATATTTGTACCACATTTATGAACGAATGCTTAAAGAGGGGACGAAAGTCCCCTCTTTTTTTAAAGAAAATGTTAGATAGAAAATTTATATTAGAATTAATCGATGAACGCATTGCCGAGTTAGACAATGGTTTATACGTGGTGGAACTGAGCATCTCCTCAAGTAACGTAATCAATGTAGAATTGGACAAAATCAAAGGCGGTGTTTCCGTGAATGATTGTGTATCCGTATCACGAAACATAGAGCACAATTTGGACCGCGAGAAACAAGACTTTGAATTGCATGTTTCTTCTGCAGGATTGGATAAGCCCATTCGACACGTAAACCAATACTCAAAAAATGTTGGACGAAGTTTCAAAGTTGTCATGAATGACGGTGAAAAATACGAAGGTGAATTGATGAAATTGACGGATACTGGTATCGTTATTAAGCAAATTTCGCTGCAGAAATCAGTTGAAAAAAGAAGAAAAATACAAGTGGAAGAAATACTAGAGCTTCCCTTTACTGAAATAAAAGAGTCTAAAATTGTTATATCTTTTAAATAAACGCTATGAATAGTACGGAACTAGTTGACTCGTTCTCGGAGTTTAAGGAATTAAAAAACATTGACAAACAAACAATGCAACATGTCTTGGAAGATGTTTTCCGAGCGATGTTCAAGAAGAAGTTTAACACGGATGAACACATTGATATCATTGTAAATATTGATAAAGGTGATGTCCAAATTTTCTTGAATAAAGAGATTGTAGATGATGGTGAAGTAGAAGACCCAAATACGGAAATTGCTTACTCTGATGCCATTAAAATAGAACCAGATTTTGAAATTGGGGAGGAAGTAACAGAAGAATTTAAGTTTGTTGATTTTGGACGAAGAAATGTCCTTTCTCTACGACAAAATTTGATTTCTCGCATCCTTGAGTTGGAGAAGGATCACCTTTACAAAAAATACAAAGAACGCATCGGTGAAATCGTTACGGGTGAAGTTTACCAAGTTTGGAAAAAAGAAATCCTTGTCATGGATGATGACAACAATGAATTGATTCTTCCAAAATCAGAACAAATCCCATCAGATTTCTTTAAGAAAGGGGAATCTGTAAGAGCGGTTGTTGCGAAGGTTGATATGAGAAACAGTACGCCTGTGATCATTTTGTCTCGTACGGCACCTGAATTTTTGGAGCGCTTATTTGAATTAGAAGTTCCTGAAGTTTTTGATGGATTAATCACCATTAAGAAAATCGTTCGTGAACCGGGTGAAAGAGCTAAAGTGGCTGTAGAATCCTATGATGACCGAATTGATCCTGTTGGAGCTTGTGTGGGAATGAAAGGATCTCGTATTCATGGCATCGTTCGTGAATTGAGAAACGAAAACATTGACGTGATTAATTACACAACAAATAATCAGTTGTTAATTCAGCGCGCATTGTCTCCTGCAAAAGTAACTTCCATGGAAATTTTGGAAGAGGAAAAAAGAGTAAAAGTATACTTGAAACCAGACCAAGTGTCATTGGCTATCGGAAAAGGTGGTAACAATATTAAATTGGCTGGTAAATTAAGCGGATACGAAATAGATGTATACCGCGATGGAGAAGTGGATGTTGAGGACGTTGATTTAGAAGAATTTGCAGATGAAATCGATAGCTGGATTATCGACGAATTAAAAGCAATTGGCTGTGATACAGCAAAATCTGTTTTGGAAATTAGTGTAGATGATTTGGTTTCTCGTACGGATCTTGAAAAAGAAACGATTGAGGAAGTATTTCGTATATTGAAAGCAGAATTTGAATAAATTTAATCTCCCTTACAGAAGCGTAAAAGGATAAATATGGCGGGAAAACCGATTCGATTAGGAAAAGCAGCTGGTGAACTCAATGTTGGATTGCCAACATTGGTTGAGTTCTTAGAGACAAAAGGAATTAAAATTGATTCCAATCCAAACACACGTTTGGAGCAGGAACACTTTGAACTTTTGTGTCAAGAATTTGCAGCTGACCAATCTATGAAAGAGCAATCAAAAGCTACTTCTCGTAGAGAAAAACGTGAGTCTGTGACGTTGAGCGATAAGCCAGCAGAAGCACCAAAAATGACTGATTCATCCGAGGATGAGGATGAAGGTGATGCAATTAATTTGGAGGAAATTAAACGTCAAGTTTTTGCCACTGAAAAACCAAAATCAACGCCAGAAGCATTGCCGGAAGAACCGAAAGAAGTTTCTCACACACCAGAAATTACTCCGGTTGAAAGCAGTCATGTGAACGTGATTGGAAAAATTGATTTATCAGCAATCAATCAACGCACACGTCCGGACAAGAAAAAAGACGAGCCAGCACCGAAAACGAAACCCGCAGAAAAAGTTGAGGAAAAACCTTCTGCTCCTAAAGTGGAAGAGAAAGTGGCTGATGCTCCTGTTCAAGCAACTCAAATTGAAACCATTCGTTTCGAACGTCAAGTTTTAAGTGGTCCAATCGTACTTGGGAAAATCGAACTTCCTGTCGAAAGACCTAGAAATCCAGTCGCTTCATCAAATGATGATACCAAACGCAAACGCAAACGCATAAAGAAGGTTGAAACACCTGCTCCAAATGCTGCTGGGGGTAATGTGCGCCCAGGAAACAACGCAAACAAAGGACCGAAAGCAGATAAACCTGAAATTTCGGCTTCTGATATTCAAAAAGAAATTAAAGACACCCTTGCTCGTTTATCGAACCAAGGTGGAAAATCGAAAGCTTCGAAAAACCGTCGCTTGAAAAGAGATAGCTTCCAACAACGCCGCCAAGAAGAAATGGCAGCTGCTGAATTGGAAGAAAAAATCTTGAAATTAACGGAATTCGTTACCGTTTCGGAATTAGCCTCAATGATGAGCGTTCAACCAACTCAAGTAATTTCTGTCTGCATGTCCCTAGGGATCTTTGCTTCCATTAATCAACGCTTGGATGCGGAAACAATTCAAATTGTTGCAGATGAATTCGGTTATGAAACGGAATTTGTTAGTGCAGAAGTTCAAGATGCTATTCAAACCATTGAAGACCAACCTGAAGACCTAATCAACCGTCCACCAATCATTACAGTGATGGGACACGTTGACCACGGTAAAACATCCCTTTTGGACCGCATTCGTAATGCGAATGTGACCGAAGGCGAGGCTGGTGGAATCACACAACACATTGGTGCTTACTCCGTGACGCTCAAAGATGGCCGCAAAATGACTTTCTTAGATACACCAGGTCACGAGGCATTTACTGCCATGCGTGCTCGTGGTGCACAAGTAACGGACGTTGCGATTATCATTGTAGCAGCAGATGATGACGTCATGCCTCAAACAAAAGAGGCGATTTCACACGCTCAAGCAGCAAATGTGCCCATGATTTTCGCTATCAATAAAATTGATAAACCTGGAGCCAATCCGGATCGTATCCGCGAACAACTTTCAGGAATGAATATCCTTGTAGAGGACTGGGGTGGTAAATACCAAGTTCAAGAAATCTCTGCAAAACAAAACCTGAACATTGATGCCCTTTTAGACAAAGTTCTTCTAGAGGCAGAATTATTGGAACTTAAAGCGAATCCAAAGAAAAATGCCGTTGGAACCGTAATCGAATCTTCTTTGGATAAAGGGAAAGGTTATGTGACAAACATGCTTGTGGAAGCAGGAACAATGCGCGTTGGAGATGTTGTTCTTGTTGGACGCTACTTCGGTAAGGTTCGTGCGATGCAAGATGAACATGGTGTGGCCTTGAAAGAAGCTGGACCATCTTGTCCTGTTTCTGTTTTAGGAATCAGCGGGGCTCCAAATGCAGGGGATAAATTCCACATCCTCGATGATGAAAAAGAAGCGAAATCAATTGCATTGAAACGTGAACAATTGTACCGCGAACAAGGATTGCGTACGACGAAACACATTACTTTGGATGAAATTGGTCGACGTTTGGCCATTGGAGACTTTAAAGAATTGAACATCATTGTGAAAGGTGATGTGGATGGTTCCATTGAAGCCCTTTCGGATGCCTTATTAAACTTGTCCACAGAGGAAATCCAAGTCAACATCATCTTGAAAGGTGTAGGTGCGATTACTGAAGCAGATGTAAACCTTGCTTCTGCATCGGATGCCATCATCATTGGATTCCAAGTTCGACCATCATTGACGGCTCGCAAGTTGGCTGAAAATGAGCAGATTGATATTCGCTTATATTCTGTCATCTACAAAGCAATTGAAGAGATTAAGGCAGCAATGGAAGGAATGCTTTCTCCAGACATCGAAGAACAAATCATTGGTTCAGCTGAAATACGTGAGACGTTCGAAATCACCAAAGTTGGTACAATCGCTGGTTGTTATGTGATGGATGGAACCATAAAACGTTCGTCGAAAATCCGTGTCATCCGCGATGGAATTGTTGTTCACACAGGACTACTTGGTTCTCTGAAACGCTTCAAAGACGACGTTCGCGAAGTGAAAAACAATTACGAATGTGGTTTGAACATTGACAAGTACAATGACATCAAAATAGGTGATATTGTCGAAGCATACGAGGAAGTAGAAGTAGCAAGAAAATTATAGTCAAATTGTGCAGAAGCGTAATTCTACTTGCTTTTTTGCGTAGTTTTGTAGTTCATCCAATAAAAGAAATCTTATGGGCAAGTTAGGACCAACAGAAATCATTCTTATATTAATTATCATCTTATTGTTTTTTGGTGGTAAGAAAATTCCTGAATTAATGCGTGGACTTGGAAAAGGCGTAAAAGAATTCAAGGATGCCTCCAAAGGAGAAACAGAAGAATCAAGTTCTACTTCCTCTACTGAGGTAAAAGCGGACGATAAATAAGATTCCCATGTACCGTACAATCGACGATGTTCAGAAAGCAGTGCTTTCAGGTGTTTCTGTATTGGAAATAACTGAAAAATACCTACAACGTATTGAAGAACACAAGCACCTAAATGCATTTTTAGAAGTATTTACCGATTCTGTTCTTGAAAACGCACGCATAGTCGATCAAAAAATAAAAAATGGCTCCGCTGGCAAATTAGCGGGTGTCGTCATTGGAATCAAAGACAATATTTGTTATCAAAACCACCAAGTATCTGCCTCATCTAAAATCTTAGAAGGCTTTACTTCTTTGTACACATCAACTGTTTTACAACGTTTGTTGGATGAAGATGCAATAGTGATTGGTCGATTGAATTGCGATGAATTCGCAATGGGAAGTTCTAATGAGACTTCCGCATTTGGTTCAGTGGAAAACAATTGGAAAGCCAATCATGTTCCCGGTGGATCATCTGGAGGTAGTGCTGTCGCTGCCAGTGCAAATTTATGCACCATCACCTTAGGAAGCGATACAGGCGGATCCGTTCGTCAACCCGCTTCATGGACTGGAACCTACGGTTTAAAACCTACTTACGGAAGAATGAGCCGTTATGGATTAATTGCTTACGCTTCATCCTTTGATCAAATTGGAACTTTTACGAATACTGCCGTTGACGCACAATTGATATATGAACTTAGCGCAGGTGAAGATGAAATGGATGCAACGACATCCTCCCATTCAGTTAAAAACGAAAAAAAGGATTTCCCGGAAAAGTTGAAAATCGGACTCATCAGTGAGTGCATACATCACGAAGGATTAGATCCAGAAGTAAAAGCGCATTTGAATGAAATCATTGAAAAGCTAAAAGATGCTGGTCATGAAATCACGGAAGTCAGTTTTCCATTCATGGATTACATGGTTCCAACTTATTACGTATTAACAACTGCAGAAGCATCTTCCAATTTAGCTCGTTTTGACGGGGTACATTATGGTTACCGAAGTCAAGAAGCAAAAGGGGTGGAGCAAACCTATGTTAAATCACGCACCGAAGGATTTGGTCCAGAAGTTAAAAGACGCATCATGACGGGAACATTCGTGTTATCTCATGGTTATTACGACGCATATTACACCCAAGGACAAAAAGTGAGAAGGGTACTGAAGAACCGCACGGATGAATTTTTCCAAAATTTAGATTTACTTCTTCTACCGACGACTCCTGGCACGGCTTTTGAAAAGAACGCGGTTAAAGATCCAATACAAATGTACCTTCAAGATATTTTTACGGTTCATTCAAATTTAACCGGTAATCCGGCAATTAGCATTCCTTTTCGAGTGCATTCGAACGGATTGCCATATGGCATTCAATTAATGGCGGATTGTTTCCAAGAAGATTTGTTGTTTCACGGGGTTAAAAAATTGGAGGAATTGATATGAAAGGTTTTGTTTTTGCCATCTTGATGCTTTCTGGACTTGTCTATGGTCAAAAACCAGCACACCTTGTACGCCCTTCAGATACATTGAATGCTGATCCTTTTTTTAATACGGTACAACAAAGCCTTCAGATGTTTTATGCCGACTATGCCAATCAAATCAATTATGATTCATTGGTGAGTCTGATGAATTATGAGCCCAATCAGGTTCCTACCTTTACGGATGAAGTTTATTGCCAACGCCTGGAGGAAATGAGTAAAAAAAGTCCATTTCACATGGATTGCAATGCAGCAACTTTATCGACCATCAAATTCTTTGCAGCACAACGCCGTGGTTTTATCCGCGTGGTGATGGGTCGATCTGCCTTGTATTTCGATCTTTTTGGTGAAAAATTGGCGGAGTATGGATTGCCTCAAGAATTGCGTTATTTATCGGTGATTGAAAGTGGCTTGAGACCTCAAGTGAAATCACGCGCTGGTGCGCTCGGATTATGGCAATTCATGTACAAAACGGGCCTTTACTTTGGACTGGAAGAAAATTCCTACATCGATGAGCGCATGGACCCAGAAAAGGCAACCGACGCAGCTTGTAGATACCTAAAACAGCTTTACGGAATTTATGGTGATTGGAATTTAGCCTTGGCGGCCTACAACGCAGGACCAGGGAATGTGAATCATGCCATAAAACGTTCTGGTGGAAAGAAAACGTATTGGGAAGTACGCCCTTTTCTGCCTCAAGAGACACAAGGATATGTCCCAAATTTCATTGCGGCAGCTTACTTAATAACTTACCATGCCGAACACAATATTATTCCTATGGAAGCGAAAATTCATAATGCACAACTAGACACGATGTGCATGAAGGATGGCGTTCATATGAGTACGATCGCAACGTTGGCTTCCTGGGACATAAATGAAATTAAAGAATTGAATCCGATTTATAAAACAGCGTTCATCCCTAAAATGAAACCTGCTCGTTGCCTGACTGGACCAATGGACAAAATTAACTTACTTGTGAGTTTGGAAGATTCTTTATACAGCCTTGAAAAATCTATTTTCGGCCCCAAAGTGACTACGCCCAACAATGTTGTTGTGGATAACATTAAACCAAAAGTAAACCAGGAAAACCTTCAATACCACAAGGTAAAATCGGGCGAAAATTTGAAAAATATTGCCGTTCTATATGGGGTGTCGATTGAGCAAATGATGGAATGGAATGCCTTGCAAACAACAAATATTTATGTGGGTCAAAAATTGAAAGTCTACAGCAATAAAACGGTGACACCTACCCCTCCAAAACCGAATCCACCCGCAAAAAAATATTATACAGTGAAATCGGGTGATACGTTTAGTAAAATTGCGCAACGAAATAACCTCACTCAAACCCAGTTGAAAAACCTAAACCCAGGGATAAAAATTAACAACATAGTTGTCGGACAACGCATTCGCATAAAGTAAATTACTACGAATCCCTTTGTGCTATGAATATAACTGGAGTCATCATCACCTTTAATGAAGAACGTAACATAGAGCGCTGCATTCAATCGCTAAAAAAGGTATGTGGTAAAATCATTGTTCTTGATTCCTTTTCAACAGATCGAACAGAAGAGATATGCCGTATGCATAACGTTACTTTTATACAACACGCGTTCGACGGACACATTCAACAAAAAAACCGCGCATTAAAATTAGCTGACACTGATTGGGTACTTTCTTTGGACGCCGACGAAGCATTAACGGATGAACTTTCAGAATCTATTTTGAATTTAAAGCTCAATCCAAGTGCACAAGCTTATGCTTTTAACCGCTTGACGAATTATTGTGGTCATTGGGTGAAACATTGTGGCTGGTATCCAGATACCAAAACACGATTGGTCATGAAAGATCGAGCGCATTGGACAGGCGTCAATCCCCATGATCGCTTGGAATTAAAAGAGCCGGGAAAAGTTGAAACCTTAAATGGAGACTTGCTTCACTATTCTTATTATACAAAGGAAGATCATTTCAAACAGATTGATTATTTCGGAAAAATTGCTGCAAATGAATTATTTCAGCAAGGAAAAAGTTGTTCCATTTTCATGTTATACCTAAAGGTATGTAATCAATTCGTGAAAAGTTTTTGGATTAAATTGGGCATTTTAGATGGGAAAACGGGCTTGTTAATTTCCATTCGAAGTGCGTACGCAACCTATGTGAAGTATCAAACTTTAAGGTCCTTAAATGCCAAGTCAAAATGAAGCGAATATTGATTTCTCGCACGGATAGTATTGGAGACGTTTCTTTGACGCTTCCTATGTGTCAAGCACTACGGAACAAATTTCCAACGGTCGAACTCATTTTTATTGGGAAGAATTACACCCGGGCAGTAGTAGAATGCTTTCCAGCTGTAGACGCCTTTTGGGACATTGATGAATTATTCAATCAACCCTTAGCCTTTCAAATGGAGCAATTGAAAGCTGATTGCATGATTCATGTTTTTCCGAATAAAAAACTGGCGTTTTTAGCGAAAAAAGCTAGAATCCCCATGCGTATTGGAACATCACATCGCGTTTTTCACCTGTTTACCTGCAACGAACGTCCTAATTTTACGCGTAAAAAGTCGCCCTTGCATGAGTCGCAATTGAATTTTCATTTGTTGGGCCCCTTGGGAATTACAGAAATCCCGTCTTTTGAAGAAATTCAACACCTTGTTCAATTTCAATCCAAATCAACGGTTCTGCCCACATGGTTACCACAATCAAGTGAAAACACAATCATCTTGCATCCGAAATCGAAAGGAAGCGCCTTAGAATGGCCCATTGAAAAATACATGGAATTGTCTTCCAAACTCGCGGAATCGGGTAAAACAGTTTGCTTTACAGGAACAGAACAAGAAGGATTGTTGTTTCGTACCTTAATCCCCTTACACGAGCGCATCATCGATACAACAGGTAGATTGACCTTGGAGCAATTAATTGCTTTTATATCCAAATCTAATGCATTGGTTGCCTGTTCAACCGGTCCATACCACATCGCTGGACTTTCAGGCATTCATGCCATCGGATTGTTTTCGATGAGACGACCAATTGACCCAGGACGCTGGCGCGCTATTGGACCAAATGCGGATTTCATCGTTTTTAACCAAGAATGTGAATCCTGTAAAAAAGGATTGGACTGTCGTTGCATCGAAAACATTACTGTTGAATCCCTAATGAATCAATTGGGATGATCTCCAAAGCTTTCTATACCAATATTTTACTAGCGTCTTTTGCTTTTATCTTTTCGTTGGGAATCTTAAGCACCTCAAATTGGCAATTTGCCGCATTATTCAGTTTGTCTATTTTTACAGCATACCAATGGTTGTATGAACGACAAAATCATTGGATTTACCTCGCTCTCGGAGGAGCGATAAGTCTGATTTATGCCTACTTACTCTCGCCTTTTTCGTGGGCTTTTACCGCGTATCTTTGCCTAGGTTTACTTGTGATAACATATGAAAAAGGCATCAAATGGCGGAAAATCCCCTTTCTAAAACCTGTGTTCATTTCCTTATGTTGGTTTGCTTTGGGAATTGGGATTCCAAAGTTTGCCTTGTACGGCCATATTCCGAATCAAGATTTTTCACACATCCTTCTTTTCTTAGTCCTAGCAATAGTGGAAGATTTGGAGGATAGGGAAGTGGATGAAGGCCACATTAAAACAATACCATTGTACCTGACGAAATCTGAAACGGAAATACTTATTTCCCTCTGGTTGTTCAGTTATTTGGCACTATCCAGTAGGATTGACCTTATTAGTGCAAGATTGGACATCAAAATACTTTCCATTTTCCTCACAATCGCTCCGTTGATTTATTTCATTTACTTGAAAAAAAGCCCAAAAATTAATCACCGATATTTCGATTTCATCCTTTTCGTTATCGGCCTGCTTCATTTACTTGGTTAGAATAAGGTAAACTCTTGAATCCTTTTTATCTTTGTCCTTCGAAAACAAGGATATGGAATACGATTTTAGAAATCTAGAGAGTAAATGGCGTAAGAATTGGCAAGAACGTGGCACGTATCACGTAAAGGAAGATGCTTCCAAGCCAAAGTATTATGTCTTAGACATGTTTCCTTATCCATCTGGTGCTGGACTTCACGTGGGTCATCCACTTGGATACATCGCATCCGATATCTACGCTCGTTATAAACGACTTCAAGGGTTTAATGTATTGCATCCCATGGGCTACGATTCCTTTGGCCTTCCTGCAGAACAATACGCCATTCAAACGGGACAACATCCTGCTATTACAACCGAAGAAAACATTGCGCGTTACCGCCAACAATTAGATCAAATTGGATTTAGTTTTGACTGGTCTCGTGAGGTACGAACATCCGCTCCTGAATACTATAAGTGGACACAATGGATCTTCAAACAATTATTCGATTGTTATTACGACTTAAAAACAAATAAAGCCGAACGTATTTCTCAATTGATTCATCAATTTGAAACGGAAGGAAATGTAAACATTCAGGCTGTCACAGATTACGAAGGACAATTCTCTTCGAATGATTGGTCCGGATTTACTGCGCAACAAAAAGAAGAGATCATTCAAGCATACCGTCTTGCTTACCTAGCTGAAAGTTGGGTGAATTGGTGTCCAGCACTTGGTACTGTTCTCGCAAATGATGAAATTGTCAATGGTGTTTCGGAACGTGGCGGACATCCCGTAGAGCAAAAACGCATGAGACAATGGTCCATGCGCATCAAAGCATATGCGGAAAGACTTTTAGAAGGACTTGATCGAATCGATTGGTCTGATTCCATTAAAGAACAGCAACGAAACTGGATTGGAAAATCTCAAGGTGCAAGTGTCACGTTTGCCATTGAAAATTCAAGCGAAACCATCGAGGTGTTTACGACACGTCCAGATACCATTTTTGGTGTTTCTTTCATGGTTTTAGCGCCTGAACACCCATTAGTGAATCAATTGGTGAGCGCGGAATGCAAATCGGCGGTAGAACAATACCAAAAAGAAGCAGGCTTAAAATCCGAACGTGACCGTCAAGCAGATGTGAAAAACATCACTGGTCAAGCACTAGGAGCATACGCCATTCATCCATTTACAGGAGAACGCATTCCCATTTGGATTGGTGACTATGTATTAGCATCCTACGGAACAGGAGCCGTGATGGCCGTTCCTTGTGGAGATCAACGCGATTACGATTTTGCCAAGCATTTTGGATTGGAAATCAAAAACATATTTGCTGATACCGACATCAGCGAACAAGCATATACAGAGAAAGATGCACACATTGTTCATTCGGACTTTTTGAATGGACTCGAGGCCAAAGCAGCGATGAAAAAAGCCATTGAAGCCATAGAAGGAAAAGGAATTGGAAAAGGAAAAACCAATTTCCGATTACGTGATGCTGTTTTCTCTAGGCAACGCTATTGGGGAGAACCATTCCCTGTTTCTTATACAAATGAGATCCCATCATTAATATCGGATGATTTATTGCCAATCGAACTTCCTGAAGTTGATAAATACTTGCCAACCGAGGACGGTGAACCACCGTTAGCACGCGCAAATAAAGAAGCGTGGAATCATTTCCAAGGCGACCGCATGGAGTACAATACCATGCCAGGATGGGCAGGTAGTTCTTGGTATTTCTTGCGTTACATGGATCCAAAAAATGAACAAGAATTCGTCAGTAAAGAAAAAGTGGAATATTGGAAAAATGTGGACTTGTACATTGGTGGATCTGAACATGCAACGGGACACTTATTATATTCCAGATTCTGGACCAAATTCTTGTACGATCAAGGTTACATCCCCTTTGATGAGCCCTTCGAAAAATTGATCAATCAAGGGATGATCTTAGGAAAATCTGCGCTTGCTTTCTTAGATGCAGATGGAAAAATGCACTCATATGACATGATCGCAAATGACCTATCAAACTATAGAGAAGTGCGCATTTTAATTGATTTAATTCAAGACGATGAAAGCATTGACTTAGATGGACTGCGCAAATGGCAACCACAGTTTGAGCACATGTCGTTTGTCACAAACGAACAAGGAAAAATCATCGTTAAAAGGGAAGTAGACAAAATGTCGAAACGCTGGTATAACGTTGTAACTCCGGATGATTTATGCGATAAATACGGAGCAGACACCTTGCGCATGTATGAAATGTTCTTGGGTCCACTCGAGCAGAGCAAACCGTGGGATACGAAAGGAATTACAGGCGTGCATGGCTTTTTGAAAAAATACTGGCGTCTTTTTCACCAAAATGGTTCATTCGAGGTGAGTGAAGGCGAAGCATCAAAAGAGGCAATGAAGTCTTTGCATAAGACCATCAAACGACTCAGAGATGACTTAGACCGCTATTCATTTAACACGGGCGTTTCGTCGTTCATGATTTGCGTCAATGAATTAACGGATCAAAAATGCAATAACCGCGAAGTACTTACGCAATTGAGTATTTTAATGTCCCCATACGCACCCCACATCACAGACGAAATTTGGTCAAAATTAAAGGAGGATGACTCCAGTATATTCGATCAAACATATCCAGTATTTGAGGAAGAGTATTTAAAAGAATCTGATTTTGAATACCCGGTTTCATTCAATGGAAAGCTTCGGTTTAAAGTAAGTCTAAGTGTGGAACTATCTTCCAAGGAAATTGAAGCACACATTTTGAATATGCCGGAAGCACAAAAATACTTAGAAGGAAAAACGCCTAAGAAAACGATTATTGTTCCTGGAAGAATTGTGAATTTCGTTATTTAACGAAATGAGACAAAAGGGATTCTGAGTTTTTAATTTCAGTCACATACCTTTTTAAATCAAGGGAATGCAAGTTAATTTGTGCTCCACCAGCAAACAGTTGCGCGTTTGGAGCATCTTGTTTTAATTGTTTGAAATACGTCAAAAGGAAAGGCTTATCAATGGCAGTCAACCAACTACTAATGATTGCTTTGGGCTGGATGCGCTCGATGCAATCCAAAAGTGAATCATAAGGTAAGCTCTGTCCTAAGTAAACCGTGTGAAATCCTTTGCTTCTAAGCAAATATTGATAAAACAACAATCCGATTTCATGCCAGTCATGCTCTGGTAAATACAACATGATCGGGTGTGATTTATCCGATGGAATGGGTTGTTTGTCAATCGCAGATATGATTTTTTGACGGATGAGGTTGGAGATGAAATGTTCTTGAGCGGCACTAATGCTATTTACCAACCACATCACTCCAATGCGGTCCAAGAAAGGAATCAAGTCCTCACTAAAGGTTCGTTCCAATCCTTTTTCATCAATAACGATTTGTAAGGTTTCGGTAAAAAGTTGCTCATCCGAATGCAATAGAGCCAGAATCAATTTTTCCTCGGTGAAATCGATGTTTCGGCTCATCTTAATTTCCCAAACAAGCTGATGTATTTCCTCCTTTTTATAATCCGCTATGCGAGAAATCTTATGTCCGTTTTTATTTAATAAACTGATGTTCAATAAATAGGATAAGTCTTGATCGGTATAGGTCCGAATTTGAGTGTCTGTACGTTCTGGAATAAGGATGCCATAACGTTTTTCCCAAATACGGATCGTATGTGCTTTTATCCCAGTTAGGATTTCGATGTCTTTAATTTTATATTCTGCCATGGCTGCTTAGGTTTCTTGTAACACGTGAAGACAAACTTTGTTCAATATGTTTCAAAATATTTTAATTCAAGTACCTTTGTTCCATGATCATTAAAGACGCCACCTTCCTAATTTCGAATACCGAAATCGCAAAATGCCCAACAGATGGCAAACCTGAGTTCGCTTTTATTGGCAGATCCAATGTGGGGAAGTCCTCTTTAATTAATATGTTGACTGGCAAAAAAAACCTTGCCAAAACTTCTTCGACACCAGGTAAGACGCAATTGATAAATCACTTTGTGATCAATGATAAATGGTACTTGGTAGATTTACCAGGGTATGGTTATGCGAAAGTATCAAAATCGAAGCGAAATAATTGGGAAAAATTTATTTCAGATTATTTAACCAAAAGGAAAGAACTGGAAAATATTTTCGTTTTGCTCGACGCGCGGTTGGAGCCACAAAAAATTGATTTAGAATTCATGAATTGGTGCGGAGAGAAAAACCTACCTTTCTCAATGGTTTTCACTAAAATTGATAAACTTTCAAGTACTGCACTTCAAAAGAACTTAGCGAAATACAAAAAAGAAATGTTGAAATACTGGGAGGAACTACCGCCGCTTTTTACAACCTCTGCCACTTCAGGATTCGGAAAAGAACCCATCTTAAATTACATCAGTCAAATTTTAGCTTAGTCTAACTTCAGAATTTTAGCAAACTTCTTTTCACTTTCATTCGAAATTTCTAAAAGATAATTCCCGCTTTTTAAATGATGTACCGGAATGTTTTCCGACATAGAACCCATTTGGTGAATTTTACCATCAAGAGAATATAGCGTGTAACGCGTAAACTTATTTATGAAGTCAAAAGGAATGTGAATGTCATTTTGTATTGGATTTGGATATATGATAAAGCTAGATGAGCCAGAAAGCTCTTCCATCCCTACAATGTAGTCACATGCTCCGTTGTAATGCGGTGCATATGTAGCAAAATTATCGTCCGTGTAGCAACGAAAAGGTCCACCTTCGTTTCCATCAACGGCACCATCAAACTGATCGTATGGAAGAAAGTAGGATCCAATGAATCCAATGTTTTCGACAATCGTATCTTGCCCCCATCCCAAAGAACTTAGGTCTGGATTGCAAAAATCAACCACTAAGTACTTCCGTGTTTCATTGTTGATTAGTTTATTCCCGATCGCCAAAACGTTTAATCGGCTGTTTTGCGGACAAACGTTTGCAACAGGTTGCTTTGCCATCCTCCAATGATCGCCCACTTGAGCATTGAAATGGTATAGGGTGTCCCACTGATTTTGATACCGAATGTAAACCACACCATTATTTTCATAGGTATAGTCTTTCGCAAATACATTGCTTACAAGCGTCATGTTCCAATCGATTCCGTGAAAAGTTTTTGTCAGCATTTTAGAAGACTGACCGTCAATAATCGTGTCGCCACTGTACAAAACATCTACGTAACCTGGAAAGAACCCGTAATAAGAGTAGGTCCAATTTGCACCTGATGGAGACCAATTTTGTGCATGAATGGAGATTGAAAAGAGTATAAACAGGTTGAATAATAGGGATTTCATCCTTTATATTAGTTTAGTAAGATAAAAGTATCATTAATTTTTAAGTCAAACAATCCCTTGAATGAGATCGTACAAAACTCCTAGCCACACACTTGAAATTTCCTTCTGAATTCCCTATTTTTGCCTAAATTATTGAAATTATGGGAAGAGCCTTTGAATACCGCCGAGCAGCAAAAGAAAAACGTTGGGACAAAATGTCTAAAATGTTCCCGAAATTGGGGAAAGCCATTACCATGGCAGCCAAAGAAGGGGGAATGGATCCAGCGACCAACGCTAAGTTGAGAACTGCGATTCAAAATGCGAAGTCGGAGAATATGCCAAAGGACAACATTGAGTCAGCAATCAAACGTGCGGCTCAAAAAGACGTCGCTTCTTTCACTGAAGTCAACTATGAAGGCAAAGGACCACATGGTGTTTTAGTATACGTAGAGTGTGCTACGGATAATCCCACAAGAACCGTTGCGAACGTTAAATCTTATTTCAATAAAGCAGGAGGGATGGTGGTTCCAAATGGTTCTATGGAATTCATGTTTGCACGTAAAAGTGTCTTCGAGATTGTGAAAACGCCAGAAATGGATCCTGAAATGTTGGAACTCGATTTAATTGATGCAGGATGTGAAGAAATTGAAATCGAAGAGGAATTGATTATTGTATACGGAGATTACACTTCTTTCGGAACCATTGCAAAAGCACTGGAAGATATGCAAATTGAGGTGCAAAAATCTAGTTTGAAACGCATTCCAACCACACCGGTAGATTTCACGGAAGAACAATTAGTCGACATCGAAAAAATGCTGGATAAAATCGAAGACGATGACGACATTCAACAAGTCTTTACAAATATTGCTTAGCACAAAATAAAAACCGGCATTTTCAGTTATATTAGTCTGGTTATCCAAATTATGATAAAATTCTATAAGCGTAGTTCTTTTCTATTGTTTGCTCTTGTTCTTTTAGGAGCTTGCTCTACAGAGACCAATACTTTCGTGAATAGAACCTATCATTACACAACTGCGAGGTTCAATGGACATTTCAATGCACAGGAATTATTAAGGGTTTCCTTAAAAACATATAACGGTAGTCGAGTAGATGATTTTTACGGCATTTTGCCCATTAATCCCTTGCCCAACGAAAGTGAAGTCAAAGGAATGCTTCCAGCCATCGACACGGCGGTTTCGAAATGCTCGAAAGTAATTCTCAATCACAGCATGCCCAGCGCAGAAAACATGTTTTACAAACAAGCGGAATACAACACTTGGATTGACGAAACGTGGTTAACCGTTGGACAAGCGTTGTTTTACCGAAGAGATTACGATCGTGCGCTGAGTAATTTTCAATTTGTTAAACGATTTTTCGCAAAAGACCCATCTACCTATACAGCTGAACTTTGGATTGCCAAAATTTACATCGAACAACGAAAATTTGCGGATGCCAAATTAATTTTAGACGGATTGAACGAAATTGCACAACTGCAAAAGAAAAAAACAATCAAAGATTACATTCCTTTTCTTAATAAGAAAGAAAAAAGTGAAGGCCCTGAGATGAATACAAGTCTTCAGTTTGACATACACAAAACATATGCAGATTTATCCTTGAAAAGAAACGATTTCGAGGAAGCAATCAACGGGTTAGTCTTGGCGATAGAAAAATGTAAGAATGGCAAAGAAAAAGCGCGCTTGAATTTCATTCTCGCTCAACTCTATCAACGCGCCAATCAATTCCCGGAAGCGGAGAAATGTTTCTCAAAAGCAATGAAAGCAGCTGCACCGTTTGACATCTCGTTCAATGCAAGATTGAATAGGGCCATGGTTGGAGGTGGTGAGCGACTTGCAAAGGACCTCAAAAGAATGTTGAGAGATGCAAAAAATGCCGGATTCAAAGACCAGATTTTTTACGCGATGGCAATGGTTGAAATCAATCGAAATGATCAAGAGAAAGCGAAATCTTATTTAACTGAATCGGCATTTTTCTCCACCACCAATAAACGACAGAAAGCAATGTCCTATGAGAAATTGGGGGATTTATCTTTTAACACTAAAGACTATGTTTCTGCACAGAAATATTATGATTCGAGTGCGCGATTTATAAACGAAGACTATCCGAATGGTGACCTCGTTAAAAATAAAGCCATCAAGTTAGCAGATCTTGTAAAAGCAATTGAAACGGCCAATTTTGAAGATTCCGTTCAACGCATTGCTAAAATGACGGAGAAAGATCGTGAAGATTTCTTGAAGGAAACCTTGAAGGAAATGAAACGCGATCAACAACGTCGAAAAGAACAAGAAGCAGCGAAATTATTGGCGCTTCAACAGAATCAAGCTCCAACAGGTGTGGTCAACAATTCAAATAAGTTCATTTTTAACAATCCAAAACTACGGGAGGATGGCTACAATGAATTTAGAAAACTTTGGGGACAGCGCGAAAATGAAGATGATTGGAGAAGAAGTGACAAGATTGTGATGAATATTGCTGCAAATCCAAGCGAGCAGGATTCAAGTTTAGTGACCAATGATTCTCCCCTTGAGAACGATTCTTTATCCATCGAGACACTTTTAAAAAACATCCCACTGACAGATTCTGCTTATGCGCAATCGGAAGAACGCTTGTTAGAAGCACTTTATAGCGCTGGTGTATTATACAAAGAAGTACTTGGTGAAATGGATCTTGCGGCAGCGCAATTCCAAGCCATCTTGGATAAGCAACAAACAAATATGACGGATTTATCCGCGGCATTCCAGTTGTATAAACTGAATGAAGGGACAGATCAAGCGGAGGTTTTCAAGAAGCATATCCTTAAAAACTACCCAAATTCAGATGCAGCAAATTATTTCAGAGATCCAGATTTTTATGTGAAACAAAAAGAAAGTGCATTAAAAGACCAACAGAAATACTTGAAACTACTCGAAAAGTACAACCAAGAAAGTTTCTCGCAAGTTTTGGCTGAATCCCAATTAATCGTTGACAACGATCTTTCGAATGCTTACAGAGCTGAATACATGTTGCTAAATGCCCTCGCTTTTGGACAACTAAATGAGAACAAACAGGATTTAGTCCCTCGTTTAACGCGCATTGTTGAAGAGAAACCAAAATCCGATCAGGCTACCCGCGCGAAGGAAATGTTGGACATTATAAAAAATGGTTATTCCAAGTCAGTTCCTGTCAATTTTGACAAGAAATCAATTTTTATTGATGTCCCTAATGCCGTTCAATATGTCATTGTTTTATTGGATACCGATGAAGACATAGAAGAAGCGCGAAATGCGATTTCTGATTTTTCGGGAAAAGGATTTAAATTGGCTAAAGTGAAAGTTTCTCAAAAAATGACCTTGAATGAAACAAACTTTATTCTTGTGCAGGAATTCCAGACAGCTAAGATTGCGAGTGAATATATTAATGCCTATAAGGCTGGATTTGAGTACTTAGATGACTTCCAAAACAATAAAATTTACATAATTAATCAAGAAAATTTGAAAAAGTTAATAGAAACGTCGAAATTTGATGATTATAAAGTATTTTACGACGATAATTATTAGCCCGTTATGTTAAGAAAAGAGTTATTTGGTGGAAATTCAACACACGATCAAAGTGATCGTTTAAATAAAATTTTATCCGGTACGGAAATTACTGGTGACATCGTTTCTGATGCAAATTTATTGATTGAAGGTGAAATCATTGGTAATGTTTCCTGTTCTGGGAAAGTGTTTGTTGGAACATCCGGAAAAATAAAAGGAAACTTAGTGTGTGTCAATGCCGAAATCGATGGTGCAATGGACGGCGAATTAACCATTGAAAATTTATTAGTCTTGCGCTCAACCGCACGAATTAATGGGGACATTCAAACCTTAAAACTGAACATCGAAGAGGGTGCATTTTTTGAAGGTGCTTGTGTGATGAAATCACCGATTTCAAATACAAGTGTGAAAACTGATTTCGAATTCGATGAATAATCGAAAAGAGAACAAGAAACAAAAACTTTCTCCTTATTTACGTTTAACGAGTGCCGGTCTTCAAATGGCTGGTGTAATCACCTCGTTTACTTACCTAGGTTACTTTTTAGATGGAAAATTTCAATTAAGTACGCCCTGGTGGACCATTTCCCTGGGATTGACTGGCGTAGCAGCTGGATTGTATTTGATCATCCGAGAAGTAATGGAAATCAATAAAAATGACCATGAATAAATCTGCACGGAATTTGGGATTGATCTACCTCGGAATTTTTGTGCTCTTCTTTTTTTTTACAAAAACTCCTTGGTCTAATTTACCTTCCAAAGATGCCTTCTTTTGCATAGGTTCTGCTGCATTTATTTCGCTTTTAGGTTTATTCATTCTTTACGTGAAGAAAAAAAATGATCCAGTAGCAAACACCTTTCGCTTGTTGATCATGATTACTGTTCAATTACTCTCCTTTCTCTCCATTTCTTTAGCGCTCATTTATACCCAACAATCTACGGCGATTATCCTTCATTTATTAGGGATAGCACTGACCATCATTATTTCCCAAACACTGTTTTTGGTTCGTGATTTAAAATCCTCGGAGGAATTCTAGTAGTAGTTTTTGAATCGAATCAAATTTAGCGAAAGACAAGGCGTTAAATTGATCGTATACATCATGGTAGTTCTTATTAGGCCCCATCGTATAAATAAAGAATGCAGGAACTCCTGCTTGAGTGAACGGATAATGGTCCGAATTCGCTGCTGGTCCCCTTGGTTTTATAAAGGATAAATAATGCGTTGAATCATTCAGTTGTACCAGTCGATCAAATTCAGGTTTAAAAAGGCTAGAGTTCACACAGGTAATGCCTTCTTCACCACTCCCCATAATGTCTAAATTGAGGACAAAGCGAATTCTTTTCAGTGGAATAATCGGATGCTCAACAAAGTACGTTGACCCTAATAAACCAACCTCTTCTCCAGCAAAGGCAATGAAAACGACATTGAAATGGTCAAGTGGTTGTTTCACTAATTCCTGTGCAATCGAATACAGCATACCATTTCCACTCGCATTGTCATTTGCTCCAGGAAAATAGCTTGCTTTCCCCATTTGACCTAAATGGTCATAATGTGCCGTAATAAATAAATACGGTTTTTTTCTTGAGTGTTTTTTTGCAGGTAAATAACCGATGACATTTTTAGCGACGTGATCCTGCAATAAACGTGTTTCAATGTGTAGATCGATATTGCCGGGATGCATTCGTTCAAAAACCGAATCTTGTACCTGAATGAATGGAAAGGCATTTGCTGTTTGACTAACAGACCAAGTAAATTTTTCTCGCGTAATCTCCATCACAGGAGCAAAGGTGCTCAATTCGCGCAGCCGTGACTTAATGACTTTTAAACTGTCTGGACTCATTCCAATTGTCCGCACGGTTAAAATAGCATTCTTCGGGCATGGATAAAAACTTGCGGTGGATTTATACAATGCCTCTGAAGGACACATAACTACCCGATAGGAGTTGCCCTTTTTACAATCGAATGTAGCGCACGAGGGACCAGAATTAGGAGCAACAAGGTAATGAACAGCGGGAATCAATGCTTGACCATCTATTTTTAGTTCACAGGCACCTGGAAATGTTTGAACAGGAAAAGAGAAGGCTTGAAAATAACTCCCATTTAAAGGTCGTAAGCCAAGGCTTTTAAAGTGTTTGGCGATGAATTGTGCGGCAATGGAATCACCACCATCGACATACCCTCTTCCATGAAATTCCGGGGAACAAAGTGTTTCAATAAATGCTTTTGCTTCATCACTTTGAGCAGAAACAGCAAAGGAAATGAAAAAACTAAGAACCAGATGCCGCATAACGACGACAAATTTTAAAGATAAAATCTTCCACAATTTCCGAATCTAAATCCCACTTATGATCCGTAGCATAAGCACAAAGTTGCTCACGTGCCTCCTTCATGTCTGCAAGGTCATTTAGTTTTTTTGTTGCCGTTGAAAAAGCATCGCTAGATCCTTCAAAAAGCTCGTTTATGAATTGTAACTTCTCATTTAATGAAAAGGAACCGATCAAGGTATCCAGAGGAAAAACAGAACGATCTGATCGAATGCTCTGCTCGATTTGCAAGATCCAAGCACTATTAATGGAGGTAGTTTCAAGGTCTTTTATTTCATCGAGTACATTTACCTGTGGTTTTTGATTGTGAACCACTTCTTCAGCGACCAATTCCACTTTAGGTTCTTCGGGTAACTCAAGTTTTACGGGTTCCTCAGCGCTGAATAATTCTTCTACCTGAAATTCTTCCTGAATGGGATTCGAATGGCTAACTTCTTCTACAAATACTTGTTCGATGGGCATTTCCACTTCGTGTTCGGCAGCAACTTCTTCCGTTAGGTCCATAGCTACTTCTAATTCTGAATGTTCTTCGTTTGTTTCTTCAAATTCTACAATGTGCGCTTCCGCCTCTTCGGAAGGAACTTCTTCTGCTACTTCCTCCTCCACATTCATTTCAAATAAGTCAAAAGGTTGATTTTCAGAAACCTCGGAGATGGGTTCAATGTGAGCGGAAACAAGGGGCTTAACTTCCTCGCGTGGACCAAGTACGTTTGTTTCGTAAATTTTATAGCGCAACACAACCAATCGCTCATATAACTCTTTGGCATCGTCGACCAAGTTTTCCATTTCCGCTTGTGACAAATCCCTTGATTCTAATTGGGAAAGTTTTTGTGTCAAATTTGATAAGATAGTTTTCATCATAAGGGCATGCTTTTTTCGGACTTTTCATTTAAGTTACTAACTTCGTTATCAAATCAAAGGGTTGATTGTAACGTTGCGTGATCAAAATTAGAAAACATGCTGATTGCTACAACGATTTGTCGTCATTTCTTTTGAAATAAATGTTAACAATGATGCGTTTATGTTTTTAGAGCAATTTCCAGTAGATGGTAGAACCAATGGGTGGATAGAGGTGATCTGTGGCTCCATGTTTTCAGGAAAAACGGAAGAACTGATTCGCCGCATCCGCCGTGCTGAATTTGCCAACCAAGCGTTGATTCTTTTTAAGCCAATGTTGGACAATCGCTATAGTGAAAAACATGTGGTAAGTCACAAAGGAACTTCGTTTGAAGCGGTCATTGTCAACGAATCCAAAGAAATTTTGTCCAATTGGACCAATCAAAAAGTCGTGGCCATTGATGAAGCTCAGTTTTTTGATCCAGGTATTATATCGGTTTGCAATGAATTAGCGAATAAAGGTGTCCGGGTAATTGTTGCTGGATTAGACATGGATTATCAAGGTGTGGCTTTTGGCCCGATGCCGCAACTCATGGCTATTTCCGAGTACGTTACAAAAGTTCATGCCATTTGCGTTTCTTGTGGGAATTTGGCGCACTATTCGCAAAGAACCGTTCAACAAACCGAACAAGTATTGGTTGGTGCGGTAGAAAAATACCGCCCCCTTTGTCGAACTTGTTACCAACAGAAATAAGGTGAAGCTAGAACTGACATATCAAGAATTAACCAAGCAATTGGATGGTCGAAATTTCGGGTCGATTTTCAAGGGTTTGATTCAAGAAGTGGCATTTGATTCACGTAAAATATACCCAATCCCTGGATTGGTGTTTTTTGCCCTAAATGGTTCCTTTCGAAATGGAATAGACTTCATACCGGATGCATATGCTAAAGGAGTGCGGGTCTTTGTCGTCCAAGATGTACCAGAAAACAATTGGACAGATGCTTGCTTCATCGTGGTGGAAGATGTCTTAGGAGCCTTGCAAAAATTAGCGAAGCATTACCGTCAACAATTAAGTTATCCAATAGTAGCGATAGCCGGAAGCCTCGGGAAAACAACCATCAAAGAATGGATGTATCATTTGTTGTCGGGGAAACTTCATGTTTTCCGAAGTCCAAAAAGCTACAACTCACAACTCGGAGTAGCCTTGTCCATTTTGCAATTACCAAAAACAGCGGATTTAGCAATACTTGAAGTCGCAGCTACACAGCCTGGTGAAATGCAAAAACTCACCAAAATGGTTCAGCCGACGCATGGTGTACTCACAAATGTGCTTGCTACTCATTGTGCTGCTTTCCCGAATTATGAAGCATATCAAGATGAATTATGTTCGATCTTCTCTACTGCAGAAGTTGTCTTCGTTTCGGAAGGAATTCCTTTGCCTAAAGATTTGAAAGTCGAAACAGCTGTTCGTCAGAAAGAATTCGAAACCTTGATCCCATTCATGGATGAAATCAGTGCGCAGCAAGCAAACTTGGCCATCCATGCTGCTAAAGTTTGGACTGAAATCGAAGCAAGTAGGATACAATCACTCCCGCATCTTGCGATGAGGTTAGAGACGTTTGAAGGGATTTCGAACGCTTTAATCATTAATGATACCTATACAATGGACCAAGAAGCCTTTAAAAGTTCTTTGTCCTATCAACTTTCCATTTCGGGGAATAAAAAGCGCATGGTTTTGGTTGGTTTAACAGCAGAAAATCAACACCAAAAAAAGGAATTAGAGGACTTGTGCAAGCAATTCCAAGTGGAGGAAGTTCATTTTTTACTTCAAGACCAAGAATTAAACCTGGATGTTACAAATGCAGTGGTTTTAGTGAAAGGTGCTCGGTATATGCAGCGAGTGTCAAATCGCCTAAAATTGAAACACCATAAAACACAACTTTCCTATAATCTATCAGCACTTAAACACAACCTCTATCAATACAAAAGCCTGCTTCGTCCTGAAACCAATATGTTAGCGATGGTGAAAGCACAATCGTATGGAGTTGGACTTACTGCCTTAGCTAGGTATTTGGAAAAACAAGGCATTCATTATTTTGGTGTGGCGTATTCTGATGAGGGACATGAACTGAGAAAGGCTGGAATTAAATCCCCAATCCTTGTGATGAATGCTGAAGAGGAAGGAATGGAAATGTGCGTTCAAGATGATCTCGAACCTGCCATTTATGACTTCAAACAACTCGATGAATTGGTAAAAGTGCTCATCTCACAAGATAAAACAGGTTTTCCGATTCACATAAAAATGGATACGGGAATGAAACGACTTGGATTTCATCCGGATGAAATTCAACAATTAATCGAAATTCTGGCATCTCAACCTGAGGTAATGGTGAAAAGCGTCTATAGCCATTTGGCCGATGCAGATCAAGCAAATTCCAAGGTTACTCAAAATCAACTTCAACTTTTTGAGGTAATTTGCCATAAATTTGAAGCACAACTTTCTTATCCGTTTATCCGCCATATCCTAAATTCAGAAGGAATAGCACATGCTTCAACTGCACAATTTGACATGGTTAGAATTGGCATAGGACTTTTTGGAATCAGCTCGAATAAATCCTTTGCACAAGGACTAAAACCAGTCATTCATTGGACGAGCAGCATTTCTCAAGTGAAAACCGTTCGAAAAGGAGAAAGCGTCGGCTATGGCTGTTCTTTTATAGCGGATAAGGACATGCAAATTGCTATAGTTCCTATTGGATATGCCGATGGATTTAAACGATCATTAAGCAATGGGGTAGGAGCAGTGTACATTCAACAGCAACGCTGTCCGGTCGTGGGAAGGGTTTGTATGGATATGATTATGGTAAACATTGGAGAGCTCCAAGTTGAATCTAAAACAATGGTGGAGGTTATTGGACCAAATCAATCACTGGAAGATTTCGCAAGTGCTTGTCAAACAATCCCATATGAAATCTTGACATCCATTTCAACGCGTGTACATCGGAGTTATTCGGAAGAAGAATAAAGTTTATTTTTTGTTAAAATTCAACCAATGAAAAAAGTATTTTCACTCATCGTTTTGTTTTTTGTCATATTCCAATGGAATGACCTTTCCGCTCAAACGAATCCTGCTGACACGAATTTATATAGGGTCCTGAAATTTAACAATCAAGAATACATCGGGAAAATCATCAGCGACGACGGACGTGAAGTATTGCTTGAAACAAATTCACTTGGAAAAATTTACATACCGAAAGCAGATATTCAATCCATTTCTGTTGTTAGGCCAGATTTGGATATTAAAAACAATGAGTACAGAGGCACCGGCGTTTTTACCACGAGGTATCAATTTAGCGCAAATGCCTTTCCCATTGAAAAAAACGAGAATTACGCACTCATTAATTTGTATGGACCAGAAGTACATTTTTCGGTGAGTAATCGGTTTTCAGTTGGAGTCATGGCTACGTGGATAGCTAGTCCAATCGTTCTGGCAATGAAATACACCATTCCCACTAGAAATGAAAAGTTGAATTTTGGCCTTGGTACCTTACTCGGAAGCGCTGGCTATCTCAATCAAGGTAGAGGTTACGGCGGTTTGCATTGGGCAATGGCGACCTATGGCGATAGAAAAAACAACGTGACACTGTCTTTGGGATACGCATATTTAAACACAGGAATTAAGACGGGAGAACAAATGTACGAACCTGGAATGTATCCAATTGATCAAACATATTGGGATTATTCAAACTTGAGCCCAGTGAATTTTAAAATCCCAACGACCAAGGCACCGATTCTTGGAATTGCCGGTATCGCTTCTGTGGGTAAAAAAGCAAGTATTATCATAGATATGATGTTCGTTTTTGGAAATCGAGTGGAAGAATTTCGGAGTCAATCCATCACATATGCATATGATCCATTGACTGGAATGACCACACACACCATTGTTGGACCTATTCAATCTACCACACAAACAATGAATTCAGTCAATGCCGTTATTATGCCTGGAATGCGTTTCCAAAAATCGGAAAATACGGCATTTCAAGTTTCTCTTGCAGGTGTAATTGGTAAGTCCACCAAGGAAAAAAGTCAAGAAGTGAATTCAACACGTTATTCATTCCCAGTGCCAATGTGCACTTGGTTTTATAAATTTTAACTATGCACAGGCTCCAATCGGATCTTTTAAATTTAGTTCGTGTTAAATTAAGTGGGGGTGACTCCATGGGATACGTATTGAGCGATGTATTACACGTCAGTCAGGATGCGGCATACCGCAGGTTGAGAGGTGAAACAGCTTTAACCATTTTTGAAGTACAAAAAATCTGTAAAGCATTTGATATTTCCTTTGATGCACTCATTGAGCAAAAAGCAGGAAATGTCGTTTTTGGGTATACGCCATTGAACGCATTTGATTTTAGTTTAGAATCTTATTTACAAGGTATTTTAGAGTCCTTTCAACGACTCAAATCATTGGAAGATCCCCGCATCATTCTAACGATTAATAATGTTCATTTCTTCCAACTAATAAACGTTCCGCAATTACTTCGTTTTCGCTTGTTCTTTTGGGCAAAAACCCACTTGCAGATACCGGAATACCAAAATATGCTCTTCCGACATGAAAAGATTACGGAGAGGGCCTTTGAATTGGGCCATAACATCGTCGCTACCTACAATTCGATTCCGTCCGTTGAAATTTTTGACCCGGAACTCATGCGCGGATTTATGCGGCAAATCTTGTATTATTTCAAATCAAATATGTTTGAAGACCCGTCCTATGCTCTTTTTCTTTGCGATCGTGCCATCATGTTTTCTCAGCATTTGAAAGCGCAAGCAGATTGCGGCAAAAAGTTCATTTTTGGAACGCAAGCTCCCGAACAAGGAAATCAGTTTGAAATGTACCTGAACGAAACCATTAATTCAGATGCCGCCTTTTATTACGAAAGCAAGGATAAAAAAGGACTATATGTGACACATAACATTATGAACTATTTGCAAACGACAGATGAACAATATGTGTCCGACACGAAACAGGTTCTAGATAAGCAATTGGCAAACTCAAGTAAGATTAGTGTTGTAAATGAAAAAGAAAGAAATAATTATTTTTTTGAATTTGAAAAAACAATCAAAATGTTTCGAAAAAAAATAGAGGCAGATATCGAGTTTAATAGCTAGTTGCGAATATCGCAAATGACCAAATCAATTTTGCTTAATTCAGTTTTGTTTTAAGCGTAAAATGCAGAAATATTTGCAGTATAAAATTTAAACAAGATGAAAAAAACAATTTTACTTCTGACGACTTGCCTAATCGGAATCTTTAGTCAAGCACAAACGGATCAAGTTCCTACCATTGCCGTAGCAAATCCAAATGTTAACGGTTTAACCGTTAAACCGGAATCAGTTGCCAAGATGATGCGCTTAGAAGCAATCAAATTAAACAAGTACAAAGTCTATGATGAATACGACATGGCTGATGTTCTGAAAGCAAAAGAAGAATACCGTTCACAATGTTATGGCCAAAATTGTTTATTGAAACTGGGTGCGGAATTGAACGTGAATTATGTGATGTGTGGGAGCGTTGACGGACTTGGAAATAAAATCGCTTTGACCATTAAAATCGTTGATGTTAAAAATCAAACATTGTACAAATCTTCTGTGAAGGAATTCGATAACCAGGAAACAGAAATTCAACGCATGATCGAAATTTTATTGTACGAAATGCATGGTTTCACTGTAGATAAAGTGATTGCCGACCGTTTAGCTTTTAAGAATGAAGTCATAACTTCCAATAATATTGGTAAAATCAATAACTCTGGACCAAGAATTGGTGGAGCGGCACTTGTAGGTTCTTTGAATGAGTTTGCTACAAGATCAACTTCTGAAGGTGGTTTGGATATTGCACCATTCGTTTCAATGATTGGGTACCAATTCGAAGGACAATACGTAGGGACAGAAAATTTCTCTGCGTTGGTAGAAGGAATCATCAATGTTTCAGGTTTGGAGCAAGGAAAATTCTTGCCTTCATTTACCTTAATGAATGGATTCCGTTTTGGGAAAAGCGGATGGGAATTTGCTTTTGGACCAAGATTGAGTGTGAAACACACCTCTAATGGATTTTTTGATACAGATAATCTTTACAGCCAAAATGGCAAATACTTTTCTGAAAGTGATTGGGTCAAATATGCTGCCAACAACCAAGTTACCCTAAATGAAGCATATACCTTTGAAGAAAACTTAGACATGCGTGGAAGCTCAAAACTTAGCTCGAGTTTTGTTGTTGGTTTTGGACGCACATTTCGTGAAGGATCCTTAAATGTGCCAGTGAATTTATTCTACACATCCCAAAAGGGAGGTGGATTTGCTGGAATCAACGTAGGATTCAATGTTCAAAAAAGCAAACAGCCAATCAATAAACCAACTCCAAAAAAGACATACTATTAATCGAAGGGGCTTAGGCCCCTTTTTTTATGTCCTATTTCTCTTTTTAGACGGGTTAATGCGTAAATTTGTTTAGAGCATACATTCAACTATTCTATCATGATCGAATTATCCCGCGAAATTCATTTTTGGCAAACTTGGTGGTTTTGGGTTTTAACAACCATCATCCTATTTTTTGCCATTTTTATTTTTATTCGCAGTAGAATTGAACGATCTAGAAGAAACCAAGTTCGTTTAGAAGTTAAAATCGCTGAAAGAACACGTGAAATCCGCTTGCAAAAAACCAAAATTGAAGAACAAAATCGACTCATTGAGGAAGAAAAAAACAAAGTACTTCAACAGCAATCCTTATTGCAAAAGGAAAAGGATAAAACAGAACAATGGTTGAATAATACCTTGCCTTCAGAGGTGGTGATCGAATTAAAACGCTCAGGAAAAGTCAAAGCACAAGGATTTCAACAAGTTTCCGTGATGTTTACGGATGTCGTCGGTTTTACTCGTATTTCCGATACCATGCAGCCAAGTCGAATTGTATCAAAATTGGACATCCTCTTTCAGAAATTTGATGAAATCATTCAAGCAAATAACTTGGAGAAAATTAAAACCATTGGGGATGCCTATATGTGTGCAGGAGGTGTTCCAATTGAAAACTCTACTAATCCAATTGATGCGTGTACTGCTGCACTTCAAATCCAAGCTTTCATGGACAAACTCAAATATGAGGCAATCGCAGATCACGAAGATTTTTGGGAAATACGGTTGGGGATCAATACAGGTCCGGTCATCGCTGGAATCATTGGAAACATTCGTTTAGCTTATGATATTTGGGGTTCCACCGTAAATTTGGCGCAGCGAATGGAAATGCTCGGTGAACCTGGGAAGGTCACCATTACAGGACATACCTTTCAGCACATCGAACCTTATTTTGAATGTGAATACAAAGGAAAAGCATTGACGAAATCGCGCGCAAAAGTCGATACATATGTCGTAAACCGCATCAAACCTGAGTTGTCTGTTAACGGCGAAGGACTTCAGCCAAATTCTCGTTTTGAGGAAATTAAAAAATTACACCATTATAGCTCCATTAAATATTACAAGACGGAACACAATGTCCTCTCCATTCTAGAGAAAAATTTATCCGATAAGTTGTATTATCATTCGCTGAGACACACAAAAGATGTGGTGAAATCAGTAGAGCGCATTGCCTTACTCGAAGGGGTAACCGATGAAGGACTATTCCTCTTGAAAACGGCTGCTATTTTGCACGATGCCGGTTTCATCGAACGTTATGATAACAATGAGGAAATAGGAGCAAGGATGGCAACCGAAATCCTGCCAAAATATGGTTATACCGAACAACACGTAAAAACCATAGTGGAATTGATTCACGCAACCGAATTGCCTCACAAACCCATTAATAAGCTACAGGAAATCATCTGCGATGCCGATCTGGATTACTTAGGAACAGATGATTTCGAGGAGATCGCTGACCGACTTCGAAAGGAATTAACTGAAATGGGAAAAATCCAATCCCGAAAACAATGGGATGAAATCCAAGTCAAATTCTTAAAACAACACCAGTATTTCACTCAGACTGCTATCCAAATGCGCCAAGAAAAGAAACTGGAAAATTTACAACACGTGATTAATCGTTTAGCAGAAAATAAGTACGAAGGATAGGTCCTATAAAAAACGTACTCCCCGATCTCGATTAGGCTTTTCTTTCTTTTTAGCACCTAGGGCATAGGAATAAGATAGATTCAAAACGCTTCTGTTAATGGGATTTGCTTTATTGATGCGTTGATCGAAAAAGTACCCCAACTCAAGTTCATGCGGTCCGTTCAATTCTAAAGAGAGTCCAACATAATAACGAATGCGGGTAAATTGTTTGCCTTGTTCGCCACTTAATGGATTGTAGAAGAATTCACAGCTCACTTTTGGGGTGAAAATACTGTTGTTGATGTCGTAAGCATAACTCGGTTTGAAACGAAGGGCTTGATCAAACTCAGGCTCATAGGCTCCAACTAATCGGTTGAATGAATATTGATAACGCACCCTAAAACCAAAGGATTGGCGTTTTAATGCATAGGAAAATTGGAGGTTTCCGTTAATTCGGTGACTATTCAAATAGTTGCCGTTTAATTCTCGGTTCATGATCATCCGATAATCAATGGACGGACGAATGTATTTGTTCCATTTGTATTTTATGGAAACTTGCGGAAAAACCGTGGTAATTCCGACATCGCTAAATCGAGTTGTTAATTCTATTCCGTATGTCCAATCCTTTCCTATTTTCCCACTTGCCCCGAGCTCTTTCCAAACTTGGAAAACTGTTGTTTGACCCTGTAATTGAGTCAACGAAAGCATGAAAATAACCGTTAAAACGAAAGATTTCATTACAGTTTTTTGATGTTAATGGTCCCTAAGTCGACCACTTCGTTTTTTTCGCTTATTTCAAAGGTTTGCTTCACGACGCTTGTGCCACTTGGCTGACTCGCATCATCTTGATAAACAAATAAAGTATAGGTTCCTTTTTGCAAGTAGTTAAATACAAAAGAGCCATCATAACTCGTTTTAACATCATCATCGTAAAACTGATCTTCTGTTCCGTAAATTAAATACACATCTTGATCACCAGCAGGATATTCCGCAATGACGTTGCCAAGAGCATTGTATTTTTGCTCCTGAATCATTCCTTTAATCGTTGCACCACCTCCAGGTCCCTCTACTTTTTCACAAGAAAAAATAAGGCTCAAGAGCGTGATTGAAAATAAGAGGTTTAAACCGGTTTTCATAGTCGATGTGATTTTGTTCATGCAATTTTAACAAAAAAAACAACTTGAGTAAACATATGTCGTCTGTATAATTGGAAATTGATACGCTTTTCATTAATTTTAGTCGCTCTTAACCAAAAACTATGAAACAACTCTTACTCAGTTTGCTCCTATTTGCGATTCAGCAAATGGCTTATTCTCAGGTTGTCATCAATGAATACTCATGTTCAAACATTACTGGTCCTTCAGATGCCTATGGCCAAAAAGAAGACTGGATTGAATTATTAAATGTTACTGCTGCTCCCATCGATTTAACTGGATGGTATTTGTCAGATAAGTCCTCGAATTTGACCAAATGGATGATTCCAAGCGGATCTATTTCAGCAAATGGCTTTAAAATGGTTTTCTGCACCAAACGTGATTTGGTCAATGGAAACGAATACCATCCAAATTTTAACCTATCTCAAACAGATGGAGAATGGATTATTTTATCCAATACTTTTGGAAATGTGGTTGATTCATTCAAAATCGTTCACCTTACCAAGGCAAATCACTCCGTTGGTAGATCAACAAATGGCGCCGTAGATTTTAAATTATTTACAACTCCAACTCCGAATGCAAATAACAGTGGAGCAGTCAATTTTTATCCTCCAAAACCCGTTTTTAGTTTAGCTCCTGGATTTTATCCTTCTGCACAAACCGTTACCATTACCTGCGCTGATCCAACCGCTACCATTCGCTATACCTTGGATGGATCAGATCCAAGTGGCACTTCACCCATTTATTCAGGCCCAATCAATATCCCTACAACAAAGGTTTTACGGGCAGCAGCTTTCGGCACAACATTGTCTTCATTCATCGAAACAAATACGTATTTTATCAATGTTACTCACACCTTGCCTGTTGTTTCGGTGTGTAGTCAAGGTGTTTATTCCTTAGTAGCTAATGGTAGTCAAAATCCCGCAAACCGAATTGGTGGATTTGAATTATTCGAACAAGATGGTTCGTTTGTAGACGAAGCAGAAGGAAATTTCAATAAACATGGAAATGATTCATGGTCTTATCCACAACGCGGATTTGATTTCATATGTAAGGATCAATATGGAAATAATGGTGACATAGATCACGTGATTTTCCCTGAAAAAACGCGCGATGAATTCCAAAGATTGATTCTTAAACCAGGGGCTAGTGATAATTATCCTTTTGAACTTGGTGCTCACATTAGAGATGCGTTTATTCACACATTGTCCATTCGTGCTGACATGAAATTAGACGAGCGTACATGGCGTCCGGCTGTTGTATATTTAAATGGTAATTTCTGGGGTGTTTACGAAATTCGTGAGAAAGCGGATGATCACGATTACACCGATTACTACTACGCCCAAAATAAATACAATTTACAGTACTTAAAAACATGGGGAGGAACATGGCAGGAATACGGCGCTCCAAATGCTTTGCCTAATTGGAATGCTCTTCGAAACTATATTATGACCAACAACATGGGCAATCCTGCCAATTTTGCTTATGTTGATTCCTTGTTAAATTGGAAATCTTTGGCTGATTATTTCATGATTAATTCTTACACTGTAAATCAAGATTGGCTTAACTGGAATACAGCTTGGTTGAGAGGAATGGACCCCAATGGCGATAAGAAAAAATGGCGTTATGCACTTTGGGATATGGATGCAACTTTTGGTCATTATATAAACTACACAGGAATCCCTGACCCTTCTGCAAATGCGGACCCATGTAATGCTGAAAATTTACCAAATCCAGGCGGACAAGGACACACGGATATTTTGGAGAAATTGATCAATGAAAATCCAGTTGTTGAACAATACTATATCACACGCTATATTGATCTTGTAAACACTTCTTTTAGCTGTACGAATATGCTTGCTTTACTTGACAGCATGATCAATGAAATTGCTCCTGAAATGACGGCTCATTGTACGAAGTGGGGCGGAACATATGCGGGCTGGCAAACAAGGGTAACCCAATTGCGTAATTTCATCAATCAACGTTGTTTAGCCCTTGAACAAGGAATGATCGATTGTTACCAATTAACAGGCCCTTTCCCTGTGACTTTTGATGTTTCTCCTGCCAATGCAGGAACGCTGAAAGTAAACTCCATTACACCACCCTCGTATTCTTGGTCTACCACGTATTTTGGTGGAATACAAACAAATGTTACCGCTAAGGCGAATCCAGGTTACGTTTTTGATCATTGGACTTATACCACTGGTCCGATGGGACTTGGCGCCACTCAAGACACAAACTTCATAAACATTAATGGACCAGAAACCATTGTGGCTGTATTCGTTCCAGATATTCCTGATTTAGATGGCGATGGATGTTTGAATACGGTCGAAATTGCGGCAGGAACCGATCCAAATGTCGTGGACACTGATGGCGATGGCGAAAATGATTGCGCAGAACTGGGAGCGAATCCAGCGGTTCCATTAGACACAGACGGAGATGGATTAATTGATGCGCTTGAATCAAGTATTATTGACTCGGATGGTGATGGAGTCATGAATGAACTAGATCCGGACAATGCAAATCCATGTATTCCTAATGTGAATGCGGGTCCTTGCGATCAAGATGGAGACGGACTGACCAATACGCAGGAAGGTTTGGCGGGTACAAGTCCAACCAATCCAGATACCGATGGCGATGGAGCTAACGACGGCACAGAGGTAACCAATGGTTCTGATCCTTTAAATCCTTGTGATCCAGATGATACATTACCAGGTTGCCAAATAGATACAGATTTCGATGGCTTAACAGATGCACAAGAAGGCGTTCTTGGAACGAATCCAAATAATCCTGATACGGATGGAGATGGCTACAACGATGCGTTAGAGGTTACACAAGGTTCTGATCCACTCAATCCTTGTGATCCGAATTCAAGTTCACCTGAATGTTCAGATGGAATTTATGTTCCAACTGCTTTCTCTCCAAATGGGGTAGGGAACCAAGACAATGATGTGTATCAAATAATTGTTGGTAAAAACATCGAAGCAATCGCGTTCAAAGTATTTGACCGCTGGGGGAATCTAGTGTTTGAAACCACCAACAAATCCTTCAAATGGGATGGTTCTTACAAAGGTAAACTACTGAATACAGGCGTCTATGCGTACATTGTTGACGTGACTTATGTAGGAGGAACTACGAAAAAAATGTCGGGCAACATTACCTTAATTCGTTAATAAGCAATGAAATACATTTTCTTTATTTCCTGTTTTTTCGTTTTTTCTGTTTATGCGCAAGATTACCATTTGACGCAAATGGATAAAACCATGACGATATGGAATCCATCTGCTACTTCCATGCACCAAGGATACGAGAAAATAAGTTTACAAAACAGAAACCAATGGTTGGGTGCAGGAACGCAGTTCATGACCAGTTATGGGATGGGCGAGTTTTCCGTTGGAAAGACAAGAAAAAGCGACAAGGCATATGCCGGAATTGGAGTTTTCTTTAGTAATGATGTCGGTGGAGATTCCAAAATGAGTCAAAAGGCCTTCGGCACCTCCGTTAGCGGCCACTTACCCCTGGCAAAGGGTCATTGGCTTTCAGCTGGAATTCAAACGGCTTTTTGTAATCGGAGTGCAGATTTTTCACGCTTGTTGTATTATTCTCAATGGAATGGTAGCTCATTGGACCCCAACGTTTACTCAGGGGAAGAAAATGATTTTACTTCCTTCTCTTATTTGGATGCAGGATTGGGAATGAACTATCGTTACATACCTGGGAACAAACCAAACTTAAGTTCTGGTCAATTTGCCTTTTTAGGTGGGTTTTCAATTGCGCACGTCAATTCACCAAGCCTAAACTACAATAGCTTAACCACAGATCGTTTGTACCGTAAGTTTTGCTTTCATACCCAAATGAAGTATGCATTAGATGACCGATCGAACATGGAACTAAGTGCTATGCAATATATTCAGGGACCCCACAAGGAAACCATTTTGGGTTTGTTTTACCGCGCTAAATTTCGTGGAAATTCAGAAATAACGAATGTTGTGAATTCACAATCAATCTTGATGGGCTGTTATTTTCGCTCAATGGGTACAATGGCTCCCTATGTATCCTTGACCTATGGTTCCGTTGACATTGGTTTAAGTTATGACTTAGATTTTGGAACGATTTCAAGCGCTTACCGCCATTCCATCGAGGTGAATTTCGCTTATACCTTTACCAAAAAATCCATGTTTAACGGAAACCGTTTGCGCTAAGAAATTCCAACCATTTTTTGGCCTGTTCTTGATTCAAGACCCTAGGCATCTTATTTTGTGCCCCCAATTTGCCTAAAGACTCTAGGAATCCATAAAACAGGTCAGTCGGAATGATTTGAAACGTGGGTGTACCCAAATTGTATTTCCGAACATAAGCATAGTCGTCATTAATTAAACCCAATTCTTGATCAATTTCGCGGGCAATATCCTTGGGGTCAATGAAAACATCTGAACCGATGTACCAACAATGATTTTGAGCTTCTTCGTCGGCAAACAACGTGTATTCAGATATGTGAACCCCTTTCGATTTCGCGACCTTCATTAATCCTTGATTGATGTTGTCCAAGGATAAATGTTCGCCACATAAACTCAAAAATTGCTTAATTCTACCGGAAATAATAATTTCATGTGCTTCTAAATCAACAAAACGAACCAAATCTCCGATGAGGTAACGCCACAATCCAGCATTAGTAGTAATCACTAAGGCATAATCAATGCCCTCCTTGACCTCGCTGATCGTAAACGCTTTATTCGGGTGAATTAATTCTCCATTTTCGTCAAAATACTCCGAATTAAAGGGCACAAATTCAAAAAAGATTCCATTATTCATTAACAACTTCATTCCTTTTCGATCCGGACTGGTTTGATACCCAAAATAACCTTCACTTGCCAAGTAAGTATCCAACAACTCTACTTTATGCTTGCATAATTTCTCCATGCGTTCCTTGTAGGGCTCCATGTAGATGCCACCATGTACATAAACATGCAAATTCGGCCAAATGTCGTGAATGGAATTCAAATTATAGTGCTTGACAATCTCTTCTATAAGCAAAATACACCAACTTGGAATTCCAGCGATGATTCCAATGTTCCATTTCGGAGCTTCCTCAATCATCAAGGGTAATTTCTCTTTCCAGTTTTTTAAATTGGTGATTTTTTTTGACGGTTTAGTAAAAGGTGCCGCAATGATCGAGGTGTGTTTTTTCAAAATACCACTTAAATCTCCCTCGATATGGGTGCTTTTTTTGGTCAATTTTGTCGAACCACCTACGGCCAAAATACTGGCGGAATAAAATTCCTCTGGTAGATTCAATTCGTGTAAAATGGAAAATTGGCGTAGACTAACTCGTTGAAACGATCGAATCATTTCTGTTGTGACAGGTATGCGTTTACTTGGAGAACCTGTGGTTCCTGATGATAAAGCATAATATTTGATGCGTCCTTTCCATGTGTGGTCTTTCACCCCATTAATCGACTCTTTTAACCATTTTTCATAAAATTGATCGTAGTCGAGTATAGGCACAATTTTTTGATACTGCGAGACAACATCCGATTTTGTTAAAATGGAATGAAAGGAATAAACAAAACCAAATTTTGTATTTTTTGCGCGTTCCAGGGTGGTGCGCAATGCTTCCAATTGATGGCGGTAATCAATCCCTTTTTTTGCATTCCGCTTAAAGCTTAACGCAGTGGTTTTTTGGATGAGTTTTCCAATAATTGGCATATTCTTTTTTTTACAACGAAAGGTAAATCGCCTTCACACAAAAATAAAGATAAAACTAGTGCGTTCTTTAGTCACTTTGTCTTAATTTTGTAAAAAATACAACTATGCAACAAAAAACTTTTATCGTACCTCATGATTTTACGACAGTTGCGGATATCGCGCTACAACATGCGATTGCAACAGCAAAACCATTAAACGCAGTTGTTCAACTCATTCACGTCGTTTCGAAAGAAAACCAGATTCAAGATGCGTTAACACAATTAAATAATGTAATCGAAAAGCATGCTTCTGAAGGGGTTTCATTGTTGCCAAATGTTCGTATTGGAAGTATTTTTGAAGACATTGGAGCATTCGCTGCAGAGCACACAGCTGAGTTGATTTTTATGGGTACCCATGGGGCGCATGGATGGCAACACATCACTGGAAGTCATGCCTTAAAAGTGGTGACCAGCTCGCAAGTTCCTTTCATCATCGTACAAGAAAAATCGGTGAAAGCAACAGGTTACGATTCCATCGTCGTTCCAATGGATTTACACAAAGAAACAAAACAAAAATTATCCATAGTTGCCAACTTGGCGAAATACTTTAATTCTAAAGTTCATGTCGTTACTCCAGATGAAACAGATGAGTATCTACGTCACCAAGTGATTTCAAACATAACGTTCTCAGAGAGTTTTTTCAAAGACCGTAACATCGAAATGACTTCTGCTATTGTTTCCCGAAGCGGTTTCGATAAAGAGGTAGTTAAATATGCAGTAAGTGTTGATGCCGATCTAATCGCAATTATGAACCTAAACAGGTCTAATTTCTTGTCTGCGCTGACAACAAACTATGAGCAATACATCATCACAAATGATGCGTTAATTCCTACTTTAATCGTCAATCCAATTCAAATTGGAAACGAGCATGGTAGTATGTTCTCTATCTAAATAAATCATATGTCGAGATTGATCACGCTGCACGAGTTTATCGTGACGAATCAAAGTCACTTTCCCTATGCAACCGGTGAGCTTTCAAGATTACTTAATGACATCGTTTTAGCGTCCAAAGTTGTTAGTAATGACGTGCGTAAAGCAGGTTTGGTTGAACATATTTTGGGTGCGCAAGGCGGACAAAACGTTCAAGGCGAAGAACAGCAAAAACTCGATGTTGTGGCCGATGAAGCTTTCATTCGTGCCTTTTCTAACGGCGGAGAAGTTTGTGGAATTGGGTCCGAAGAAAACGATGATTTTTTAGCTTTCGAATCCGAACAATCTCAAAATGGCAAGTACGTCGTTTTGTTTGACCCTTTGGACGGCTCTAGCAACATTGATGTCAATGTTTCCATAGGCACCATTTTCTCCATCTACCGTCGTGTGTCTCCTCAAGGAAGCAAAGCAACCCTGGAAGACATGCTTCAGCCGGGAACAAAACAAGTCGCAGCTGGCTACGTTCTATATGGATCGTCCACCATCCTAGTATACACCACAGGTAACGGTGTGAATGGTTTTACCCTGGACCCAAGCATCGGAGAATTTTTCCTTTCGCATCCGGACATGAAAATGCCAGATAACGGACGAATTTATGCGGTAAACGAAGGGAATTTGAACGATTTTGAACCAGGACTCAAATCCTACATTCAGTATTGTCAAAGCAATGACAATCAAACAGGAAAACCTTATTCAGGACGATACATCGGTTCGCTTGTAGCTGATTTTCACCGACACATGATTAAAGGTGGGATTTATATTTATCCTGCTGTTCCTTCTGCCCCAGAGGGAAGGTTGCGCTTGTTGTACGAATGCAATCCATTGGCATTCATCGCTGAGCAAGCGGGAGGACTCGCAACCACAGGTCGTGAGCGCATCCTTGAAATTCAACCAACGAAATTACACCAACGCATTCCTTATTATGTAGGTTCTAAATTGATGGTGGAAAAAGCA
>JANRBR010000028.1:9441-154548 GCA_030727405.1 Crocinitomicaceae bacterium | reverse complement strand
AAAGGCAATGGAATTAAAAGGAAAATAATGGAACAATTTACCGTAAACGGAGAATTCATCGAATTAATGGGCTTGTTGAAAGCATTAGGCATCGCTGAGACCGGTGGACATGCCAAACACATTGTGGATGCTGGAATCGTTTACCGAAATGGTCAAATAGAGACCCGAAGAAGGGCCAAATTGGTTAAAGGAGACGTGCTTTTAATCGAAGATTTAAAAGTCGAATTGATCTAAAAGAGATGAAGCGTATTCGCTTCACCTCCTTCTTGCTTATTTTATTTCAAGTACCTAAAATCTTGACCTGACTTCACTGTTAAAAGCGTTTCGTAAATCAGACGTATGCAATTTTCTACGTCTTCTTTTTGAACCATCTCCACCGTGGTATGCATGTAACGCAATGGCAAGGAAATCAAAGCACTTGTAACTCCTTCGTTTGAATACGCAAATGCATCTGTATCCGTTCCAGTGGATCGAGAAACCGCCGCACGTTGGAATGGAATGTTGTTTTTCTCTGCAGCTTTGATGATTTGCTTCAAGAAATTATTTTGAACCGCTGGTCCATAGGTTAGAACAGGTCCAAGTCCTGATTTTTGATCCCCATTTTCGATTTTATCGACCATTGGAGTACCTGTATCGTGGCAAACATCGGTAACCAAGGCTAAATCTGGCTTGATTCGATTCGCCATCATTTCTGCGCCACGCAATCCGATTTCTTCTTGAACGGAATTGACAATGTACAAGGTAAAAGGCAGTTTCTTTTTTGCCTCTTTCAACATGCGCGCAACTTCCGCGATCATAAATCCACCCATGCGGTTGTCCAAAGCGCGTCCAACATACTTGTTTTTGTTCAAGATCATGAATTCGTCTTCAAATGTAGCCACGCATCCAACATGAACACCTAGCGCCTCGACTTCCTCCTTGGAATTACATCCGCAGTCCAAGAATATATTTTTCATGCTTGGTGTTTCTTCTTTTTGCTGACGCATGTGAATGGCAGGCCACCCAAAAACCGCTTTCACTGTTCCTTTTTCTGTATGAATATTCACGCGTTTTGAAGGTGCGATCATGTGGTCTGAGCCTCCATTTCGGCGCAAATAAATAAATCCATCTTTGGTGATGTAATGCACAAACCATGAGATTTCATCTGCATGTGCTTCAATCACCACTTTATAAGGTTGACCTGGATTGATGATTCCAGCTACAGAACCATAATTATCGGTGATGTACTCATCCACATACGGCTTGATGTAATCTAACCACATTTTTTGTCCTGCGGATTCAAATCCCGTCGGACTTGCATTATTTAAATAATTTTCTAGAAACTTCTCTGATTTCGCTTGAATAATTTTTGTCATTTTCTTTATTTCATTAGTGTTACATTTCCTTTGATGATGGTGCTAGAACCGCCTAAACAGTCCACATCCAAATAGTAATCAAATACATCTGGATCCAATTTTTTCCCTTTAAATGTTCCGTCCCATCCAATGTTTTGGTCGGTGGTTTCAAATACCAATTCTCCCCAACGATTAAAGACACGGAAAATACATTTCTCAATCCAAAGTCCACGAACATAAAGCACATCGTTTTCTTGGTCGCCATTTGGCGTGAAGGCATTTGGCACAAAGACATAGGGTTCGTCGCACACAATTTCATAAACCCGCACTAACGCTGTGTCTGATTTTGTACAGAGTCCGTCCGTTGCTGTCAAGGTATATACAATGGTTTCGTCCGGAGAAACGGCAGTATTTAATGAACTTGGATTCACCATGAACGTTGTTGGACTCCAATTAAACGATGCATTTGAAGGAACAATCCCAGTTAATTGGCTTATTCCTCCGGGCATGATTAAATTAGGATTAGCTGTCGCAAGTACATTCTCTTGATTAAAGGTTGAAACATAAACAAACTGTGAGTCAAGCAATGTACAACCTTGAGGAGAACTGACTTCCAAATACACCATTTGTGATTGCGGCAAAACACATTGAGCAGTTGACTGATTATTGGGTACAATACTAACATTTGGAGAAGACCAAAGGTAGTTGTATGGTCCAGTGCCATTGGTCGAAGCAAGCAATTGCAGAGGACTCGTAATGCAAATCGAATCCAAACATTGAAGGGAAACGGACTCACTAAAAATGGAAACAGTTACACTATCTTCTACCGAGCAAAAACCATTTTCTGCTTGAAAATAATACGTTTGATTTTGAGGGTCAACAAGCGTTAAATTTGGATTTTGAGTACTAAAACTTATGGTATCACTAAAATCATTCGAGCTGGACCACAGAAAAGAACTTGCCGTGCCAGATACCACTGGAGAAAAGTTGGTTTCTTCCGATTGACACAAAAAGATCGAATCCATTAGATTGACAACTAAGGGAGGAGAAACTTGTATGACCAATGAAACATTATCCTGCCCAAGGCAAACGCTATCCGAAATCGATAATTGCACCACATAAGTTCCTGGATTCGTGTAGGTAATGGTAGGATTATAGAGTATAGAGTCTATTGTTCCGTTACCGAAATCCCATAAAAAGTCAGATGTGAACGACGAACTGTTGTTAAAAGTTACGGTGAATGGTGCACAGCCTAGAGAATCCTGTATGCTGAAGTTTGCCTCAACGGGAACATTAAATTCCAAGTATACACTGTCTATAGCTGAACAATATGGGTTGCTGACTTGAATGAAATACCAACCAGGAGTGGACACAAAGATGGTAGAATCGTTTGGGTTATTTAAAGGATTTGTTAAACCTGCAGATTGGGACCAAATAAATTGGGATCCTGTTCCATTATGAAAAGCAATTAACTCGAAAGGATTCGCGCTACACAAGCTAATTGTGTCCAAAACATTGAGTTGAATGGAATCCAAAACAAGTACTTGAATATTTGCTGTATCGGTTAACAAACAAACACTATCCGTTACATACAAGTTTACATCATATGTTCCAGCCTGCGTGAATGTAATTGTAGGATTAAAAATCACACTTGTCGTATCCCCATTCCCAAAATCCCACAAATACGCGTCTAATTGTGTAGATGTATTCTGAAAATTAACCGTTAAATCTGCACACCCAGCTACATTGTTCGTCGTAAAAGACGCCGATGGGATCAATTGGAAATCAAATTTAAATACCAAGTTGTTGCAATTTGAAGAATTGTTGCTTGATGACCAAGCACCAGGAGAGGTTGGGAAATCACTGTGTGCACCACATCCACCACAAACCGATTGGTAAACGACACCATTTTTATCAAATCTCGACGTGCCTCCATCCACATGTTCTTGGGCTAAGGCACCCCCCAAATAGGAACCATAGAGCAATCCGGAAAAATCGTTTTGAACCACCATTAAGTAAAAATCGAATCCAGTTGTTGTGGCTTGAAATGCATTGGGTGAAATCGGCATTCCACTAATGGGTTGTGACTGTAAAATATTTGCTCCCCAACCAGAAACATACATATTCCCGCAGATGTCAACTAGAAAAGCGGCTGGTGAAATGTTGATTGACGGACTGCCATTTCCAATCACCGTGGAGGCAAGATTTGTGGTTAAGTTTGGATTCAATTTAAGAATGAACTGGCTACTTCCTGGATTGGAATAAGGTGCATTGTTGACAGGAAACGTTCCACCTACCGATTGACCCAAAAGAAATATTTGATTTAAGCGGTCGATTTCGACAAAGAATACTTGATCGTAGTTGGGCGCACCTACATAACTCGCTTTTTGAATGGAGGTTCCTGATGGCAACAATTTCACAACGAATCCATCTGTTTTTCCACCCTGAAAAGTACTTTGATAGGCCCCACTTGTGCCAGGTAAATTCGAAGAGCAAGTTCCACCGGCAAAGACAATCGCTCCCAATGTATCCAGTTTGACCGAATAGCATGCGTCCGAATTAGTTCCTCCATAAAAGGAAGAAAATTGCAAGGAGGAAAACGAAGCATTGAGTTTAAATATGACCCCGTCTTGTCCTGCGGACTTGTTCGGTTGAAACGCATTTAAGGTTGGAAAATTACTTGACCTTGAGCAACTGGCAATATACACGTTATGAAGGGAATCCAACATGATTTCACCTCTAAATTGATCCCCATAATTCGTTGTTAGCGAATCATAAGCAGAAGCTGCATTGTAAGGTAATGCCGTGGTGCGGTAATTTACCCCATCGTTATCCGATCCACCAACATACGTTGAGGCCAATAAATTTTGTCCGTTAGCTGAAATTTTAGAAATATAAATGTCCGTTCCTTGACCAGAGAAATATACCCCGTTGTATAGGAAATTGGCGCCAGGGGTTCCTCCTCCGTGGGTTGTTTGTAATGCTCCAGGGGTGGTAGGGAAATTCGTGCTCGACGTAGCACCAAAAACATAAATATTATTGAGTGAATCACAGATTAAACTATGCGCTGTTTCCGTGCCTTGTGTCATGTCGCCACCGCCTAAAAATGCTGACCACAGCATGTTCGTGCCATTGGCATTGTATTTCGTTACAAAAACATCCGTTATCCCATAATTTCCAGCTACCGATGTAAAATTTGGCGTTAAATCAAATGAATTTAAATTGGGGATGGGGAAATTATTCCCGTAAATCATTCCAGCTGAATAAGCGGAACCATCATTGCCATAAGTGGCTGTCATTCCGAAATTATCCGAAATAGATCCGTTATAGGTAGCAAAAATGAGCACTGGGTCTATGACCAATGGAAATTCATCGTTATACGTTCCTAATTCATAGCTGTAAATGCCACCTCGCTCTCGAAATGAACAAGAAATGGCCACTTTTTTTCCATCAATCAGTTGGTATGCAATTGGACGCTGTTCAATGATTTCACCAATCGATGTTTTCAAGATCAACCGACCATCGCGCATGCGGATGGAAGAATATTCCCCCGAATAACTCCAGCGAATTTCATTAGGATTTGCACCAGGTTCAACAAAGAAAGTATACTTCAATGCATTTTTATCGCTTTCCCAAAGCAAATGAATATTCGAATAATAATGTTGGTATTCCACTTTGTTATATGTGTGCACATCTCTTGTCCATTTTGTAGAATCATTCCCAAGAAAGTAATTGTAATAATGTGTTGAACGTCCTTCTAACGAGCGGAATTTATCCGGTTTGGACCCTAAAAACTTTTGTTGAATAAGCGCCGTTTTCAGATTCGGATTTTCTATGTTTTTTAACTCAAAATGCGCTTTGTGTAAGTCAGAAAAATCTTGCAATTGAAACAAGATGGAACTATCTCCTATCCACAATTTCCCGCCAGAAACGGAAGATTGGAAATGCACCATAGAAGGCCACTGTCCCTTGTTTTCAATGAATTGAATTTCATTGTGGGGAGTTTCTATAGGAGCATCCTGTGCCGACACTTGAATAAGTGAGGCGAACAAGAAAAGAACAAAGAAGTACCCAAATTTCAAAACGACTATTTTCACGCTAATTTAATCATTTCATGTCAGATTGAAATTAGGGTGCAAGAATCCCTTGAGAAATCCTTAAATTCGTCCTTCAAACAGGAAATATGTCAGAATCACACAACCGTATTTGCCAACTATTCAATATTCAATACCCATTAATTCAAGCCGGAATGATTTGGTGTTCGGGATGGGAATTAGCCGCGGCCGTATCCAATGCTGGTGGACTAGGGATTATTGGATCAGGGTCGATGTATCCTGAAATTTTGGAAGAACAGCTCATCAAATGTAAACAAGCGACGAATAAACCCTTCGCAGTGAATCTCCCAATGCTCTACCCAGATATTGATAAGCACATTCAAACCATCATCAAACATAAAGTTCCAATTGTTTTCACTTCGGCTGGAAATCCCAAAACTTGGACAAAACTGCTTCAAGAAAACGGAATCAAAGTGGTGCATGTGGTTTCAAGTGTGAAATTTGCCCGAAAAGCAGAAGAAGCTGGAGTTGATGCCATCGTTGCAGAAGGATTCGAAGCAGGTGGACACAACGGACGCGATGAAACGACCACCTTTTGTTTGATTCCAATGGTGAAAGCTGCAATAAAGATTCCACTTATCGCCGCAGGTGGAATTGGCACTGGACGAGGAATGTTGGCTGCGATGAACCTTGGCGCAGACGCTGTTCAAGTAGGAAGCCGCTTCGTGACCTCTACCGAAAGTAGTGCGCATGAAAACTTTAAACAGTACATCCTCGCTAGTGAAGAAGGTGACACAATGTTGACCTTGAAGGAATTGACACCGGTTCGTTTATTGAAAAATGAATTTTACACTCAACTTCAATCAGCCTATCAATCCGGAGCAGATAAAGATAAATTAAGCGAAATTCTCGGACGTGGACGCGCTAAAAAAGGCATGTTCGAAGGAGATTTGGTCGAAGGTGAATTAGAAATTGGCCAAATTGCTGGACTCATTGAAAAAATAATGCCTGCGGGAGAAATAGTTCAAGAAATGATGGGGGAATTTCATCAAGTACTGAACGAACAAAAGAACTATTTATGATTCATTTTGAACGATTTAAATTGGAAAATGGCTTAACGGTACTTTTCCATAAGGAAGCATCCACGCCAATGGCAGTAGTCAATTTATTGTACGACGTTGGTGCGCGTGATGAAAGCGAGGAAAAAACAGGATTTGCCCATTTATTTGAACATTTGATGTTTGGTGGATCGGTAAATATCCCAGACTTCGATGGACCATTACAAGCAGCAGGAGGAGAAAGCAATGCCTTTACGAGCAACGACATTACAAATTATTATGATGTGCTGCCAGCCCACAACTTGGATACTGCTCTATGGTTAGAAAGTGACCGGATGCTGTCCCTCGCATTCACCGATAAAAGTTTGGAAGTTCAACGCAACGTGGTTATTGAAGAATTCAAACAGCGGTATTTAAACCAACCATATGGCGACGTTTGGTTGGAATTGCGTCCTTTGGCATATTCAAAACACCCGTATAAATGGGCGACCATCGGTAAAGAGATCAAGCACATTGAGGATGCAAAAATGAGCGATGTGAAAGCCTTTTTCAAAAAACATTACCATCCGTCCAATTGCATTTTGTGTGTCATTGGAAACTTTGAGTTGGATTACGTAAAAGAACGCGTCGATCATTTTTTTGGGTCCATTCCAAAAGCGAAGAAAACATCACGCATTCTGCCCTTAGAACCGGCTCAAGATCGATTTAAGTCGAAAACCATTGTTCGAAATGTTCCTGCCGATGCTTTTTACTATGCGTTTAAAATGCCAGAGAGAAAGCACCCGGGATATTATTTTGCGGATTTATTGAGCGACATTATGGGTAGAGAAAAGGTATCGAAAATGTACGTTGATTTGATCAAAAAACAAAAACTCGTTTCTGAGATCAATGCCTATATAACAGGGTCAATAGACGAAGGATTGTTTATCATCACGGGGAAATTAAATGAAGGAAAAACGTTCAGCGAATTAGACAAAGAAATTTGGAAAATCATTGATCATTATTGCTCCACATTGATTACTAAAAAGGAACTGGATCAAATAAAAATCAAGCTGCGAACTGCGCGCGCATTTCAAGATCAAGGGCTACTCAACCGCGCCATGAATTTATCCTTTTTTGAATTGCTGGGCGATGCGAATGGCATCAACGAAGAACACGAAATTTATCAGTCCATTCAGGCCGAAGACCTCCGAACTTTTGCCAAGCAAATGTTCACCAAGAAAAATGGCGTTTTATTGAAAGTAAAAAAGAAAAAACATGCTTAATCGTCAAGTTGCTCCAAAACTCACCCCGATCAAATCCATTGAATTCGCTGTTCCTGAAGTGGTTGAAATTAAAAAAGGTATACCATTATATTGGACCAAGAATATTGCCAACGAAACAGCTAAAATAGAATTGCATTTCCATGCTGGAACGACAGTTAAAACCCCCATTGTTGCATCCCTAACTGCCGGATTACTGATCGCTGGAACGAAGAAAAAAACAGCCGTTCAAATCCAACATGCCCTTGATGCCGTTGGTGCGTATTACGATGTAAGCGTATCTCAGGAACAAGCGATTGTAACCATTTACGCCCTGAACTCCTATTTATTGCAAGCATTTGATATTTTTCAAGAAGCCTTCATGCATGCTGCTTTTCCTGAAAAGGAACTCAAAGAACTATCGAATGAGCGACAAGAAAAACTCAAGGTTCAACTTCAGAAAGTGAATGTACTTGCCCAACGTAAAATTCAACAAGTATTATTCGAGGAAACTCCCTATGCTCAGGTTATTTCACAAGGTGACTATTTAACCATTCGGCGATCAGACCTCATTCAATTTCACCAAGAAAATTACCTTAACGGACTCGCTAAAGTATTCCTCGTCGGTAATTTATCAAACGACGATATGCAGGCAATGAAAAACACCTGTGCAGCATTTGCGGGGACTCAAGCTAAACCGGTAAAGGGCCAATTTTCCATGAAATCACACATGGTACATGAAGATAAAAAAGATGCGTTGCAGACCGCTATTCGCATTGGTAAAATCATGTTCAATAAAACCCATCCCGACTTCATTCCTTTCTCTGTTTTAAATACCATTCTTGGTGATTATTTCGGGAGCAGATTGATGAGTAACATCCGCGAGGACAAAGGTTATACCTACGGAATTGGTTCCTATATGATGGAAAATACCCATTTTGGTTATTTCATGATTGCGACAGAGGTAGCAAAAGAGGTGCGAGAGGCAACAATCCAAGAAGTGAAAAATGAAATCGAGCGACTACAAACCGAATTGGTGCCAAACGAAGAGTTGGAGTTAGTTAAAAGTTATTTGCTCGGGCAATTGCTTAAAGCAGCCGATGGACCATACGCCATGCTGGATTTATTCTCGGGAGTGGAATTACACGGAATGGACATTTCATTTTACAACAAATACATCCAAAAAGTACAAGAAATAACGGCAGAAGATATACGCGAAATGGCTTGTAAACACTTGGATTGGAAAAGTTTGTCGATTATTAGTGTAGGCTAGCAACTTATTCTTCAAATTTTCGTTATAATAAATACGGCCTTTCACCGTTGTTTTACTGATGTTTAGAGTTATTTTTCTGCTTTCGTTTATTTTGATTTGTCAAAATACCTTTGCCTCCCATGTCATGGGTGGTGAAATCAGTTACAAAAACTTAGGGGGCACCAATTATCAATTCGAATTAATTTTTTACCGAGATTGCAACGGAGCAGATGTGAATCCTGTTTCAGAACAAATCAAGGTTTGGAATCATCCTAGCTTATCGTCCATCACAGTTTCCTTTGTGTCTCGAGAGGACATATCCCCTACTTGTTCGCCTGTTGCAGGTTCTCCTGGTCCCCTTTTATGTGGCTCAGGAAGTAACGGAGGAAATGGAGCTGGTGCGGTTGAAAAAGTAATCTATCGAAGTGCTGCTATTTCCTTGACTGGGACACCTCCATCAGCAGGATGGATTTTTACTTATGAAAATTTCTCTCGCAGCAATACGGTTTCCAATTTGATGAATCCAGCAAATTACGGGATCACTTTAGCTGCAAAAATATTTTCCCTGGATTCTCCCGACGATTCTCCGGTGTTTTTTCAAGACCCACATTTCGTGAGTTGTGCAGGAACTCCCTATGTATTTAACGGCAACGCAATGGATCCAAACTTGGATTCGTTGGTGTTTTCTTTTGGCATTCCATTCAACAACATTCAAGGAGCAAATTACAATCCACCGGTTGACCCTATTCCAGTTCCATACGAAACAGGATTTAGTGCCACAAACCCAACACCCAATCAAAGTTTAAATCCCGCAAATATTCCAGCGTCATTAAACCCAATTTCCGGTGAGTTAGCCTTTACTTGTGTGAATATTGGAAATTATGTTGTCAAGGTACTTGTGAAATCATACCGTCAAGGAATTTTGATAGCAGAAGTTGAACGTGAAATGCAATTGATGGTGCTTCCTTGTTCAGGAGGAAACAATCCACCAATCATCACCCCACCATTTCCAGGGAATTCATTCGAAACAACGATAAATGCCGGGGATTTAATTTCCTTTAACTTGAATGCAAGTGACCCAGATTTATTGCAAGATGGAAGTCCACAAACCATCACGATGACTGGTTCTGGACCGATGTACGGGACTAATTTTACCTCGAATACAGGTTGTAGCATTGCCCCTTGTGCAAGCCTTAATACAGGATTTCCACTTGTTGGAACCGGAGCCATAAGCACCAATTTTAATTGGCAAACAACTTGTGATCATATTTCCGATGCGCAAGGAAATGTGATGGATCAAATGACCTATAACTTTGTTTTTCGTGTTCAAGATGATTATTGTCAAGTACCGCAAGTTTCCTATGCAACTGTGACCATACATGTTTTAAATCCTGGAATCATTGATGCACCCGAAATAAATTGCATCCAAACTGCCAACACGAATGACTTGACTATTTTCTGGGACCCGGTCACAAACAACAATAACGCCTTCGTTTCCTACCAAATCTATTCGGTTCAAAATGGCCTCATCGGAAGTGAAACAGACATCAACGAGAATAGCTTTATCGTACCAGCAATTTATACCAATCACGCATTCTACCTGGTTGTTCAATCCGGATGCAATGGTGGGACGTTGCGTTACAGTGACACCATTTCCAATATTTTTCTGACTTTAAACAATCCAAACAACGGAACAGCCGTATTGAATTGGAACAAGCCAAGAAGCACACCTCTTCCAACCTTTAATGAATACTTCTACATTTATCGGGAGTATCCAACGAACTTTTTTAACTTTTTGGACAGTGTTCCCTACAACCAAACCAGTTACATTGATACCATCGATCTATGCAATGAGTTCATACGTTACCGCGTGAATTTAGCCACAAGCTCGTGTAATTTCAATTCCAACCGACCTGGTGACAATCTAAGCGACATGTTTACACCTGACATGCCCGTGATTTATTCTGTTGGATTTGACACAAGCAGCTATTTAATGAACATTCAATGGAATCAGAATGCACAAGATGATACCTACGGTTATGTGATTTATACCTTTGATGCCAATGGATTCTTGTATGAACTGGACACCGTTTATGGCATTGGAACGACAAATTATCAGTATTTAGTTAATTCAGCTGGACCCTATTCTTATTCCGTGGCTGCGTTTGATTCCTGCTTCACTGTGGCCAATCCTCCTACATTCCAAACCTCTGCCAAAGCACTTGTTCATACCAGTATTTTAGCGACTTACACCATTAATATGTGTGCTGAACAGGCACGTTTATCTTGGTCACTGTATGGAGGAAGCAACGTCGTAAATTATGAAATATGGTCAAAAAATAACAATGCGTGGACACTTTTAGGCACGTCTACGGATACGAGCTACTTAGCACAACTTGTTCGTGGACAATCCTATTGCATTTTCATCAAAGCGAAGTTGGCGAATGGGTACGAAGCATTTTCAAATCCTTGTTGTTTCACCATCCCTACTCCATCCGCTCCTGCTTTTCATTATTTCAAATTGGCAACTGTCAATGGTGAATTCGTTGATTTGTATGATTACGTTGATGCCTCTGTCGGAATTACTGAAATCATTTTTGAACGAAAAGACACCGTCGGAAATTGGGAAGAAATTGGACGCGCTCCGGTGCTTGGAAACGTAGCTCAATTTACGGATGAAGATGTTGATTTAACCTTACAAGCATGGGAATACCGATCCATTTACACAGATAGTTGTGGCAATCCAGGTTCATATGCCAATGTGAATAAAACTATTTTTGCGACGGGAATAGCAGATCAATACAACATGATAAACTCCATTGAATGGAATCCTTACGAGCTTTTTGATGGTGGCGTCATGGAATACCATATTTACCGCAATACCTATGGCGTGTTCGAATCAACGCCAATGTCCATTGTTCCAGGTGATGTAACAAGCATTACGGATGACGTATCCGCTTTGCGTAATAACGGAGAAGTTTGTTACCGGATAGAAGCTGTCGAAGGTTTGAATTCCTATAACTTTAGTGAGACAAGTCGCTCAATCGATGTCTGCATTCCCTATAATCCATTGATTTTTGTTCCAAATGCCTTTACCCCAGAAGGATTAAATCCCATTTTCTTACCTGTTGTTTCCAATGTTGATCCAAGCTATTACACATTTAGTATCATAGATCGTTGGGGACAAATCGTTTTCGAAACATCTGACCCAACGGTAGGTTGGAATGGTAAAATATCCAATTCAGGGATGGATGCGAGCAATGACGTTTTTTCATATCGTATTGAAATCACGACACAAACAAATGAAACCTTCGTGAAAAGAGGATATGTGACGTTAATTAGGTAATGGAGAGTCGGAAAATATTAATCATACAAACTGCTTTTATTGGTGATGTCATATTGGCAACTCCACTGATTGAAACTTTATCAGACGCTTTTCCATATGCCCAAATTGATTTCCTTTTGAAAAAAGGGAATGAAGCTTTGTTAAAAGAGCATCCTAAATTGAGTCGTGTACGCATCTTTGATAAGTCCCAAAAAAGAAAATCTCTGCTTGGTTTAATTCAAGAAATTCGGAAAGAAAAATACGACCTGGTACTTAACTTACATCGCTTTGCTTCCTCCGGACTCATCACTGTTTTATCTGGGGCATCTGAGACAAGAGGATTTTCTAAAAATCCTTTATCGATCTTCTATTCGAAACGATTTAAACACTCGATCAATAATGGACTACACGAAGTCGATCGAAACTTATCTTTGATCAACGACCTCGTTGACATCCAGCAACGCAGACCTCAATTGTATCCAACTCAATCGGATCTTGATTTCGTATCGCAATGGAAAAATGAACCTTATTATTGTCTGGCACCGGCCTCTGTTTGGTTCACGAAACAAGCTCCTCCTGCAGTTTGGCAATATGTGATGGAAAAATTCGATGAAGAAGGAGTTCAATTTTATTTATTAGGCGGTCCTGCCGACAGCGAACTATGTGAAAGCATCAAGCTCATCAGTCAACGCAACAACGTGCATAATTTAGCCGGAAAACTAAGTCTCATGCAATCTGCTGCTTTGATGAAGGATGCCAAACGAAATTTTGTCAACGATTCCGGTCCTTTACACATCGCCTCTGCAGGAAATGCACCTGTAAGTGCCTTCTTTTGTTCTACGATTCCAGAATTCGGCTTTGGTCCATTATCAGATGACTCCACGGTGATTGAAGTCAAGGATTTAGCATGCCGTCCTTGTGGGCTTCACGGACACAAAGCCTGTCCAAAAGGTCACTTTCAATGCGGAAACGGTCTCATGGAGGCAATGAATCACACCCCAAACTGACGCAAATGGTGGTCAATATGTTTGTAGAGCAAATTATTCCATTCTTGCGGTGTAATCATTCCCAGTGACAAGGAGGGTTTCGCAGCCAATTGTTCTGGACCCAACTCTTGAATCTGTTGAATGTAGGTTTTCAATTTTGCTTTTTCGACGTCCACATCGAATTCTTGATTGACCCGAATAAAGGTAGGAGCCGTTGGTATATTGGGTTTGTACGACGTTTCATTCACCATGGAAGCTTTGAGAAAGGTTTTGATGATCCATTTCATCAACTTTCCAGGTTTATCAGAATTTTCACCAAGAATTTGTTGGTATGGCACACAACAATGGGAAAGCATTTGTCCGACATTCATTTTACCCCAAAGAGCTGGAGTTTCCTTTGTAAGTGAATCAATTCTTGCTGCCAATGCAATTGTTGTTTCTGCTGAATAAATGGATGGGAAAGCCATGTGATAAAAAGTAGTTGAAATAAAAAAGCCATCCGCAGATGGCTTTCAATGATTATGCTAAAACTTCTTTGACCAAGTCAGCGGCTTCTTGTAGTTGCACAGCTGAATGGACATTCAGTCCTGATTCGTCGATTAATCGTTTCGCTTCAACAGCGTTTGTTCCTTGCAAACGAACAATGATTGGAACTGGAATTTCACCGATGTTTTTGTATGCATCAACGATACCTTGGGCAACACGATCACAACGAACGATTCCACCAAAAATGTTGATTAGGATTGCTTTCACATTTGGATCTTTCAAGATGATGTGGAATGCTTTCTCAACGCGTTCTGCGTTTGCTGTTCCTCCAACGTCCAAGAAATTCGCTGGATTACCACCTGAAAGTTTGATGATGTCCATGGTTGCCATCGCAAGTCCAGCACCGTTTACCATACATCCAACGTTTCCATCTAATTTCACAAAATTCAATCCTGCCTCATCGGCTTCCACTTCTGTTGGATCTTCTTCCGTTTTGTCGCGCATTGCTGCGTATTCTGGGTGACGGAATAATCCGTTTCCATCTAATGTAACTTTTGCGTCAACTGCAATGATTTTGTTATCCGATGTTTTAAACAAAGGATTGATTTCAAACATCGAAGCATCGATTCCTTCGTATGCCTTGTACAAAGCTGGGACAAATTTGCACATTTGTTTGAACGCTTCACCTGACAATCCAAGGTTGAAAGCAATTTTACGTACTTGGAATCCTTGAAGTCCAACACGAGGATCAACAATTTCTTTGTGTAATTTTTCTGGTGTGTGTTCCGCTACGTGCTCAATGTCCATTCCACCTTCCGTAGAATAGATGATCACGTTTCTTCCTTTTTCACGGTCCAACAATACAGACATGTAAAATTCTTGCGGCTCAGACTCACCTGGGTAGTATACATCTTGTGCGATTAACACTTGATTTACTTTCTTTCCTTTTCCATTTGTTTGAAGCGTAGTCAAGTGTCCACCAAGGATACCTGCTACTTTTTCTTCCACTTGGTCAAGTCCTTTTGCGATGACAACACCATGAGAACCAGTTTCTTCCACTGTTCCTTTCCCGCGTCCACCAGCATGTATTTGCGCTTTCACGACAAACCAACTTGTTCCTGTTTCCTCCGATAATTTTTTAGCAGCTGCCACAGCATCTTCTAATTTATCGACTACTATCCCCTCTTGAACGGCTACGCCGAAACTTTTTAAGATGGATTTTCCTTGATATTCGTGTAAATTCATTGTTGAAATTTTGCGAGGTAAAAGTACGTTTTTTCTCGGAATTGGATTTGAAAAATTAAATTATTTTACTCCATGCGATTTTTCCATGAGGAAGAAATTTCTCTGGAAGCAAACGCCTTATTTTTAAATTCGGTTACATGGCTCCAAATAGAATCAATCGCATGTTGCAAAGCGACACTTTCCTCTTCCATTACATCCTTCATTAATTCAGGACTTGAAAAGTGTTCTTTCACAAAGTTCGTATCAAACTTCCCACTTCTAAATGCCTCATGTTTTAGGACAAACTTCCCAAAATCGAGCGTTGTTTTCACACCAGATATTTGGTAATCATCAATGGCTTTGATGGCACGATCGATGGCTTCCGTTCGTGTTTTTCCCCAAACGACCAATTTCGCAATCATCGGGTCATAGTAAATAGGAATTTCCATTCCTTCTTCAAACGCATCATCTACACGCACACTTTTTCCTGTTGGAATGCGGTAGCGGTTCAATGTTCCGATATCTGGGGTGAATCCATTTAAACTATCTTCTGCGTAGACACGAATTTCCACGGCATGACCATGAATCGCCAACTCATCCTGAAGTTTTGGTAAGCGTTCGCCACGTGCAACACGTATTTGCCATTCCACAAGGTCAAGTCCGGTGATTTCTTCGGTAACGGGATGTTCGACCTGCAATCTCGTGTTCATTTCAAGGAAATAGAAATCTAAGTTCGCATCAATTAAGAACTCAACAGTTCCTGCTCCTTCGTAGTTACAGGCTTTACACACCTGAACAGCTGCTGCACCCATTTTCTCGCGGATTTCAGGCGTTAAAACGGCACTTGGAGCTTCCTCAACGACTTTTTGATGACGTCTCTGAACAGAACATTCACGTTCAAACAAATGCACGGCATTTCCATGTTGATCGGCAAATACTTGAATTTCGATGTGACGAGGCTGATTAACGAATTTCTCGATAAATACGGCATCGTCTCCGAAAGAAGACCTTGCTTCGTTTTGTGCCAAAATCATCTGTTCTTCGAATTCTTCTTCGGCATGAACAAGTCTCATTCCTTTACCACCACCGCCAGCAGAAGCTTTGATCAATATCGGATAACCGACCTCAGCAGCAATACGCTTTGCAGCAGGAATGTCAGAAATGGCTTCATCCACTCCAGGAACTAAAGGAACATTATAATCTTTTACGGCTTGTTTTGCACTCAATTTATCGCCCATTAATTCCATTGATTCGGGAGATGGACCAATTAATTTCATTCCAGCATCTTTCACTTTTCGAGCGAATCCAGCATTTTCTGAAAGGAAACCATAACCCGGATGAATACCATCCACTTCCAAATCCTTGCAAATGGATAAAATCAAGTCTTGCTGCAAATAACTTTCAGCGGAAGGACTTTTTCCAACATAAACCGCCTCATCTGCTTCTAATACATGAGGAGCATTTGCATCTGCATCAGAATAAATGGCAACACTTTTGATGTTCATCTTTTTTAAGGTTCGCAATACCCTTCTGGCGATTTCACCTCGATTTGCTACGAGTACTTTTTTCATATTTTTTCTTTTATTTCTTTATCGGTCTCAACGTTCGTTTTCGTTGCATTCGGAACAGTGACCGCTTGTCTTTTTCGTTTATCGGCAGGTAAGTTTCCCTTCTCCTTGCCTTTCAAAATTCTATTTGCCTTTTGAATGAATTGCAGTTCATTCCAATGATTAAACTCTTCTCGATAGGAAATACCGATGCCTTGTGTAAAAGGACCTGCATTTTGTTTCACCGTGGCATTGTTCGACTCATTAAAGGCGCGGACCCTGAAATTATCTTGAATTTTATATTCCAAACTCACGTCACCGATGACTGAATTCTGCACACTTTTGGTTCCACTGATTTCACTGGTTGTGGATCGGTTTTCCACACCAAAACTTCCAGATATTACAAGTCGATCATTTAATATTCCCTTGTTCATTCCAATGGCTACACTTGTTTCACCTTGCGTTGCATCCGAACCCACATCTAAATTTAATTTATAATTCTCCGATAAATTACTGAGGGCTGCATTGATCTGTGATTCAATCAAGTCCAAGGCCGCTGATCCACCTGCTGAGATGTTTCCTTTCAAGGGTTGGAATTTGCTGACCAATAATAGGGAGAAAAACTGTCGGTTCTTCTCATCTGAATCGGCTAAAACGCGATCAATCAATGCGCGACCAGTTTCAGGAGCTCTTGGAGCTTTAATATCAAAGGAAATTTGAGGGGACAACAATTTGTCTGATAAATTCAGGTAACAATAAATGTCTTGATTCACCAGCGATTTATCCGCAAGCTCTGGACTTAGCTCCAATATCGATGCTTTTTTCGTTGCAACCGTTTTAACATCAATCAAGGCATCGTAAGGGTCTCCAGTCCACTCAATGACTGAGCCGCTTTCAATCATAAACAATTGTTTGATGGACCCCATTGCAAAATTATACTTACTTCCAGATGCAATGCGGTATTTTCCGATCATCGATAACTGATCCAATTGATCCAACTTGATGTTCATGTTTCCATCACCGCGCGCGATGATTTCATCTCCAATTTGCTCATTGAAAATTAACTTCATCTGAGCATCCTGGGTTACCTTAAAATTTAAATCCAAGTCGATCCCTGAAAAGTCTAATTTCCTTTCGAGTTGTTCTTGTATATTGGATTTATTGACAAACTGAATGAAATCGTCCTCTTTTTCAATTTCCGAAACGCCATACATTGGGAAAATAATTTCGGTATTTTTCTTGGTTTCGAGGTTAACAAACACATCTAAATCGCTTTCCGTACCGGAAATATTCACAACTCCACGAGCGAAGGCCTTACCATAATAGACATCTCCTTGTTTGTATTTCGTGTTCAAAACCATGAATTGATCTATCGCGGCATTTTGTTTTGTTAATGGATTGATTTTACGAATGTCGTCCTCCATGTTAAATTGCAAATCAAAGTTCCAATCGCTAAAGTTTTCATGGTTGATGGTACCAATGATGTAAGAAACATTTCCGGCCTCATCGTATAATGGAATGTTGGTGATTTCAAACGATTCTTCTTTGACATCAATGATTCCTTCTGTTCGGTATTTGACACCCAGCAATTCCACTTGAGCACCACCATCTACTAAACGTAGTTTTCCGCTCAACTCAGGTTTATCAGGACTTCCTTTCACTTGAATGCTTCCATTTATTTTCCCCTGGATGTCCTTTACCACATCTGGATCCAAGTATGCATTCGCAAATTTGATGTCAGTTTGATCAAACTTCAATTTTAAATCGAGTTCATTTTTATTCACGGCATAAAGCCCGTTGAAATCAAAGGTTCGCAAATCCCGATACTTAAGTTCACCTTGCATGAAAATGCTTTCCCTTTTTTCGTTCCAATCAGTCAGAACAGATACCGTTCCTACTTCTTCGCCATCGATGGCCAAGTTCTCTAAACGCGCATCACAGCTAAAATTGAAATTAGTAAACGGATTGGAAACATCTCCCCAGCCAGAAAAAGAACCAGAATAGAGCTGTGCTAAACCAAGCATATGGCTTAATTCATCTAATTTCAATTGACTTACTTGATAATGCAGCTTATCTTCATTGTTTTTGGTCAAACAACCCGCAATTTTGATTAATTGTCCATCGCGAGACAAGCGAAAATCTTCAATGCTCACATCATTGTTAGCCAAAGCAATAACGGATTCCTTTTCAACTTCCCATTTAAAACCATTGATGGAGAAAAATGATGGTTGAAGAATAAAATTGATTTGATCGCTTCCAAGTATGTGTGTCGTCCATTTGATGGAAGAATAATCATTTGATTCTTTGTCCCAATAAAGTGATGATGCTAAGACGCCATTTTTTCCTCGATTTAAAAACTCAACTCCATTGAAGGAAAGTGAATCTCCATATTTTACGGTTGCAATACTTAGGCTTCCATCAACACCTACTGGGGTAATGGTTTGATCCATGGCAATTGACTGAAATCGAATCCCTTCAAATTCCATTTCATTGCTATTCAATTTAGCCATGAGAATATCCTCCCTAGATTTAAATGCACCATTTAAGGTTGTTCCATCTGCGATTTTTAAGCCCGGAACAAAAATATCCAAGAAATTATTGATTCTACTCACCTGAAAACGATAGGAAAAGTCACTTTGTCCTTCCTCCTTATTTCTTGCTTTTTTCGTCTGAATCAGGGATGGGAAGACCAAGGATAAATTTTGCGTAAAATCGTCTAAAACATGTTCGTAGTCGATTTTACCTTGAACTGTAGCATTTAAGGAAGAACTTTGAATGTTGATGAAATCCGATTGTTTTTTTCGATCAAATACCACATTCATGAAATCGAGCGAAACTTCTTTTCCTCCCTCTTCATAGCGGAGGTTATTGGATTCAAGCTTCCCATTCAAATTTTGAAAATCACTTCCCGTTAATGCCGCTGTTACATTGGCATTAAATCGAGCCCCCGGACTTTCTGTGATGTTTAATTTGGTTAAATCACTGGAGTAAACCTTCAAGTCCATTGTGTAATTAGGAACTTTATTCAAGGATATCGAACCAGCATAATCCAAATCCAGGTTAGGGTCTTTGATTTGAATTTTTGAAATGAATTGCTCCTTTGCAATTTGACCTTCGGACAATCGAATGTTTGAGTAAGCGTAACCCAAGTAATCAAATCGACTCAAGGCAGCAGAAATATCCTTCAGTTCATAGTTCCCATCATTTGTAAACGTTCCACTGAAACGAACTTGTCCAGTTGCCAATCCTAAATCAGCTTGATTGGATAATTTTGCAACATCCAAGGACTGGATTTCCATGAAGGAGGAATCTTTCATGATCGGACTAATCGCTACCCCATTGGTAATGAATTCCATTCTCATTGGGGTTTTTAATCCAACCGTCCCTATTGCCGTTTTTGCACGTTGCAAGCGAACTTGGAATTGTCTTAAGTCCCCATCTATTTTCAATTGATCGATTTTCGCGTATTCCAGTAATCGAACCGTCTTACCTAAATCAATGGAAGAAACACCCTCAGGCATGTTCAAATGAGCAACATCATTGACCGAAATGTGGGCATCGTGAATGAACTCTTTTAATTTGCCTTTATCCCCCAAACGAAAATCCGGCAATACAAGGTTTCCTCGAAGAAAAGAATGTTGACCGAAACGCAAGTAAAAATCATTGATGGTTAAGTTTCTTAATCGTTCAGTAATGACCCCTGACAATGCTACACGGTCTTTCATCCCTTTCATTTCCGGTGCAAAATAACTGATATCGGATAAATCGACCTTACTTGGTGCCAAGAAGGCATCAAAATATACCTCATCATCGAAGGAATCAAATGCTTCCCAATTCTTAAAATTGAAATTAAATTTAGGGAAATAGATATTGGATTTGGCTGTTCGAACGTTAAATTTTCGCAAGTGTAATCCTTTGTTGAAAATGGATACATACGCAGATATGTGATCGATTTTTATACCCGCACGCTCTTTAAACTCTAGCTTATTCAAATGAAATGCGACGTCGTTTCCGCGGATTTTAAATTTCGTTGCTAAAAGTTGTACATTTTTCAAATCAAGGTGGTCATAATCCACCCCATAAGGCAAGGTATATTTGCGACGGTCATCGTATTTAATGTGAAAATCACGCATGGAGATGCGTTTCAAGTCTAATTTGATGGGCTTTGTCTTTACTGTTGATTTTTCTGATCCACCAAAATAATCTTGCAAAAAGGCATAATTGTAGGCACCCGTTTTCTTATGTCTTTGAATGTTCAAGTTTCCCTTTTTCAGAAGAACATCCTTGACAATAAATTCATTTTTGAAAATTTTCAATTCGTCAAAACGGACAACAAGTTCATCTACCGCAATTAAAGTGTCCTTATCCAAGTCCTTGATCATCAACCCTTTCAAGGCGATTTTATCTAGGGATACAATTTCTAGTTGATCTACTTTAACCGTAGTATTCAATTCTGATGACAAAAAAGCGGTGGCTTGACGAGCGAAAAAAGATTGCACACTTGGGAAACGAACAACAAAGGCAAGGAGTAACACCAACAGCAAAAGCCATTCAAATGCAATACTGATGATGCGACCCAAGAATTTAAGTACCTTTGCCATTAGCTTTACAAATTTAATAATCTTTTAGCAGTGAAAGACACGATTATCCTAGGTATTGAATCTTCTTGTGATGATACTTCTGCAGCAATCCTAAAAGGCAATCAAATTTTGTCCAACATCATTGCCGGTCAAGCTGTTCACGAACAATTTGGCGGCGTTGTACCAGAACTTGCATCACGGGCACATCAAGAAAACATCGTGCCAGTTGTTTCAACCGCTCTTTCGAATGCTGGATTAACGTTAAAAGACATTGATGCCATTGCCTTTACACAAGGACCTGGACTCCTTGGTTCACTGACTATTGGAACATCTTTCGCAAAAGCATTAGCACTTGCAACAGGCAAACCATTGGTTCCCGTTCATCACATGAAAGCGCATATTTTAGCGCATTTTATTGAGGACGCAAGTGAAACAAAACCAAGTTTTCCATTCTTATGCTTAACCGTTTCAGGTGGGCATACACAAATTGTACGCGTTGAAAATCCTCTAGAAATGGTCGTATTGGGGAACACGATAGATGATGCCGCAGGAGAAGCGTTTGACAAAGCGGCAAAAATGCTCGATCTTCCTTATCCAGGAGGACCATTAATCGACAAATACGCTCAACTTGGTAATGCGCAAGCGTTTCAATTTTCCAAACCACGCATCGAAGGATTGAACTTTAGTTTCAGCGGACTTAAAACCTCGATTTTATATACCATTCGCGATCAAGTGAAATTGGACGAGCAATTTAAATCAACACATTTGAATGACCTTTGCGCATCGATCCAAAATAGCATCGTAAGTATTTTGATGGAGAAGATAGAAAAGGCTGTCAAAGAAACAGGTATAAATTGCGTGGTCATTGCTGGCGGTGTTTCCGCAAACAGTGAACTTCGCAAGCGATTAAGTGCCAAAATGGAACACGGATGGAAGGTTTCCATTCCCAAATTCTCCTACTGCACGGATAATGCTGCGATGATTGCCATGGCAGGTAAATTTCTCTTTGAACAAGGTATTCGCGCCGACCAGTCAATTAGTGCACAAGCTCGATTAGACTGGTAATTCAGTAACTTATGTTACGCGCATATGTCCTGAAAGTTTTGTAATTTCGAAACCTTAGAACTCATCCAATGAAAATGAAAAGCCTCCTTTTAGTGCTATTGATGTCCTTTACATCCGTGATGTATGCTCAAAATCATGTCAAATGGACATTCCAATACAATTCAAAATCGAGTGCCGTAATTGCAACTGGTCAAATTGAACCAGGATGGCATTTGTATTCTCAAAAAACGGACGAAAATGCGGGTCCAATCCCCACGAAAATGTTGATTGAAGCATCCAAAAACTATAAAATCGTCGGTGAGGCCGTTGAAGGAACTGTTCCACACGAGATTTTCGATAAAAACTTTGAATCAACTGTTTATTTATTTGAGTCGCAGTATGCAGCCGAACAACAAATCACTGTAAAAAAACCAGGGACATTAAAGGGTGAAATGCAATACATGATTTGCGACGACACCAAATGCCTCCCTCCTATTTCTGTACCTTTCACCTTAGAAATCAATTAATATGAAGAACCTATTTTTCTTTTTCAGCTTCCTTTTCAGTTTGTCATTTGTACATGGACAAGGAATGATGAATGAATACATCAAGTGGAACTATTCCGTGGAAAAAATAGACGAATCGCACGCAAACATTGTGTTTAAAGGCTCCATCGTACCAGGATTCCATATTTTCTCGTTGAAGCACAATCCTGCGGATGCAGATGGAACAGGTTTGGTTCCCGAATTCAACCTGAAGAAATCGCCTAATTACAAATTAATTGGAAAGCCTTTTGATCTAGGAAAACCCATTAAACACGTGGATGACTTAGGTACATCGTATTATTTTGAGAAAAATGCCACTTTCAAACAGCAAATTGAAGTACTGACTAAAGATGAATTTACCTTAAATTTTGAGATTAATTTTTTCCAATTATGCAATGCCGATGGTTGTGTTGGTCCTTTTGACACGGAAGGAAAAGTGAAATTAAGTGGTTTCGTTCCAAATGAAAATGCAACGATTGTTGAAGGCGACACAAGCGAAGTTACCGCTAAAGATGGAGGCAAAACATCTGGTGCTAAAACACAAATGGAACCAAGTAAAACAAACAACCAAAAGAAAAAAGAGAAGGACTCTAATTTAGTGATCTTCATCGCTGGTTTCCTCGCTGGACTAGTTGCATTGGTAACTCCTTGTATGTTCCCAATGATTCCAATGACCGTAACGTTCTTTACAAGGCAATCTAAATCCCGCAAGGAAGGCATCTTTAAAGCCTTGGTTTACGGAGCATCCATTGTGTTAATCTATGTTGCGTTTGGATTGATCTTTACCGCAGCAATGGGGCCCTTAGGTTTGAATGAATTATCGACTAACATCTGGATGAACCTCATTTTCTTTGCCATATTCGTTTTATTTGCTTTCTCGTTCCTTGGAGCATTCGAAATTCAGTTGCCGAATTCATGGGTAAATAAAATGGATAAACAAGCTGACCGAGGCGGATATATTGGGATTTTCTTCATGGCATTTACCTTGGGATTGGTTTCTTTCTCATGTACAGGTCCAATCATTGGAACCTTGTTAGTAGAAGCATCCACTTCCGGTTCCTACTTGACACCAGCAATTGGAATGACGGGATTCTCCCTTGCGTTAGCGATACCATTTACGGTTTTCGCCATATTCCCAGGATGGTTGAACTCCTTGCCGCAATCAGGTGGTTGGTTAAATTCAGTGAAGGTTGTTCTTGGTTTAGCCGAATTAGCATTGGCATTAAAATTCTTGTCCTCCGTAGATTTAGCATACCACTGGAACCTATTGACACGCGAGTGGTTCGTAGCCATTTGGTTTGTCTTATTCCTTACTATGGGACTTTACCTACTGGGTAAATTGCGCTTTTCGCATGATTCACCTATGGAAAAACTGGGTGTTCCCAGATTTATGTTTGCCTTAATTGCATTGACATTCTCTGTTTATTTATTTACTGGAATGTTTGGTGCTCCATTAACACTAATCGACGGAATCGCACCGCCGAGAACACATTCAGAAGACAACTTCCGTTGGGTGAACGGTGGATTAGAAACAGGACTCGATTCTGATTCAATTTCAGTTCAATACGCAGCTGACATGCATCCTGTAGGAGATGGATCCATCTTGGTGTTCCATGATTTGGCCATTGGACAAGAATATGCAAAGAAAAAGAACTTACCAATCTTATTAGATTTTACTGGATATGCTTGTCAAAACTGTCGAAAAACAGAATCAACCGTTTGGACCAATGACGAAATTCGTCCACTGTTACAAAAGCAATTTGTAATCGTTTCATTGTACGTTGATGACCGCACTCCATTACCAGCAAGTGAAGTACGCGTTTCCAAACTAAGTGGTAAAATTAAAACCGTTGGAAATAAATGGGCCGATTTAGAGATGGAAAAATACGGTAGCTTCCAACAACCGCTATATGTAGTGGTTGATCATGAAGGAAATGACCTTACCGAAGCCATCGGATATACGCCTGAAATTAATTCCTATAAAGCGTTTTTGACAAAAGGCATAAACGCCTTCAAAAAATAAAGAAAAAGCGGTGATAATCACCGCTTTTTTTATGGAAATTTCGTTCATAACTCTCATATGATGAACGTTTAACTTCACACTTTCTTTCCTATTTTTGGCATTCATATGTTCACCTTTCAATGAAACTCTGTATTGCCGAAAAACCAAGTGTTGCCCGTGATTTAGCGGAGATTCTAGGAGCCAAAAATCGACGAGATGGCTACCTTGAAGGAAACGGCTATTGTGTAACGTGGGTTTTTGGACACCTATGTTCCTTGAAGGACCCGGAGGATTACAATCCAAATTGGAAATATTGGAAATTGGAAGATTTACCGATAATTCCAGGACAGTTCGGAATTAAATTACGCGAAGACGAAGGTGCGAAACGCCAATTTAAAGTCATTGAAACCCTGATGACTCAAGCTGAGGAAGTCATCAACTGCGGAGATGCTGGACAAGAAGGGGAATTGATACAGCGTTGGGTACTTATCAAAGCGAAATGCAAAGTTCCGGTGAAACGCTTGTGGATTTCTTCCTTGACCGAAGAAGCCATCAAAGATGGATTCAACAAATTGCGGGACTCCAAAGAATTTGACAATTTATTTGCCGCTGGAAATTCTCGCGCTGTGGGAGATTGGGTACTAGGAATCAATGGGACACGACTCTACACACGCAAATTTGGACGCGATAAAATGACTTTGTCGGTCGGACGCGTGCAGACACCCACACTTGCCATGATCGTTCAACGTCAAAAGGAAATCAATGCGTTTAAAACGGATGAATATTGGGAGCTGAAAACCATCTACCGTGAGACTGAATTTAACTGTCAAATTGATCGATTAAAAACGAAAGACAAGGCGGAAAAAGGACTTTCCTATTTATTAGACAAGCCATTTGAAATCACTTCTTTCGAACAAAAAGATGGAAAGGAAGGGAATCCACGTTTGTATGATTTAACATCCTTACAAGTAGACGGAAATCGTTACTATGCCTATAGCGCAGAAGAAACCTTAACGAAGATTCAAAGTTTATACGAAAAAAAGTTGGTCACCTATCCACGTGTGGACACAACGTATTTATCGGAGGATTTACATCCTAAGATTCCAAACATTTTAAACGGACTTCGTGACTACAAACGATTCACGGATGCGCTGCAAGGAAAACCCATTCCAAAGTCCAAACAGATTTTTGACGATAAGAAAATAACAGACCACCACGCGATTATTCCAACAGGGGTTGCACCTTCGGGAATCACACCAGATGAACAACGGGTCTACGATTTGATTTGTCGCCGTTTTATTGCTGTTTTTTATCCCGAATGTAAAATATCCAACACAACCGTTCTTGGAAAAGTCGATGCTTTGGAATTCAAGGCGACGGGTAAGCAAATCTTGGACAAAGGTTGGCGGGTAATTTACGATGATTTAAAAGCAGAAAACAAAGAGCAAGGAGCAAAGAAAAAAGAAGGTGAAAGCGAAGATAAAATCCTGCCTATTTTTGAAAAAGGCGAAAGTGGTCCACATCAACCTTTGATACATAAAGGAAAAACGAGTCCACCGAAATATTACACGGAAGCGACTCTTTTACGCGCAATGGAATCCGCTGGAAAATTAGTGGAAAACGAAGAAATGCGCGAAATCATGAAGGAGAATGGAATCGGACGACCATCAACGCGAGCAAACATCATTGAAACGCTTTTCAAACGCAAATACATCGAAAAGAAGAAGAAAAACATCATTGCCACAGATACTGGAATGAACCTGATTGATACCATTAAAAATGAATTGCTAAAAAGCCCTGAGTTAACCGGACAATGGGAGCACAAATTACGTCAGATTGAAAAAGGCACCTATGAAGCACAAACCTTCAAAGAAGAATTGTTTGTGATGGTCAGAGAATTGACCGATGAGGTGATTTTTGGTAGCTAATCTTTACATCTTCATAGGGGCCTGAATCCCCAACAACTGAAGGCTTTGTTGAATGGTACGTCGCACGCACTCGCTCATCGCCAATCTTAGGTTTTTGTTCGCAGCATTTTCTTCGGAAAGAATTTTCACTGCTTGGTAAAAATGATTGTAATTTTTCACCAAATCGTAAACGTAATTGGCCACGATGGCAGGAGAAAATCCAATTGCTGCTTCGTGAATGACATCAGGAAATTGCGTCAACAATTTAATGATTTCCTTCTCTTCTTGTACCATTTGAGCCGATTGAACACCGCTCAGATCAACGGTTCCAGCGCGCTCCAATAAAGTTGAAATTCGGGCATGTGCATATTGTATGAAAGGCCCAGTGTTTCCGGTTAAGTCAATGGACTCTTCCGGATTAAACATCATGCGTTTTTTCGGATCGACTTTCAACAAGTAATATTTCAATCCACCTAAGCCAATTTGTTCAAAAAGTTTAGATCGTTCCGTCTCGCTTAATGTTTCAATGTGTCCTCGTTCTTTGGTCATTTCGGCCGCCTTTTCAACGACTTCATCCATTAAATCATCTGCATCGACAACAGTTCCTTCACGTGATTTCATTTTACCACTTGGCAAGTCTACCATTCCATACGATAAATGGAAACAATTTTCAGCCCAAGCATAGCCTAATTTTTTCAGAATCAAGAACAACACTTTAAAGTGGTAATCTTGCTCATTTCCAACCGTATAAACCATTCCGTTTAGGCTTGGGAAATCATGAAAACGGTCGATTGCTGTTCCGATGTCTTGGGTCATGTACACTGCTGTGCCATCAGAGCGAAGCACCAATTTTTCATCCAATCCTTCGGCTGTTAAATCGATCCAAACGGAACCATCTTCCTTCTGAAAGAACACACCATCTGCTATGCCTTTCATCACTTGATCTTTACCTAAAAGGAAGGTGTCCGATTCGAAATACAATTTATCAAAGTCCACACCCATTTTTGTATAGGTACTTTCAAATCCAGCATAAACCCAAGAATTCATGGTCGTCCACAACAAATACACTTGTGGATCACGCGCTTCCCATTTCACCAACATTTCTTTGGCGTCCAAAAGGATGCTTGTATTGTTTTTTGCCAGCTCTTTGATTTTATCATCAATTCCCTGAACGGCTTTTTCATCCTTATCAACTTTTGCTGCTTGAAAGTTGAGGAAAGCCGTTTTAACGTCCTCCGAACACGAGCTAAAATCACCATTTTCCCAGTCTGAGATCAATTCTTTGGCTTCTTTTTGCAAATGCTTATCAAATTCGACGTAGTATTTACCTACAAGTTTATCCCCTTTTAATCCTGTGTTTTCAGGTGTTTCACGTTCGCCTTTTTCATTCAAGGGAGAAAACTTCTCCCATGCAAGCATGCTTTTGCAAATGTGAATTCCACGGTCGTTGATCACCTGTGTTTTGATCACTTCGTGTCCATCCGCTTTTAAAATTTCAGCCACGGAATAACCTAAGAAATTATTTCGAAGGTGTCCAAGGTGCAATGGTTTATTTGTATTGGGTGAAGAATATTCCACCATGATGGTAGGCTTGGATCCTTTCGGTGCAAAACCAAAAGCAGATGAACCATATACCTCATCCAATTGTGTCAACCAATAAGAATTGGAAAAAACGATGTTCAAGAATCCATTTACTACGATGCATTTTTCCACTTCCGGAACATGCTGCTCAATGAAATTTCCTATTTTTTCACCAGCTTCTATAGGCGTGCAACGCAAAAGTTTGACGAAAGGGAAAACAACCAATGTCAAATCACCCTCAACGTCCTTTCTTGTTACTTGGAATTGAATGATTTTTTCATCAATTTCTTGACCAAACAAGGATGTTGCATGTCCTAAAATCAGTGCTTTTATGTGGTTTTCCATCGTTATTTTAAACTTTTTACAAGTGCATTAATCAAATCGAATGCTTGTTCGGCCATTCTATTTTTTTCATTATCCAAACATGGATTAACTTCAACTATTTCCATGCATGCCAAATTATTCAGGTTAGCCATGCTTGTCAAGATGGATTTGGCTTCTTCGAAACTGATTCCTTCAGGAACAGGCGTTCCTGTGCCATAGGACGTTTCACTTGGATCCATGGAATCAACGTCAAAAGAAACGTAAACAATGTCACATGCCTGCATTTTTTTCTTGATTTCATCGATGCAAATCTGAAGTCCACGGTCCCTTAGTTCTTTTACAGTATAATTACGCAAATTGAGCTCTTTCATTGCGTGTATTTCCTCTTCTTCCACATCGCGTACACCAATGTAAATCAAATCACTAGGCTTCAAAGCATTGCTTTTAAGTTGATTCCAGTATTGCATTGTTGTTAAGTCGAGGCTATTTTTCTGAAGGTCGGATTGATCTACACCTAATGCAGTCGCAATAGGCATCCCATGAATGTTTCCAGAAGGAGTCGTGTAAGGAGAATGAATGTCCGCATGTGCATCAATCCATAAAACGCCTAAACGCTTTCCAGGATAAGCCAATTTCAATCCCGCCATCGTTCCACCAGCGGAGGAATGATCACCAGCGATGATGAGTGGAAACATGCCAGAATCGATGGCTTCTTTTACCTGCTGTTTTACCCCTTCGAAAATCTGAAGGACACCATCAATTCTCTTAGCAAAAGGAAAGTTCGTTGGACGATCCAACAAGTCATTTCGATTGGGTATGGTGAAAACAGGAAATTCCGAGAATAACGTGGAATTTTGAGTTCTAGCTGCTGCTCTGATTGCTTCGGGACCAAGGGAAGCTCCTCTTGTTCCTGCGCCTAATTCAGATGGATTAAAAATAAATTGTAATTGACGATTCATAAAAGTCCCTTTCATCGGGCTGGACAAATTTACAACTTTCTCAAGGAAGTAACCATGAGGGGGCTTCTAAGTTCTTCAAATTTGCCTATTTTTGTTTCGCATTTAAGCACGCAGACAACCATGAACACACTGAAAACAATTGTACTTTTTTCCATCATTCAATTGTTGTCTTTTACCAATTGGAGTCAAGATTCAGAACATTTTAACGGAACTCTGACCTACCGTATTGAGCGCGTAGATGTAAACGATTCAAGCGAGGCCAAAATGATGATTTTCGCACGCGATTCCTTGTTAAAAATTGTCAACTTTAGTTCAGAATTTGGAAGGCAAGAAAGCATCACACACCTGGGTTACCAAAAAAAATACATTTTAATCGAATTGGAGGAAGGGAAATTTGCCATTCAAATGAGGGATAGCTTGAAGGATTCGAATGCTTCTTATTCGTTTCAATCCAAACGCGGGCATGCAAAAATTGCTGGATTGAAAGGAAAAAAACTTCTTGCGCATTACGAACTTGTGAAGAGCGATTTAAGCGTTGTTTACACGCGGAAAATTTCATCAAAATACCTTGGGTCCTTCAGGAATGCACCGGGTTTGTTGATTCAATATTACGTGGCAAATGATCATGGTTTATATAAATACACCTTGGAATCCATCGACTACAAAACACCACCTTTGGCCATCTTCATGATCCCATCTGATTATCAGAAAATGAGCATGGATGAATTTTTGGAAAAGACTTCAAATTCAGAACGGAGGATCGAAAATAACTAACATGTTCTTGTTTATAGTATTCCTTGATAATCGTTCAAAACAAGTAGTTAAGGATTAACTTCGTTGGATATTGCATAAAAAGCACATGGAAGACAACGAATTCACACCAAAAAACGAGGCCAGGACTAAAAGTCCGAGTAGTTCATCAAGGAAAAGAAAAGAAGAAAAAGTGACGCCTTCAAGCCAGGAGAAAACCCCTGCGCGGTGGAATTTTTTGTCTGGATTTGATTCTAAACGATTCAAGGTGATTTTAGGTTCTACCTTGAGTTTGCTTTCCATTTATTTATTTTTAGCTTGCGTATCCTACTTGTTCACCTGGACAGAAGACCAAGACCGCATTTTACAGCGTTCCTTTTTCGATTATATTTTTGACACAACGGAAGCACCTGTAGAAAACTGGCTAGGTAAATTTGGTGCCTGGACTTCACACCTCATGATTTACCGACTTTTCGGTGTGACTTCATTTGGTATCTGTTTTTTATTATTCGTTTCTGGTATCAGGATCTTATTTGATTATGCTATTGTGCCAATTGGAAAAGCATACACCATTACGATTGCTTTTATGCTCTGGGGATCCTTGTTTCTCGGTTTTTTCAGCGACAAACTAAACTACCTGGGTGGAACGTTTGGATTTTATTTGAATGAATGGCTCATGTTAACTTTAGGAAGCTTTGGCGCCTTTGCCTTGAGTCTTGTATTGCTTTATATATTAATCACCATCCTTTTTAATCCAAATTATTCCAAGTGGTTCGATTTTCTTTTCAATAGAGAAAAAGAGGTCTTTAGCGATGTAGAAGATGCTTATGAAGCAGAAAATACAAAGCAAAGCTTCGAAGACATCTTCGTGGTAAATACGATTAAAGACGAAGAAATTAAATCCGATGTTATTTCTGAAACAGTTGATTTCTCTGCCCCAGTGGAAGAGGAGGATGAAGATGTTTTTTATCAGGAAAGTGAATTGTTCGTTTCCCCCAATTTAACAAAAGAGGAAGAGGATTCTTCGGATGATTTCGAAATTGAAATGGCTACTGAACCAGAACCGACTATCATTCCTCCGGTTCAAGCTGCTCCAACGATGGGGGCGAATGCCACGCAAAAATCCGATGAGGACGATTTGGCTAAAAAATTAGTGACCGAATATGGCGAATATGATCCAACCAAGGACTTAGAAGGATATGTCCTTCCGCCTTTAGACCTCATGACTGATTACGGCACAAGCGGTATTTCGGTGAGTAAAGAGGAGCTCGAAACGAATAAAGACAAAATTGTACAGACGCTACAACATTACAAAATTGAGATTGCGAAAATCAAGGCAACGGTTGGACCAACTGTTACGCTTTATGAAATTGTTCCAGCGCCGGGAGTGCGCATCTCAAAAATTAAAAACTTAGAAGATGACATCGCACTAAGTTTATCGGCATTAGGGATTCGCATCATCGCTCCAATCCCTGGAAAAGGAACGATCGGTATTGAAGTGCCAAATTCCAATCCTGAAATGGTGAGCATGCGCTCGTTAATTGCATCGGATAAATTCCAACATTTTGATGGGGAATTACCAATCGTTATGGGTAAAACCATTACCAATGAAACCTTTGTTTTTGATTTAACAAAAATGCCACACCTTTTAGTTGCAGGAGCAACTGGACAAGGGAAATCAGTAGGACTAAATGCCATTCTTATATCCATATTATACAAAAAACATCCGGCTCAAGTCAAGTTTGTCCTTGTGGATCCTAAAAAGGTTGAATTAACCCTTTACAACAAAATTGAGCGACATTTCTTAGCGAAATTGCCTGGAGAAGAAGACGCCATTATCACCGACACCTCGAAAGTAGTCAACACCTTAAATTCGCTTTGCATTGAGATGGATGACCGTTATGAATTGTTAAAGGACGCAGGAGTTCGTACCATCAAAGAATACAATGCTAAATTCATTGCGCGTCGATTAAATCCAGAGAAAGGACATCGTTACCTTCCATACATTGTTGTATTGATCGATGAATTTGCCGACTTGATCATGACAGCCGGTAAAGAGGTAGAACATCCGATTGCGCGCATTGCACAGCTTGCACGTGCGATTGGAATTCACCTGATTGTTGCCACGCAGCGTCCATCTGTAAATGTTATTACCGGTATGATCAAGGCGAACTTCCCAGCTCGAATTGCTTTCCGTGTGCTTTCCAAAATTGACTCAAGAACGATTTTAGATGCCTCTGGTGCTGATCAATTAATTGGACGTGGTGACATGTTGATTTCAACAGGGTCGGATATTAAGCGCTTACAATGTGGATTTGTAGACACACCTGAGGTGGAAGAAATTTGTGGCTTTATTGGAGACCAGCGTGCCTACCCCGAAGCGCTTATTTTACCAGAATACACTCCAGAAGGAAGTGATTTAGGTGGCGAAATGGACATGAATGAGATTGATCCAATGTTTGTTGATTCCGCAAGAATTGTGGTCATCAATCAACAAGGTTCTGCCAGTTTATTGCAACGAAAGTTAAAATTGGGATACAACAGAGCAGGACGCATCGTTGATCAATTGGAAGGCATGGGCATTATCGGAGCGTTCCAAGGATCGAAGGCAAGAGAGGTGTTATTCGGAGACATTGAGAGTTTAGACGAATTCTTGAGAACTAGAGGACTCCTTTAAATCATCGTACTGCTCGTTCATTAAACAAAACGTACCCGAAGCAAACCTGAAAAAACCAGGGGCTTTCCTGTTTTGGGAAATAGCTTAATGTTGCTCTGACCGGACCAATTGGCGTGTCGTAAATAAAAGAGCTGGAGGCGAGCAAAGAATTCGCTTGTAAGGGTTTGCCATATTGAATGGTTCCGTCTATGTTTTGTTGCAATTGAACAATCGGCTGATAATAATAGAGGTCCAAACGGTAACCTATATTTTTAAATACATCCCAAATTAAATTTGTTCCGAGTCCTACATATTGAGTCGCCCTATATTCAGGCAAGAAAATGGTTTCCATATCTGGAATCAAATTAAATGCAGGCATGGATAAGAGGCTTGCCGTATAATTCGCAAACAAGGATTGACTATTCAATACTGTTTTACCGTGGATCCCAATGTGAAGGGGACCATTTTTCAAAAACAAGGATTGAAATTCCGCTTGAATACTCAACCACTGGTGCTGTTTCTCAATTGTGTCCTGAATAATGGATGTTGTTCCAGGAACAGTACGTTCGTAACCGTTCACATAGCGCGCTTTCACTTGGAGAAGATTTCCTTCGGTCGCAAATTGTTTTTTATTTAAACTATTCTTCGTGTACTCAAGTTTCAATGCTGCGCCATAAAATAAGGTAAAATCAGCCGTGTCTTTGTTTGTAAATACATTGGATTGGTAATAATCATCCTCTAAACTAAAATAACGCGCATCCATGATCCAGCGCGCATTATTTCCAAGAGGCAACTTCACCTTTACACCTGCATATGCTTCGTTTTGAACGAGAAAGGAAGGTTTAACATCTTCAAAAAAGGTCGCAAAACTTCGAAAATAATCCCAGCGGTTTAAGGTAAAATAACCCGAGATGGAAACAGGAAAAACGGAAGGTAACACCATTTCATAACATGTCCGAACAGATCCATAAAACTTACCGAAATAGGATTCAGCATTTAATTTGTGTGAGATGCGGCCGATGTTTCGATACGTCAAATTGAAGTATCCAGTATTGATGGCTCTTGATGAAATCAACCCTCCAAAGTCTGCCCGGAACTCCTTCGCTTTTTTAATTTTTAACTGAAGTTGTAAGCCACCACTTGAATCGATGCCGAAATTTGGGTACAGAAAATCGATCTGAGGAGTAGAGGCCAATCGGAAATAACGTTTTTCAAATAAGTCCTTGCCCAAATCACGCTGGCTTTTCTGAGGTAAAATAAAAAGATTCACATACTTCAGTTCGTTTTTTTTGACGATTTCAGTCTTTACGGAGGTGATCCGAATCGGGAGAACTTTTGCCTGAAAATTCATTCTTCTTAATAACAAGGAATCTTTGTTCTCACGGACATAAATAAATTGCTCCAAAGAATCCAATTGCTTTATTGTAGCAAGGTACCCATCCTCAATTGCTTGTTTTACATTCTCGAAATCAAAGGTTCCAACTTCTGTCTTTGGTTCGATGATGATTCCATCTTGACAAGGCAACGAATAATTTGTTGGCGTGGTCATCATACTTGAAATCATGCCGAAGAAATCATTTTCATTCGCTCGGATGTCGTTCTTGGTCACATTACTCCCGATAATAAAATCGGCAGGAAATTCTTCGTACATCACATTCAATGGAAAGTTATCATACAATCCTCCATCAAAATACAAGACTCCATTAATCCGAATTGGATTCAAGTACAGGGGGAAAGTCATGGAAGCACGAACAGACTCGTTTAAATTACCATTCGAAAAAACCACCGTTTTTTTGTTCACGACATCTGAGGCAACGCATCGAAAGGGGACAAATAGTTGATCGAAATCTTTACCGACCGATGCACCTGTTAAGCCAAGTATGCGCAACATTTCAAAATCAAAATAATTTGGATTCACAAAGGACATCGGAATGGACTTCTGCAAAATACTGTCCTTTGAAAAAGGAATATTGAACATGCTGCTCGAATTGGACTCATCAAAAAAGTAGAATTTCTTTTGAACCTCAACATCACCTTTCACCATCAATTGAAAAGGCTCACTCAACACATATGCTTCGATCTCATCTGGAGAATACCCACAAGCGTACATGCTCGCAACCAAGGCACCCGCAGAAGTTCCCACCACATAATCAATGGGTATGTTCCTTTCTTCCAAAGCTTTCAATACACCAACATGCGCGACTCCAGCAGCACCTCCGCCGCTTAAGACTACACCAATCTTTTGCTGTGCATAACATTCTGAGTACAGAATGAAAAAAAGTGAAAAAATAAGGGCCCAGAAACTTCGCAAATTCGTTCTTTTGTACAAAGTTAGACCTTATCACGAGAAAATGGAAAAGAAGAGCGTAGGAAATAAAGAAGAGTTGAAAATCACCTTAAAATGTTTGTTCGGATTTGAGCAGACCTTAGTGGAAGAATTAGAGGAACTTGGTTACCCTAAAGCAGAGGTGCTTAACCGCGCTGTTCGCATTATCGGAACTTGGAGGGATGTATACTATTTAAATCTATATGCACGTTGTGCTATTTCGATTTTAGTCGAGCTCGACAAGTTCTACATCAAATCGGAAGAAGACTTGTACCGTAAATCCATGAAAATTAAGTGGACCGAAATTTTTGATGGAACAAAAACGTTTGCTGTAAAGGGTGCTGTATTCTCTACCTTGTTTAACAATACCCAATATCCCTATTTAGTTGTGAAAGATGCCATTGTGGACTCTTTCCGCAATGAATTCGATGACCGTCCAGATGTTGAATTAAAACGTCCGCAAGTTTTATTTGACTTGTACATTAAAGAAAATGAAGTAACGATCTCATTAAACACAAGTGGCATTCCACTTTTTCAGCGAGGATACCGTGAGGCCGTTGGTGAAGCACCATTAAATGAAGTGGTAGCAGCAAGTTTGATCCGCTTGTCCAAATGGGATAGAAAAACAACCCTACTTGATCCTTTTTGTGGCTCGGGAACGATTCTAATGGAAGCAGCATTGTTAGCTGCTGGGATACCATCCAACATTGAACGTCAACATTACGCTTTTAAAAATTTAAAAAATTACGACGAGACCGTTTGGAACGACATCTACGACAATGCCCTGAGAAATGTCCGTTCACTTCCATGTCGAATCATGGGCTCGGATTTATCGGATGAAATGATTTTGAAAACACGCCGCAATTTGCGTCAGATGAGTTTTGGTCGCTTTATTGAGACGAAAGTATGCTCTTTTGAAGAAAACACGAAGGATAACGATGAAGCCATTTTCATTTTAACGAATCCGCCATACGGCGAACGTTTAGCTGCAAACACACATGAACTATACGAAAATATCGGGAATTGGTTAAAACACACCATGACGAACTCGCAAGCTTGGATCATCACTTCGAGTGAAGAAGGATTAAAATCCATCGGACTTCGTCCGAGCGTTAAACACAAAGTGTTCAATGGAGACTTAGAATGTAGCTTCCGCATGTTTGAAACATATGCCGGATCGAAACGGACCCATTTTCCTTTTGATGAGCAAGAAGAAAATTAACATAAAAAAAGCCCCTGACGAATCTGTCAGGGGCTTTTTTTATGTTTTATCGTTTCGAGATGTCTACATACTCTCGATTCGTTTCGCCGATGTATATCTGACGTGGACGACCGATTGGTTCTTTGTTCTCTGTCATTTCTTTCCACTGAGCAATCCATCCTGGAAGACGTCCTAAAGCGAACATCACGGTGAACATTTCTGAAGGAATTCCTAATGCCTTGTAAATTATTCCAGAATAGAAATCGACATTTGGATATAGGTTTCTAGCTTTGAAGTATTCGTCCTCCAAAGCAACTTTCTCTAATTTTTTCGCGATATCCAATAATGGATCATTCACACCTAATCTTTCCAATACATCGTCGCATGCTTTTTTAATGATTTTCGCTCGTGGATCGAAGTTTTTGTAAACGCGGTGTCCGAAGCCCATTAAACGGAATGGATCTTCTTTATCCTTCGCTTTTAACACCCATTTATCGACATTTCCACCATCGTTGTGGATTTGCTCCAACATTTCGATTACTTCTTGGTTTGCTCCACCATGTAGAGGACCCCAAAGTGCTGAAATGCCAGCAGAAACAGTTGAGTATAAATTTGAATTTGAAGAGCCTACGATGCGAACGGTTGATGTCGAACAGTTTTGTTCGTGGTCTGCATGAAGAATTAACAAGGTATTCAATGCACTAACTATAACAGGATCAACTTTGTAATCCTCTGTTGGCATGGCAAACATCATATACAAGAAATTCTTGCAATAGTCGTATTCATTTTTTGGATACATGAATGGATGACGAATGGAATTCTTGTAAGCCCAAGCCGCTAATGTTGGCAATTTCGCGATCAAACGGTGAATTGTTAAATTCTTCGATTCCTTGCTTCTGTTTGGATCCAAGGATTCTGGATAGAATGTTGCCAAAGAAGCAATCATGGAAGAAAGCACCCCCATTGGATGGGCTTTCGAAGGATAAGCTTCAAAAAATTGCTTCATGTCCTCATGAACCAGGGTATGTTTCTTGATGCTATCTTCAAATTGATCTAATTCACTTTGTGTAGGAAGATTTCCATAAATGAGAAGATATGCAACTTCAATGAACGAAGCTTTCTCCGCTAATTGTTCAATTGAATATCCTCTGTAATGAAGTATCCCCTCTTCTCCGTCCAAGAACGTAATAGCGCTTTTTGTGGCACCTGTATTTTTATATCCGGTATCCAAAGTCACATAACCAGTCATATCTCTCAACTTGGAAATATCGATTGCTTTTTCGTTTTCGGTACCTGTTATGATTGGAAGCTCATACACCTTCCCATCAAGTTCAATTTTGGCTAGTTCACTCATTTTTTCTGACGAAATATTTGATTGGTTTAAAAGTTTTGCCCTAAATTACAAAAGAAACATTGAACTCCAATTGTCCTTTGGAAAATAATCACAATTTATTCTCAAAATGGCTTGACACTATAAATTCGCTTCAATGAATTTTAACATCATTTGAAACAAATGGTTTCGTGTATTTCCACCATAAATACCATGGTTTTTATCTGGATAAACGAATAATTCAAATTGCTTATTGGCCTTCACTAGCGAAGTGGTCATCTCCATCGTATTTTGAAAATGCACATTGTCATCAGCTGAGCCATGAATCAATAGGTACTTCCCCTGGATATTATCGACGAAATTAATCGGGGAATTTCGATCGTAACCGTCGGCGTTCTCTTGCGGAGTGCGCATAAAGCGCTCTGTGTAGATGTTGTCGTAATACCTCCAATTGGTTACCGGAGCTACAGCAATCGCCATTTTAAAGACATCCGCCCCTTTTGTAATGCCCAAAGAAGCCATGAATCCACCATAACTCCAACCCATAATTCCTACACGACTTGCATCCACGTAAGTGTTTTTTGAATATTCTTTCACTGCATTCATCACGTCTTCGATCTCCAATTTACCCAATTGCAAATAGGTTGATTTTTTAAATTCAGCCCCTTGATACATCGTTCCTCTTGGATCCACTTGGAAAACAATGTATCCCTTTTGAGCCAATAATTGATGGAAAAAATAATCATTTCCATCCCAGGAATTCAATACTTCGTTGTGTCCAGGTCCACCATAAACATTAACGTACATTGGGTATTTCTTCGCTGGATCAAATCCAACAGGAAGAATTATGGAAGCATTCAGTTTGATTCCATTCGCATTGATTTCCATGAATTGCTTTGTAGATAAGCGCTCTTTTTTCAGTTTATCCATCAATACTTGGTTGGACTCTAAAACACGTACCACTGAACCATCACTTTTACATAATGAATATACAGGCGCTTGATTGGCATTGGAATACGTATGAATGAAATACTTCATTCCATTCAGAAATTCTGCATTGTTGTAACCAACCGTTGATGTGAGTTCTCTCTTATTTAAACCATTCAATTGAATGGCATAAATCGATTTATTGATGGCCCCTCTTTCGGCTGAACTAAAATAGATCTGCTGCGTGTTTTCATCAAAACCAATAAAATCGATGACATCCCAGGGTCCATTTGTTATTTGCTTGGTACTTCCATCAAAGTTCAATTGAAAAATATGACGGTAACCATTTTCTTCACTTGTACGAAGAATGGATTCACCATCTTTCAGAATTAAAAGGTTATCATCAATGTCCACATACGTTTTGGACTTTTCCGTGAAAAAATTCTTGCTTGATGCTTTGCCTTTTACCACATCAACCAGCCAATATTTCAATTCATTTTGATGGCGATTCATGGTTTGAATGATCAATTGATTTGATTTAGTCGACCAATTTAACCTTGGAATGTATTCATAGGTCCCCAAGTCAATCGCCTGTGTTTTCTTATTATCTAAAGACACTAAGTGAGCAGTTACAATACTATTCACTTCTCCAGCCTTTGGATATTTAAAGGTGTATTGTTCTGGGTATAATGCCCCGTAAAAATCCATGTTGTATTCAGGAACGGATTTTTCATCGAAACGCAAATAAGCAATGTATTTACTATCTGGAGACCAGCCATAAGCCTTCGTTATCGCAAATTCCTCTTCATAAACCCAATCCGTAGTTCCATTAATGATTTTATTTCGCTTGCCGTCCTGTGTAATTTTTTCCACTTTTCCACTAGCAATTGTTTTCACGAACAAATCATTTCCATGAATAAAGGAAACTTTCGTTCCATCAGGTGAATATTCTGCCAACGTTTGAGGTGAATGCTCCGTATCTAAGGGCGTTACTTTTTGAGTTGAAAGATCGAAGAGGTAATAAACTGCTTGATAACTATGTCGGTAGATTGGCGCGACATTCGTCAGCAAAAGAATTTTACTTTCATCCGAATTAAATTCATAATCATCAAATTCTATCTTTACTCCATCAACAATTAGCTTATCACCATTGAGCACGATGGAACCTTTGTCATTGACATCATTTAGACTAAATTTATAAATGGAATTACCACCTTTTACGACGGTGTAATATTCTCCATCGTTCATAGACTTGTAGCCTTCGGCGCGTTTTGGACTGAATTCATAATTTTTCCAGATGCGTTCCACAGAGAGGTCCTGAGCGAAAAGTAGTGACGTACAAATGGTAAAATAGAAAAAGAGTAACTTGTTCATAGAAATTATTTTGAAGCCCGAATTTAAGGAATGTCCGTGGATTAAACAATAAGGACAAGGAGCTAACGTGGATTTCATGAAAGATTAACGTAAAAAGTTTATTTTTTTGAAAAAAACGCTTAAATTTGTTCTAACTTTTTGTGTGATATCCTTGAAGCTAAAGCGCTGAAACCATGCAAAAAGATCTTAATTTATAACGCCTTATTAAACAAGGTTTTATAAATTTTTTGGATTTATTGGAAATGAAAAAACTCGTACTTTTAATCACCAGTGTCTTAGCAATTACTGCGAATGCTCAAAACTGTTCGCAATTGTTTATTTCTGAATACGTTGAAGGTTGGTCAAATAACAAGGCAATCGAAATTTACAATCCAACGGCAAGTCCAATTAATTTAAGTGGTTATTTTGTTTCTCGTTATTCAAACGGAGCAACGACTGCCACTGTTGCAAATTCTATTCAATTGAGTGGTATTGTTGCTGCACATGATGTATATGTTGCTGTTTTGGACAAACAAGATCCAAATGGAACAGGACAAGAAGCACCTGTTTGGGATTCTCTTCAAGCAAGAGCAGATGGATTTTATTGCCCGGTATACAATACGTCAAATTCCTTTTATTGGAATGGAAACGATGCATTAATGTTAGCGAAAGGCACCTTGCCAACTACAGCTACCACGTTAATAAATGCCACGAATGTTCCTGGATTTGTTATTGTTGATTTATTTGGGAAAATCGGAGAGAACCCAGCGAATGAAACGGGGACTTCCTCTGGAAACGATGGCGCATGGTCAACTCAATTTCCTTACAGCACGGGATTGGGTGTTTTGGTAACAAAAGACCATTCCATGATTCGAAAAGCTACCGTAGTTAAAGGAGCAACCGCTAATCCTTCATTTTTTGATCCATTGTTAGAATACGATACCATTCCACCTGTGATTGTTCGTTTAGATGCTAATGGCGACACACTTTTTGGAACAAGTGGAAATCCAATTTTAGACGGTAACTGGGCTTCTTTAGGTGTACATGATTGTTCGTGTAATCCTGTTTCTGTTTCTGAACCAGAGGAAATCAGTTTGAATGTTTATCCGAATCCTAGTAATGGAATCGTGAACATCAGAAGCAAAGGAAACATCCGTAAAGTTCAAGTATTAAATTCTTTAGGACAACAAGTTTATGTTTTGTCTAACACGAATGCGAAAACCTTAATCACCTTAGATTTGAGTGATTTCAAAGGTGTTTACATGATTCGTATGACTGACGCAAACGGACAACAAATCATCCGAAAAGTAATCTTGAAATAAGTCGGGTTAGCAATACCTGTCATTCAGATGAAACATCTTTTCACCCTTTTTATCCTTTGTTTGTCCGCATGGAGTTTCGGTCAAACATTTGCAAAGATCACTGGAGAAGTTAGTGAGAATGCTACCAATCAATTGTTAAGTGGGGCAAAAATCACGCTTTACAATGCTTCTGGCTCTGTGGTTGAACGAGCATTGTCCAATTCTCAAGGTATTTACGAAATGCCGAATGTTTCTTATGGCGCTTATACCATCACGTTTAAAATGATGGGATTTGATTCATTGACGCAAAAAATCGATGTGGATAAACCATTTATTGTCTGTAATTTCTTTATAGGTGCAAGCCAAGAATATAGAGAAATTAAAGTCATCGGAAATTTAGCTGGTTCGCAAAATGTCCCTGTTGCCGTAACAAAAATTCCACTTCAAAAAATTACGGAAGAATTAGGATCAAGGGATTTACCTATGTTACTAAATGGTACACCGGGTGTCTATGCTACTCAACAAGGTGGTGGTGATGGAGATGCGCGCATTAATGTCCGAGGATTCGATCAGCGAAATGTAGGTGTTATGATTGATGGAGTTCCAGTGAACGACATGGAAAATGGAGCGGTGTATTGGTCCAATTGGTTTGGATTAGATGCGATTACTGCACAAATGCAAGTTCAACGTGGCTTAGGTGCGACAAAAATCGCCATGCCTTCCATTGGTGGAACAATCAACATCATTACTCAAGGCGTTTCAAACAAACCAGGCGGGACGTTTCGTCAAGAATACGGAACAGGAAACCTACTTCGCTCTACCCTTTCCTATAATACTGGTATGACTAAATCTGGTTGGGGCTTGACCTTTTCAGCGTCTTACAAACAAGCAACTGGTTGGGTTTATGGCACCCAAAGCGAGGGGAAATTTGGCTACATAAAGGTTTCAAAAAAACTAAACAAACACCTAACGACATTTTCTGCGTTTGCAGCACCACAACAACATGGTCAACGCTCCTACACTCAAGCCATTCAATACTTCAATGAATCAACTGCGCGGAACCTTGGAGCAGCGATTGACACGAACATGATCTTTTCGAACATGGGTATACGCTTCAACCAACATTGGGGATATGAAACAGATTCGATTTCTGGTAAAAGAGAAGTGCTTAACGAACGCTTGAATTATTATTCCAAACCACAATTTACCTTAAAAGATTTCTGGACGGTTAACGACAAACTATCCATCTCCAACATCGCCTATGTTTCTATTGGTCGAGGTGGTGGTACAAGCATCTTTAATTCTTCGGCTCTATTAAGAGATTCTTCTGGATTAATCAACTGGGACTTAGTTATCCAAGAAAATAAAATAAATTCTCTTTTTGGAACACCCAATACAGATCCTATTTATCATCCAACTCAAATTAAAGCGAGTCAAATTATACTGTCAAGTGTCAACAATCACTTCTGGGCCGGATATTTGAGCCAATTCAATTATACTTACAATAAAAACTTGGAGTTCTCAGGTGGAATCGACTTCCGTTATTACCAAGGTGCGCATTATCAAATCATAAGCAATCTACTTGGTGGAGATTACTTTGTTAGTACCGCAGATAAAAACGATGCCGATCCTATGCAAAGAGTCGGTGACAAAATAGCCAAAAATGCATTTAACGCAGACCGAGATGGCATCGTACAATGGTCTGGCGCATTCGGACAAATGGAATACACCGGAAAAAAACTTTCCTATTTCGTTAACTTATCGGGTATACTAAATGGCTACAAAGGGGTGGATCGCTTTCAAAAACGCGTCTTGGATTTAGGCGATACGGTGTTAAGAATTGGTGCAACGGATACGATCAGCTATGAAGGTATTACCTACGACGCAAGTAACAAAGATTTAAAATATTACGCGACAGATTGGAAATTTCTCCCTGGATTTACCTTCAAATCCGGTGTGAGCTATAAGGTTCAAAAAAATGCCACAACCTATATTAATGTGGGTTACCTCAATCGAACTCCTCAATTTTCCAACGTCATCGACAACAATACCAATTCGTTTTTTGGTGAGATCGTAAATGAAAAGATCTTATCGGTTGAAGGTGGATATAATTTCGCAACAGAGAACTTTGGTTTCAATGTCAATGCCTATGCTACGAATTGGAAGAATAAGCCTTTCCCTTATGGTGTGGCAGTTCCTGACCCAAATGATCCAACTGAATTCATTCGAGTAAACATCAATGGAATGGATGCTGTGCACCTCGGAGGAGAATTTGATGCTGCCTTTAAAATCAATAAGAAGCTCTCTGGAGATGTCATGCTTTCCATCGGACAATGGTACTGGAATTCATCAAAAACGGTTTTCATTCCTCAATACGATTCACTGGAGTTTAGTTTTGATGCCAAAGGTGTACACGTAGGTGACGCTGCTCAAACTGCTCTTGCTGCATCCTTGCGCTATGAGCCAATCAAAAACCTTTACGTTAAAATTCAATGGCAGTTCTTTGATCGCAATTTCGCGAATTTCGATCCATTTAGTTTACAAGGTGTAAACGGTGGTCGTGATTCTTGGAAAATGCCTTCGTATTCGTTAGTGAACATTTTTGCTGGTTATAAAATTCCATTTAAGTCTTTCTCACTACTCACTACCGGATCCATTACAAATGCTTTAAATCACATGTACATTTCAGATGCAACGAACAATGCAAATGACATTTACAATAACTTCGATGCGAAATCAGCTACCGTTATGTTTGGTGGTGGATTCCGCTTTAATCTTTCACTTGCAATTCAATTTTAATTATGACAAAAGGAATACTTAGTGCCCTTGCTTTTTTCGCTGTTTTCAGCATCAAAGCACAAACCATTTCTCAAGTGAGAAACCTAGGAATTGGTCAAACAGTAACGGTAACTGGTGTGGCTACCAATGGTAGCGAACTTGGAAACATTCGATACATTCAGGATGGAACTGCTGGAATTGCCTGTTACGGATCAAACGTTTCTTCCGTGCAACGTGGAGATTCTATTACAGCAACTGGTGTGTTGTTTGACTTTAGTGGCTTATTGGAATTATCACCAACGACAACCGTTGTCAATCATGGACCTGGTGTATTGCCTCAGCCTCAAACAATTCCTTTTTCTAGTGGAAATGAATCATTGGAAGCACAATTAGTTCGCTTCGACAATGTGACATTTGTTCAAACCGGAAACTTTGCTACTGGAAACAGTACTGTACAAGTTTGGAATGGAACAAGCTCATTTGATGTCCGAATCAATGGTTCAACAAACATCGATGGAACAGCCATTCCAACTGGTCCGATTTCCATTGTTGGCGAATTGGGACAATTCAACGCGAATTACCAAATCATCCCAAGAAATTTATTAGACATTTTTCCTTATGTTGCTCCAGCAAGGGAGATTAACGTAAAGGTCAACGGGACAACTGTTTTAAATAATGAAACCTATGTAGTTGGAACAACTGCTGCAACAACTGTGACGATTGAAAACACAGGAGTTTCCGCGTTAACACTTTCCGGCGTAACCTTTACAGGGACAAACGCTTCTGAATTTGGCATCAACCTAACATCTGGAACAGTAGCTGGACTAGGTAGTAATAATTACTCTTTGACATTCACTCCAACTGGAGCTGGAACGCGCTCAGCAACCATTTCCATAGCGAACAATGACAGTGACGAGAATCCATACATCATCAACCTATACGCAATAGGTACAAACAACTTGGCTACCGAGCCAACTATGAATCCATCAAACCTAACTTTCCCATTGGTAAAAGCATACACGATTGGTGGACAATACTCCGCTGGAACGAACGCTGAAAATTACATCGTGCTTTGGAAAAATGGTTCTGCCGTTACAGGAATACCAACGGATGGTGCCAGCTACAAAAGAGGAGATGTCGTTGGAGATGCTCGTGTTGCATACATCGGAAGCGGGACTGGATTTACTCCACGCGGAATCATTGCCAATCAAAACTACCACTTTGCTGTATTTGCATTCAATGGTCCAACAGGATTTGAAAACTACAAAACAACTGCTCCTGCGATCGGAAACGTAACAAGCCAAGGTGAGCAAATTGGAAATTATTACGCTGGGATTAATTCAGGTTCAGCAACTTTCCTAAGTGATTTAAGTGCGTTGATCAATCCGCATACGGTTGTTTCGTATTTCAATTATAAAACGACCGTTATGAATCAATTTGAGATTCGTGACACGACAAATGGACAGTCCTTTGTAACATGTGTTTACTCTGGTGAACGCAAGGTGTTTGATGAGCCTTTCGACTGGTCCGCTTTAGGTTACTCACGTGAGCATACGTACAGTCACTCTTGGATGCCAACATTCCCATGTGACAACCCAGAAAAACCAGAATACAGTGACCAACACAACCTTTATCCTACAAATTTGCAACAAGCGAATACTCCAAGAAGTAACCTTCCTTTGATGGACATCGATGGAAACGTTGTATTCACTTACTTAGAAGGTAATGTTGGATATAGCGGTAATCAGTTGGTTTACGAGCCTCGTGAAGCACAAAAAGGAAATGCAGCTCGTTCGATTTTTTACATGGCGACTGCGTATAACGGTCAACTTGGGAACAACTGGCAAATACCGGCGAATCAAAGCCAAGAATCTTTAAAAACTTGGCATTTCAATGATTTACCTGATAATTATGAAATCGCAAGAAATGAATTTATTTTCAGTAAACAAGCAAACAGAAATCCATATGTTGACTCCGTGAATTTTGCTTGTCATGTGAACTTTGCGAACATGTCTTATTTATTGTGCGATGTCGGAATAGAGGAAAAAATAGCAATTAATTTCTCTGTATTCCCAGTGCCAGCAACGGATAAATTATTTGCACAAGTGAATGGTTTAGACATCGTTGAATATACCATTACGGATATGCAGGGTAGAGTAATTAAATCTTCATCCAATGTTCAAGTTCCTGTACTAGAATTAGAGACAACTGAATTTAAATCGGGAATGTATATGATCAACGTCGGTACTGAATACGGTTCAGTTCAACGTGAATTCATCATCGAATGACCCTAAGAATCCTCTTATATATTTTGATTGGAGCAAGCCTGACGGCTTGCTCTTCTCATTTAGAGGTCATTTTACCTTCAAGTGGAAAGATCGGACTTCAAGAATCGAATGTAGAAAAAGAAAAAATAGCACAGTTCATTCAACCTTATAAAGATTCCGTACAGCTCGTGATGAGCGAAGTTATTGCCAACTCTGACCTTTCGTTAGAAAGTGGTCGGCCAAATAGCCTTTTAGGCAACTGGACCACCGATGCACTTTTTGTTCATGAAACCGCATATGTGCGTTTATCAGAGCCTGTATTTTGCCTGCTAACAAATGGCGGATTGAGAAGTTCCATTGGAAAAGGAACCGTAAGTCGAGGAGATATCTTTCGATTAATGCCCTTTGACAATGAAGTGGTTTGGGTACGACTTCCAATGAGTAGCTTAGCTAAAATTGAATCCTACCTCATCCAGTCCGGTGGCGAACCAATTTCAAATGCAAAGATGAATCAAGGAAAATTAAGCATCAACGGAATGAACGATCGTTCCACACATTTTTGGGTGATCACCAGCGACTATTTAGCCAATGGCGGTGACCAGATGTCCTTTTTTCAAGACGCTGTAGAAAGACTAAATAAAAAAGTCTTATTACGTGAAGTATTCATACAAGCATGCATAAAACAAGGAACATTAGTTACATCAAACGACAAACGAATTTACTAAGATGAAACGGCGATCATTTTTAAAAACAAGCCTTCTTGGATCCAGCGCATGGGTATTCCTGTCCTCGTTTCGTCTTCAAAAATCGATGAAGTTACTGAAGGGAAAAAAAATAGTCATCCTTCACACAAATGATACCCATTCTCAGATTGAACCTTTTCCAGCAAATCATTCGAAATACCCAAATCTAGGTGGTGTTGCAAAACGCGCAAAATTAATCGACGATATTCGCCAAAAGGAAGAACATGTTCTCCTGCTTGATTCAGGTGATATTTTTCAAGGTACTCCTTATTTTAATTTGTTTCATGGTGAATTGGAAATGAAATTGATGAGTGCCATGAACTACGATGCCGCAACCATGGGGAACCATGACTTCGACATAGGCCTCGATGGATTTTTAAATGCTCAAAAGCACGCGAATTTCCCATTTTTATGTGCGAATTACGATTTCTCAGATACCATTTTAAAAGATCAAACAAAACCATACCATATCTTCCGGAAAGCAGGACTGAAAATTGGTGTTTTTGGCATTGGGATTAAGCTAGAAGGATTGGTGCCATCGGATAAATTTGGTCAAACGAAATACTTAGAACCGATCAGCACAGCGAATCAAACAGCAAAGATGCTGCATGAAAAAGGCTGTGATTTCATCATTTGTTTGTCGCATTTGGGCTATAGTTATACGAACTCAGAAAAACCAAGTGATGTAAAGTTAGCTTCGGAAAACGAATGCATTGACTTAATACTTGGTGGACACACGCACACATTCATGGATGCTCCATCCGCTCACAAGAACAAAGGAGGGAAAAATACCGTCATTCATCAAGTTGGTTACGGAGGAATTTATTTAGGCCAAATCGAAGTGAGTGCAACGCATGTTTCATGTAGGAAACATCCAATAGAATAATCACCTATCTTTGAATGATGAGGGTTTGGTTCATATTGTTATTGCTCAGCATGTATTCTTGTACAAAAGAGGTGAAAATTGATATTCCTGGATATCAAAATCAACTAGTTGTTGACGGTATCATTGAAACGGGTGGAAATCCCATTGTCATTCTTTCCCAGAGTGCCAATATCTACGAACAAAGTGATCTTGCCGCCTACATTGCTCGTTTTGTTTATGACGCTGAATTAAAAGTGCTTTCTGGAAACGATACGTTTCCATTATCTCTTTATACCATTTCAGAACTTCCAATCGAAAGTCAAAAAAAAGTAGCTGAAATGCTTCGTTTGGAATGGAATGAGGCCTTACTTCTTCCGATAAAAGTCTATAGTTCGACTGCTTTGATTGCTCAAGAGAACACATCCTATACCTTGGAAATTAAGCATCAAGGAAAATCATACAAGGGGACGACTCAACTGCTCACTACTACAGCATTAGATACCGTTTATTGGAAACCTGAAGCGGAAAATCCAGATTATGGCTATTCTTGGGCGAAACTAAGTGATCCAGCGAATCAATTTGACGCCTACAAATGGGAAGTCAAACGCATCAACCTCAAAGCGAATGGCGAAGAATTAGACGACATCTACAAACGAGGATTTGGCGGATTCTTTTCCGATCAATTTTTTGATGGTCAAACCATTGAATTTTTTTACGAAAATCCATTAAAGCGGAAGGATACCACACATCTAAAGGCATACAAACGGTATTACCGCATTGGAGACACCGTGGTTGTGAAATTTTCCAAAATGGACCAACAAGTGTTTTCGTTTTACGATAAAAAATACGCACAGTTGTATTCTGCAGCGAATCCATTTTCAACTCCCATCAATGTTCCATCAAACATTCACGGATTACTGGGAGTTTGGGCTGGATTTTCCCCATGGTACGATACCATTTATTGCGGACAATAAATACTTACATCCACTTGGATAAAAACCGGTTGTATTCCCCTCGCAATTCTGCAAAATTCTTTTCAAAATATCCGATAAAGTCTTCTTCTGCAAGGTGATTTTCCACTTTTCGGTGATCAACTGCCACTGGGTTTGAATTTACTTCTTTCACCAAACCTTGCTCGTTCTTTTTAATGGAATGTGCCAATTCATCGATGTTGTTTCGTTGAACTATGAACTGGTTTTGAAAATGCTCAACATCCTTTAAAAAATCGCTGGCATTGTTCTTTTTGGTCACTTCATCTAAGCGCTCTTTGAGGATGGTGATTTCTTCCTTGTAAAAATCGAGTCTTTTTAACCAATCTTGGTTCTCTAAATGCTGATCAATGATATTTGCTTTCATAATTTTTGATTTTTAACAAATTTCCATGGTTTTTCAAGAAGAAAACATGACGATTATCACCAAGTCTTATGATTTCTACCATGAAAAAAGTCGAAAAAACCCTTCAATTTGATGTATCTTTGCACAAAATTTACACTATGTCAGAAAAAGCCGTTCGCGTTCGTTTTGCACCTTCACCAACTGGACCCTTGCATATGGGTGGTGTGCGTACTGCATTATACAATTACCTTTTTGCGAAAAAACACAATGGAACCTTCTTGATTCGCATTGAAGATACCGATCAAACTCGTTTTGTTCCTGGAGCGCAAGATTACATCATGGATGCGCTGAACTGGTGTGGCATCATGCCAACGGAAGGACCCGGACTTGGTGGTGATTTTGGACCATATGTACAATCTGAGCGAAAAGAAATGTACCGTCCCTATGCGGAACAATTGGTTACGGAAGACAAAGCATATTATGCATTTGATTCTGCGGAAGAATTGGATGCCATGCGCGACCAAGCAAAAGCGATGGGAATGCCGAACTGGCAATACAATAGTGTGACGCGTACTTCTTTGCGCAATTCATTGACATTACCTCAAACAGAAGTAGAAAAATTATTGGCTGAAGGACACCCTTACGTGATTCGAATGAAAATGCCTCGAAACAGAGACATTCGCTTTCATGATTTAATTCGTGGATGGGTTGTGGTGAATACGAATAACTTGGATGATAAAGTACTTTTCAAAAGCGACGGAATGCCAACCTATCATTTAGCAAACATCGTGGATGACCACACCATGAACATTAGTCACGTCATCCGTGGTGAAGAATGGTTGCCTTCTGCCCCACTTCACGTGATGTTATACGAAGCATTTGGATGGGATTGTCCAGAATTTGCTCACTTACCTTTATTATTGCGTCCCGATGGAAACGGAAAATTATCGAAACGCGATGGAGATCGATTAGGATTCCCTGTGTTCCCAACAAACTGGACAACGGCCGAAGGTGAATTGTACTCTGGATACCGCGAGAAAGGATACCTTCCAGGATCGTTCATCAATATGCTCGCTTTACTTGGTTGGAACCCTGGAACCACGCAAGAAATATTTTCACTAGAAGAATTGTGCGAAGCTTTTTCACTTGAACGCGTGTCCAAAGCTGGAGCAAAATTTGATCCGGAGAAAACAAAATGGTTCCAACAACAATACTTAAGAACCCTTAGCAACGAGGCTATTGCAGCCATGTTGATTTCAGAGGGCGTTAATGAGCCATTGGATCGTTTAGCGCAAATTTGTGGTTTGATGAAAGAACGCGCAACATTTGCTCAAGATATTTTAAGCGAAGGAGCCTATCTATTTGCTCGTCCAAGCAATTTTGACAAGGATACCATTCTGAAAAAATGGAAAGATGAAACGACAGCATACATTCAAGAATGGAGTGCCATCGTTGCTGAAATTCCCGACTTTCAAGCGGAAGAAATCGAAAAAGCATTTAAAGCGTTTTTGGAAGTGAAACAAGTTGGAATTGGAGCTGTTTTGTTGCCATACAGATTGTGTGTCACAGGTGTGGGCGCAGGTCCAGGGATGTTTGACATCTCAGCGTTTTTAGGAAAAGATGAGGTGCTTGCTAGGCTTGAATCTGGATTAACACACATTCAAAAATTGCGCGATGAAGCAAGTCATTGAGGTTAATGGAATCAAATTGTACGCTCACCATGGATGCCTTCAAGAAGAAGCACTTATTGGTGGACATTACATTGTTGACATTGCTTTATTGACCGATTTTCAAACGGCAGCCGAAACTGATGAACTGAATCAAACAGTAGACTACGTTGCGATTAACCAAATCGTAAAAGAAGAAATGGCGATTCGTTCCAAACTCATTGAACAAGTGGGAGAACGGATCAATCTGCGTATCCGAAAAGAATTGAAAGGAATTTACCAATTACGTGTGAAGATCACAAAATTGACACCGCCCATTAATGGTGATGTTCAAAATGTAGCCATCATCATTAGTGACTTGGAGCTGTATTAAAAAAAGCGACTAATTTTTCAATCGCCCTTGCTCGGTGACTGTATTGGTTTTTTTCATCCAAAGTCATTTCAGCAAAACTGCGTGTTTCTCCCTCAGGAATAAAAATTGGATCGTATCCAAATCCTTCCGAACCCGTTTTAACGGTGGCAATTTGTCCACGTACAATTCCTTCAAATTGATGTTCTGCGCCTTCCCAATATAAGGTGATTACCGTTTTAAATTGAGCAGATCGATCTGACATCATTGCCAATTCCTCCAGAACTTTATTCATGTTATCATTGGAATCACGCTGCTCCCCTGCATAACGAGCCGAATGAACTCCTGGACGACCGTTCAAAGAGCTTATTTCAAGCCCGGTGTCATCAGCAAAGCAATTTTGTTCAAATTTCCCATGAACAAAACGTGCTTTAAATTGAGAATTTCCTTCAATCGTCGCTTCATTTTCTGGTATTTCATCCATATAATGCAAATCGGACAAGGTCTTGATTTCAATCCAAGAGGGAAGGATTCGTTGAATTTCTGTTGCTTTATGGGCGTTATGGCTTGCGAAAATTAGTTTCATTTGTCAAAAATAAGAAATGTATCCAAGGTGGATTTTACCCGCATTGAATGAAATTGGATTATTCAATTGTGTGCCCAAGGCATAAGATAAGCGAAAGATTCCTACACTAGTTCCGGTCGAGATTCCAATACCAAATCCATAGGGATGGTCCTTCACATAGGTGGTGGCGGAATTTTCGTAGTATGCTTGATTGAAAAAAGCAAAAACGGAAGAATTACGATCCAAAAGGAAACGAAATTCCAATGTAGCAATGGCTTTCGTAGTGGCAAAAATACTTTCTTCATCGAAACCACGAAAGGAATTGGAACCACCAAATCGAAACAATTCATTTTCATAAATATTCGGTGCATGATACGCATCAAATTGCAGTTGTCCATACAAAGTCATACGTTGTGCAATGGGCTGAAAATAATCAAAAACGGCATGTGTTTTCCAAACAGATTCTTCTTTATTGAGGGATTTCCTCTCCCCAATTTGTCCTTCAATCAAGACGGAAAAACCATCCCTTGGATTGGGAATGTAATCGAGCTTGCGTTTAAAGAGGAATAAACCATAAGCATTCAGTTGTAGGTTCTCCAATTTTGAAAACATGGGGTTGACATTCATTTCCGAAAGTACGGATGAGCTTAAAAAATGATAATTCGCTCGAAGTTGCCAGCCGTTTTGAAATTGATACTGAATACCGATGCTTGATTTGACATCCAAATAGCTCGAATCCCTTTTGAATAATTGAAACTCACCCGAAACACCAAAAGAAGATTTAAAAAGATACGGAATGGTCAGCGTACTTTGCAAGGATTGAGTTTGTGGCTGAATGCTCTTCCACGCAAATAAAAAGGACTCATTGTGTTTGACGGCGTTGATTAACTTCAATTGTAAGTCCCCTGTAAAAGTGACTTGATTGGTTGTTGGATTTGGTTGAAATCCAACAACTCCTTGTGCTGAACTTGCTTTTAATTGCTCCAGGTAAACAAAAAGTTCCGCACCCTTTTCGGTAAACAAGACTTCACACTTCTTCTTCAGTGAAAATATCCCTGTTTGAATGACTCTATCCTCGATGGAATTAAATGTCGATTCGTTAAATGCATCATTCAGCTGAATACCGATAATGCTTTGAATGGAATTCATTGAAATGGAAAGGTCATTTTTCAAATGAATTTCCTTCCAAACAACATACGGACCTTTGTCGAGGATCAGTTTGGCGGTAAGATCTTTTTGTCCAACAAGTACTTGATTTAAATAAACCCGACAAAAAGGAAAGCCATGATCGACAAAATAAGTAAGAACTTGATTCATGAACGATGCATATCGAGCTGGACTCAGGTTTTGTGTTTCTTTTTGCAACATTCGTTTCGAAGAAATCAGAGGACTAAGCTGTGAGGCTGTACTATCATCGATTTCCAAATTGATCCCCTCGTACTGGATGCCTAAATCGACTAAAAAGGAATCACATAAAGACGAACTGGAAGAAAGTCGAATGTCCACAAGATAAAATCCTTTTTCAATGCATTTAAATTGAACGGTTTGAATGGATTTTGAAACTTGATTAGTCGTTTGATCCTGTAGGATTTTACTCACCGAAATTGGAAATCCATTCGGATTATTCGTGTAAAATACCAAGTTTTTTTGTCCGATGTGATAAAAGGGCAAAAGCAGCAGTAAATACAAAGAAAAAAGAGATGATTTCACGGTGCTAAAAAACGAAACTTTCACGGATATAACTCGTGTTTTTTGAAAAAATTGTAACTTTATAAAATGTGCCGCGTTAGAAAGGACACAAACAACAAAACAAATAACGATGAAAACGAAATTAACCTTAATGATCTGTGTTGCGGTAGTAGCAGTTGTTTTAGCTTCATGTGGAGCCGGTCGCACAGCAAGTTGTGATGCTTATGGTAGCATTCAACAAACTGAAAATTCAGATTTAGCAGCTAAATAATCCGCTAATATTAAAAGTTCCAGCGCTGAACATGCAGGGCCATTTGGTTTTGTATTTTCAGCGCTTCTTTTTTGGCTGCAACTGCGAAATCCATACCATTTGATGCGTAAATGATTCCTCGCGAGGAGTTGACTAATAAGCCACACTCGTGGTTTGCGCCATACTTAACTACCTCCTCTAAACTTCCCCCCTGTGCTCCAACTCCCGGAACTAAAAAGAAGTAATCAGGTGCTAACTTTCTAACCTCAGCGATGTCTTCAGCTCTTGTTGCTCCTACGACAAACATCATTTTTTCGGGACTTGCCCATTCCATTGCTTTAAGTAAAACATTTTCAAACAAGAGTCCATTTTGACCCGCTTGTAATTGAAAGTCTTTGGCTCCCTCGTTGGAGGTAAGTGCTAATAAGACAACCCACTTTCCATCAAATTTAGTAAAAGGCAAAACGCTGTCTGAACCCATGTATGGAGCAACCGTTACAGCATCAGCTTGAAGCGTTTCGAAAAAAGTTTTCGCATAGTATGTGGAAGTATTTCCAATATCACCTCGCTTGGCATCCGCAATAATGAGGCATTCTTTCGGAATGTAATTAATTGTTTTTTCGAGTGAATCCCAACCTTTTGAACCGTGGCATTCAAAAAATGCGGTATTTGGCTTATAGGCAACCGCAAAAGGATGTGTTGCATCAATGATCGCTTTGTTGAACTCGAAAATAGGATCATCGTAATCCAATAAATGCGCAGGGATTTTATTCATGTCAGGATCAAGGCCAACACAAAGAAAGGACTCCTTTCGTTTTATTTGTTCAAGTAATTCCTTTTTTGTCATAGCGCTTGTCCTTTTAATTTTTCTGCGTTTTCAGCCATCTTCAATGCATCAATCATTTCTTGAACATCTCCATTCATAAATGAACTTAAATTGTACATGGTTTTATTAATTCGGTGATCCGTTATTCGTCCTTGCGGATAATTATACGTCCTAATTTTAGCAGAACGATCACCCGTTGAAACGAGCGTTTTACGCTGTGCAGCACGCTCATTATGTACGCGGTCCAATTCTGCTTGATACAATCGTGAACGCAGCACAGAAATTGCTTTTTCTAAGTTTTTATGTTGTGAACGTCCATCCTGGCATTCAACCACCACTCCTGTAGGAATGTGTGTTAAACGAATAGCTGATTCTGTTTTGTTGATGTGCTGTCCACCAGCACCAGAAGCACGGAATGTGTCTTTTCTGACATCGTTCATGTCCAAATTAAAATCCACTTCTTCTGCTTCAGGCAAGACCGCAACAGTGATGGCAGATGTATGAACGCGTCCTTGAGATTCCGTTTCAGGAACACGCTGTACACGGTGTACACCAGATTCAAATTTGAGCATTCCATAAATTCCAGCACCAGCTACATCTATAGAAATCTCTTTGTAACCTTTCACCGTACCTTCAGAAGAATTGATTACCTCATATTGCCATCCCATTTCCTTAAAAAACATGGTATACATACGGAAAATGTCTTCCACAAAAATACAGGCTTCATCTCCACCTGTTCCTGCACGAAGTTCAATGATGGCATTTTTATCATCCTCTGGATCTTTTGGAATCAACATCATCTTGATTTCCTCTTCCATTAAAGGACGTTGGTTTTCCAATTCATCGATTTCCATCTTTGCCATTTCACGCATTTCCGGATCCGTTTCTTCGTCCAACAAAGCTTTTGAGCTGGCTAAATTTCCTAACACGTTTTTGTACTCTTTGTACATCACGTCTAGGGGTTCCAAATCACGGTATTCTTTATTTAGCTTTACGTAACGTTCCATATTGGAGATGATATCAGGATCGGTAATCATGGTCCCAACTTCGACAAAACGGTAATGAATGGCTTCTAATTTCGATAGTAAATCTGACATAAAGCAAAGATAAGAAGAACATCTGCGAAAGCCAAGCATTGACGAATTTCCTTCGCTAGGAAACAAAAAAGCCAACGAAATTCGTTGGCTTTTTATTCTTTAGATTCAAGAATCAGTTAATTGATCCGGTCACTCGTTTCATGAAGGCATTCAAAGCATCCCGTTTGGGAGTTCCTGTTCGAATGTCCTTGTACACTTCCAAAGCGCCAGAATAATTCGAGAGCAATTCGCCAATCACATCCAGTTCTTCGTCTTTGATACCCGGAGCATCGATTAAATTCTCGAGTGTTTCCATTGTTTCAATGACGTAGTCTTCATCATTTTGCTCCATGAATTCGACGATGTGTTTAATGACTGGTAACCGCATGTAGTACTTCTTGAATGGTTTCTATTTTATTTCCTTGAGCTTCTTTCACTAAGGATCCGTTGACGAATCCCGCAAAAGTCGGCAAGTTGCTTACATTCGCAAATTGACGGGATTGAGGTAATTTTTCTGCATCTATGTAATAAAACTCAATGCCCTCATTCTCCTCTGCCATGCGTTTGAATTTTGGTTTGGTGATTTTACAATTCCCACACCATGAAGCGCCATATTGCACCATCACTTTGGTATGTTTCGCCAAAAGTTGATCCAAATGATCTTCTGTTAATTCAGTAAACATCGGTTCTTAGTGTTTGCTTAAATAATCTGCAACTCCGTTGCGTGTTGCGTTCATTGCATCTTTTCCTTCTTCCCAGTTCGCTGGACAAACTTCACCGTGTTGTTGCACGTGTGTAAATGCATCAATCAGACGAATGTACTCTTGAACGTTACGTCCAACAGGGAAATGGTTGATTGATTCATGGAATACCATTCCAGTCTCATCCAATAAATAAGTTGCACGGTAAGGTACGTTATCACCGACAGATTCTTCATCAAACATGTCGTAATCTAAAATACCTAATTCCATCGCCAAGTTGCGCGTAGAATCAGCAATGATTGGAAATTTAACTCCTTCAATTCCACCATTGTCTTTGGCTGTGTTCAACCAAGCAAAGTGTACTTCAGCTGTGTCACAAGATGCACCAATAACGATGGTATTTCTTTTCGCAAATTCAGCAGACGCTTCTTGAAATGCGTGAATCTCTGTTGGACAAACAAAAGTAAAATCCTTTGGATACCAGAATAAAACCACTTTTTTCTTGTTATCAATTGCTTGTTTCAATACATTGATTTGAAATGCATCTCCCATTTCATCGATTGCTTTGACAGTTACGTCTGGAAATTGTTTCCCTACAAATGTTGACATATAAATTTAATTTATTTAGTTACTAATGATACTACAAAGTTAAAGCTAAAAGGTTTGTTTGTGGTTACATGTTGTTGTTAAAAATGCCACCAAAACACATTTTCTTTTTGCATTTTCTATGGGTCAAAGTTAAAACAAGAAAATTCATTTATATATTCAATACTTTTTATATTTGCATAGATTTTATTTATATGATATCCATCCAACAAATGCAATACATTGTCGTTCTGAGCGAAGAACAGCAATTTCAACGTGCGAGTGAGCGTTGTTTCGTCACACAACCCACGCTTTCCATGCAATTAAAGAAAGCGGAAGAGCAGTTAGGATATTTGGTTTTCGACCGTGAATCAAATCCAATCAGCTTGACTCCTTCTGGTGAAAAATTACTGCCTATTTTGCGCGAAATTTTGAGTGAAAACGAGAAAATCAAGCATTTATCTGATCAGTTAAAAGGAAACGTGAAAGAGGAAATTCGCATTGGAATTATTCCCACAGTTGCGAGCTACCTTATTCCACGGCTTTTTGGTGAATGGCAAAAATCATTCGATGCGTTAAAACTAACGATTCACGAAATGAAAACGGTGGATGTTTTGGAAGCAATGGAGCGCAAAGAGTTGGATATAGGAATCATTGCCGGACCGCATGCTGATCCTAGACTAAGGAGCATTCCTCTTTTTCAAGAAGAGATCTGCATCTACGCTCCAAGTGTGGAAAGGGAAAGTGTTTCGCTTCTAGATTTGCAGGAAATGCATCCATGGCTTCTAAATCAGGGGAATTGCCTACGTACACAAATGATTCACTTTTGTCAACTTTCAAAACAAAAAGATGAAAATGAATGGAATTACGAAGGTGGAAACCTCCCATTGATCATCGAGATGGTCGATCGACACCAAGGATACACCTTGATTCCAAGTAATTTCCCTTTATCAAAAGTACAGCAAAAAGGAATCAAAACCATCAGCGGACTTGAACTAGTACCGGCACGTGAAATCATTGCGCTATGCTCAAATCGATCGGGCAAGATGAATGGAATTGAGGCATTAGCAAGAAGCATTCAATTCGCCTTTGGTCAATCAACTCAGGATAAACAACTTCAGGTACTTGACTGGAAATAAAAAAGGGGATGACTAGCAACCCCTTCCATCTATTTTAACTATCAACTTTATTACTGAGCCGAAGCTAATTTAATAAAGTCATCGTATTTCAATTCTTTATTAACCAAATTAACCGCAGATTTAAAGAAATCCGTCAGTTTTTGTTCTGCTAAACGATCGTAGATTCCGTTTGCTTGTTCTTTGTTCTGTAGTAAACGAGCAGCCGTTTCAGTCAATTCTTGATCGTCTGGTGCTGGCAAACCGTATTGTGCATAGTTCCCCACCAATAATCCTTTGGTGAATTCCATTACTTCTTGATTTGTCAATTGGATGTTGTTATCCTTGAAAATACGCGTTTGAATCAACTGCCATTTCAAAGACTTCAAATAGGCGTCAAATTCCGTTGCGATTTCTTCCTCAGAAACTGGTTTTTCAGAAGACACTTGTATCCATCTCTTCAAGAATGCCTCAGGAAAGGTCATTTTCGTTTCTTCTACCAAATGATTGTAAACATTACGTGTAAAAATACGATCTGTATCTTCAGCAAACATTCGGGTAAGGTCCGCAGAAATGCGTGTATGCAATTCTTCTTCTGTTTTTACCTCATCTGAGAATAATTTAGTGTAAAGTTCCTCATTTAAATCAGCCATTTCCATGCGTTTCACATCTGCAATGGTGAATTGAAAGTTTGAACTTAAGCTTGCCACTTGTTCTTCTGTTATTCCCAAAAGTGCCGCGCAATCTTTGTCATCTTTGGAAACCATTTTCGGGTCGAGGTCAATTGTATCGTTTACCTTTTTTCCTTTTAATGCTTTGATTCCAACTTTATTCTCCAAAAACTCCATCGAAATGGTGGTAGAATGACTAATGCCGCCTTCCGTTTTTTCTTCGAATTTACCCATGACCATGTCTTTATCTCCAACTGTTTCAGAAGAAACTAATTTTCCATATCTACGACGTAAGTCTTCTACTTGTTTATTAATTAAATCTTTATCGATTTTAACCGTTGCATAATCAAATTTTGATTTCGCATTGATTGGTAATTCAAAAGATGGGCTGTAACCGATTTCAAAAGAAAACTCAAAGTTTTCAGGTTGATCGAAACTTCCGGTCATTCCTTCATCAGACTTTGGAATTGGGTTTCCAAGTATGTCTAACTTCTCATCCAAGATGTATTTGTACAAGGCATCATTGGTCAATTTATTCAATTCTTCTGCCAAGACCGAACGACCAAATTGTTTTTGAATCAAGGTCATTGGAATGTGTCCGGGACGGAATCCAGGTATTTTAGCCGTTTTTCTATATTTTTCTAATGAAGCTTTCACTTTTCCTTGATAATCTTCTGGAAGAATGTTCACTTTAAGAATGGCATTCTGTGCATCTACTTCTTGACGAGTAATGTTCATTTTATTGTTTTTTTTGTCAATTTACTTAAAAAAAAAGGCCTCGTTAAACCAACGAGACCTTTCGTGCGGATGGAGGGACTCGAACCCGCACACCTCTCGGCACCAGATCCTAAGTCTGGCGTGTCTACCAATTTCACCACATCCGCAATTATATATAAGCTTTGGGTTCTTTTACCCATGCCCAGCGATGAATTCATCGTAATGGGATGCAAAGATAAAGCTAATTTTTTAAAATGAAAGTTTCAGGTGAAAATTATGTTCTTTTTTCCTGCATTGCCGTTCGAATTTCCTTCATAAATTCAGAAGCATAAACAAAACTGAGGATTTCAGGATTATCCGTTGTAATAATTGAATCCTTATCTCCACTCCACCATTTCTTACCTTGATAAATGAATAGAATATTTTGACCGATTTCGATCACACTGTTCATATCATGGGTGATTACTACGGTTGTCATGTTAAATTCAGCCGTAATGTCTTTGATTAATCCATCAATTACAATGGATGTTTTTGGGTCCAATCCTGAGTTTGGTTCATCACAAAACAAATATTTTGGGTTCATCGAAATGGCCCTTGCGATACCTATCCGTTTCTGCATACCACCGCTACATTCAGCTGGATACAATTTATTTCTTCCCGACAAATTTACCCTCTCAAGGCAAAAATCAACGCGTTTTTGCATTTCTCCCTTGGTCATCTTTGTAAACATCGTCAATGGAAACATGATGTTTTCTTCTACCGTGAGTGAGTCAAACAAGGCCACACCTTGAAACAACATTCCAATTTCCTCGCGTATTTGACTGCGTTCATGTCGCTCCATATTCGTAAAATTCCTTCCATCAAAAAGAATTTCACCACTGTCGACTTCGTAAAGTCCAACCATGCATTTTGCTAGTACCGATTTTCCTTGTCCCGATTGACCGATGATTAAATTAACCTTTCCTTTTTCGAATTCATGATTGATGTCGAAAAGAACCTGTTGTCCATAAAAAGACTTATTCACTTGCTTTACTTCAATCATGACAACAACAATAATTGCGTTAAAATAAAGTTAGCGATCAATATGGCAATGCTGCTGCTAACAACAGCTTGAGTGGATGCCCGACCAACATTAATGGAACCACCTTTAACATAATAACCATAAAAGGAGGAAATGGAAACAATTAAAAATCCAAAAACAACTGTTTTTGTCAGGGCATAAGTGATGTGAAAAGGATTAAAAAAAGCGCGCAATCCCAAAACATACGTTTCAGTGGTGGTTAAATCTGAGATCATTAAAGACATCCATCCTCCAAACATGCTTAAAGCCATTGAAAAGATGATTAAAATGGGAAAAAACAAGATGGCAGCCATGATTTTTGGAAGAACGAGGTGGTTCAAAGAATTAACTCCCATGATTTCCAAGGCATCAATTTGTTCGGTTACGCGCATCGTCCCAATTTCAGAAGCGACATTTGACCCAACCTTCCCAGCGAGTATCAGGGAAATGATCGTTGGGGAAAATTCGAGAATGGTGCTAGATTGCGTGATGTAACCAACGGTGTATTTTGGCAAAAGTGGGTTGGACATATTCGAAGCTGTTTGCAAGGCAATCACCCCACCAATAAAAGTAGACATTAATCCAACAATTGGAAGGGAGCTAATACCGATGTTATCGAGCTCATTCGCTAAACGCGAGATAAAAATCTTCCATTTTTTCGGCCTCGTGAAGACCGTGGTCAACATGAGTGTATACTTTCCTATATTCTCTAACAATTTCACGAAGCTAAGTTAAGGATATTTTCCAAGGTATAAATAGGAGATTTTTGCTTTCATTTTGTTTTTAACTTTGTTCGTGCAACCAACGAAAAGAGAACTTTTTATTCAAACACTTAAACGCTTCACTCCAGAAGCCTATACCGAATATTTAGCGGACCTTATCTTGGCGGCAAAAGTAAAGTTCAAAATTGTACCTGGCCGAAGCACTAAATTGGGGGATTTCCGCGTGAAACAGGGAGAGGAAAAACCAACGATTACAGTCAATGGTGATTTGAATCAATATTCTTTTTTAATCACCGCCATACATGAACTTGCACACTTAGATGCCTTTCGAAATTACGGATGGCGCATCATTCCACATGGAATCGAATGGAAACAAGCATATCGACGCTTATTGGAACCAGTATTGGTCAGCAAACAATTGCCTTCTGAACTCGAAAAAGCACTCTGGAAGAATTTCACTCACACGAAGGCTTCCTCCTGTACGGACATTCAATTAAGTCGGACACTCAAGCAATTTGACAAGAACCCAGGCTTAACTTTGGAGGAAATCCCACACAAAAGCATCTTTCACCTCAACGGAAAATCATTTGAGAAAGGACTACTCCGCAGAAGTCGTTATCTTTGTACGGAATTAAAAACAGGAAAACCTTATTTAGTTCATGCATTAGCAACAATCGAAATCATCGAAAAGTATGAGCACAAATAATTATGGATTAATCATGGCTGGTGGTGTAGGTAGCCGCTTTTGGCCGATGTCCACACCGCAAAAACCAAAACAATTTCTCGATGTTTTAGGAATTGGCAAGTCGTTGTTGCGTTTGACATTTGAACGCATGCAAAAATCAGTGCCAACAGAACACATTTACATTTTAACCAATACTTCATACCGGGAATTGGTGAAAGAACAACTGCCTGAATTGAGTTTTGAGCAAATTTTGTGCGAACCTATGCGTAAAAACACAGCGCCATGCATCGCTTATGCAGCCGCTAAAATTCACGCAAGTAATCCAGACGCCACATTAATTATTTCGCCTTCCGATCATTTAATCGTCAACGAACAACGGTTTCAAGAAATCATTTCCACCGCAATTGAGGTTGCCAATGAAAAGAAACACTTAGTGACTTTAGGAATCGAGCCGAGTAGACCTGATACGGGATATGGTTACATTGAATTTGATTTAAGTCGTGGGGTACAAAAAGGACAAGCTACGGAAGTGATTCAATTCCGCGAAAAACCGAATTCGGATACTGCACAACAATTTTTAGATGCTAAAAATTTCTATTGGAATGCGGGGATCTTTGTTTGGCGGTCCGATGTTATCTTGGATGCTTTACACAAATTTCAACCCATGCTTCACGAGATTTTTATGTCAGACACGAGCGCATACGGCACAACGAAAGAAACAGACTTTTTGTACCAAGCATTTGATCAATGTGAAGATATTTCCATCGATTTCGCTGTAATGGAGCATGCTAAAAATGTCTCTGTAGTATTGTCTGATTTCGATTGGAGTGACCTAGGAACTTGGGGCAGCTTAACAGAACACCTTCCAAAGGATAACGAAGCAAATTCGATTATTGGAGACAATGTTTTTGCATTTGACTCAAGTAATTGCTTGGTCAATGTACCCAAAGATAAATTGGTTTTATTGGATGGCTTGAACGATTACATCGTTGTCGAATCAGAACACATGTTAATGATTTTAAAATCATCCAACGAACAACAATTGAAAAACTATTTAAAAGTTCTGGAAACAGAACGTCCAACTTTCTTTCAAAAATAATGGTAAAAATTCGCGACATTGAATTAGGTGATTTTCCACTTTTACTTGCGCCTATGGAGGACGTAAGTGACCCGCCTTTTCGTGCCTTGTGTAAAAAACACGGTGCGGATTTAATGTATACGGAATTTATTTCGTCGGAAGGATTAATCAGAGATGCCGCTAAAAGTGTTCAAAAATTAGACATTTTCGAATACGAACGTCCGATTGGAATTCAAATTTTTGGTTCCGATATCGAAAGCATGATTCAATCCGCGGAAATCATCGAAAAAGTGAAACCTGACCTCATCGACATCAATTATGGCTGTCCTGTAAAAAAAGTCGCCTGCAAAGGAGCCGGTGCTGGAATTTTACAAGACATTCCAAAGATGGTTCGAATGACCGAAGCCATTGTCAAAGCGACAAAATTACCGGTAACGGTCAAAACTCGTTTGGGTTGGGATGACGATACAAAATTTGTTGTTGAAACAGCAGAACGTTTGCAAGACATCGGCATTGAAGCCATTTCGATTCACGGGAGAACAAGGAAGCAAATGTACAAAGGAGAAGCAGACTGGACACTCATTGGTCAAGTGAGAAACAATCCCAGAATGCGCATTCCTGTATTTGGAAATGGCGACATCGATACACCGGAAAAAGCGCTTGAATATAAAAACCGTTATGGTGTAGACGGCATCATGATTGGACGAGCAAGCATTGGCTATCCTTGGGTATTTAATGAAATCAAGCATTTCATGGCAACTGGAACGCATTTAGCCGGACCAAGTATTGAAGACCGCGTAGCAGCTTGTCGAGACCACCTTGAGATGAGTATTCGCTGGAAAGGAATGCAGTTAGGGATCAATGAAATGAAGCGTCATTATACGAATTACTTTAAAGGAATTTCCCATTTTAAAGAATTTCGCACCAAGTTGGTTTCTAGTTTTGACTTCGATGAAATTTCTGGAATATTAGATTACATCAAAAACCACGCGGAGGAATTTCAATTCGCGCATCCTAGCGATCATTAAATCAGCTTATTTCGTTGGAAAAGACGCATCACAGGTATGTGTAAACTTCCAAATATTTCATGGCGCGTTACCGAATCAATGCTGAAGAAGTATTTGGTGCCTTTATCGGTCCAAGTGACATGGTTGTTGAAACTCGGTACTAACTTAGGATCCGAAGCCCCGGAGTAAAATTGATACACATTGCCATTTTTGCTCATCTTAAGTAAAGGCGAAAACAGAAAACGAAAGCCATCCCCATCTTGACGGAGCATTCCTTTGTTCATCAACTTATTTAAAAACATTTGACCGTGTTCATTCATGGAAATCATGGCAGAATACGTCGGTACTAAAACATCCTTTTCTCGTCGAACTTCTGTCTCATTGAAATCCTCATCCAATACCGTTTCAATGTATTGTTCCTTCACTTTTTGAAGGCCCCCTTCCACAAAGCATAAATCACCCGTCCAGGCTTTGATGAATTCAACAATCGGGAAACTGTACTTTTTTCCAATTTTCAATAATTGAACATACATGGAATCTTCCGTGTTTTCTCTAAATTCTTCCACATCCAAATGGACATCAATCATGCGTTGCGTGCCCTCAGATGAAGCATAGCTTAATGCGTTCTTTTTTTGCTTGAAATAAAGCGGATTTTTCTTTTTCAGGTAGCTTTTTAATTTAAAACTAGAGGAATCACTGTCGTGCGCAAACATCGCCGTTTCGATCCCGAGGGCTTTCAATTTCGACCAATTGGAATAAATGACCAGGTGCTCGTTTTTAAATTGTTTTTGAGCCAAAAATCGTTTCCAATCTTTATGAATTCCCAAATGTTGTGCAGTGACAACATGCTCGAGGATGGACCTAAAATCTTTTCCTTTGTAAAAAAGCACATAATCATCACCATAATGCAAATAAGATTTATCCTCTAAATTGAAAAAGAATTTCTGGTCATTAAAACTAGAATCGGAAATTTTAACAAATTTCTTCAAGCGTTCGATTCCACCCATAATTTTTGAGCTATCACTCAATTTCGCCATTGCCCCCCAATTGCCATCTTCATTACCGAAGAGGTAAACGTTTTGTTTTAAATCAAGACCATACATTTTTCCTTGACCAAGTAAAAATTCATAGGTAGTGAAATCACGAACGGCAATTTTATTTTTCTGCAACATTCCATTCGTTTCCTTTGCCAAATCTAGGATGTTCGCTGTTGCGATAAAATCTGCCGTCGGAAGTCGGTCGATGATGCGAGGAGGAGTTGGTTTTTCAAACAAAATGTTCTTTAAAAAAAGAACCAAACCAAGAGCACCAGCAAGCAGAAGAAAAGTACTAATTTTTCGAAACACGTGCCTACGGATTGAAGGTTGTTACAACATAGAGTGAATTGACCAAATCTAGTATATGCTTACCTGTAGTTTCTTCTCCAGTGAACGAATAATGCAAATTAAAGTTTGTTTGTTCGCTTGTTGTTTTACTGGAGGTTAATTCAACTTGACCAGATTTGCCTTTTAGTGTCTGAATGATTTCTTCTTGACGAGGATTTAACAAACCCATTGGAAAACGATTCAATGTTTCAGCAATGTCCACATAACCATACATAAATCCACTTTTCTTAGCCGCTTTACATGCATTTCGGGACAATGCTTCGGACCCGTATCCATTGACATGATTGATCGCTAAATCTTCATCATTCGTCAATATAAACAATCCATTTCGATTGATGAAATACATTGGAGCAGCATCTAAAATCGCATTGTCGAATTTCCAATAAGTTCCACAATTTTTGAACTTAGAGGTTAAACGACTCATGTGATGCATCACCATTTCAGGAATATCGGAACGATCAATGGAAAAACCTACTGTAAAAATAGGCATGTCCTCCTCAGCTTCTGCTTCGCGCTCACCGTACTCGAAAGTTTCTTCGTCGTAATAAAATTCGATTTTCTTTGTTTTAATTTTTTTCACACCGTTAAAGGTGCCGAACATGCTGCCTTTGTAGGTTCCAAATAAAGCATCTTTGTTGATGAATTCATTCAATAGTTCAATGGTCAGAACATTCATTGAAATTTGCGCATTTCGCTCATCACTTAAAATCGGCATGATTACTTTGTATGCCTGCTCATAAGCTTGACGCAAATTCACATTATAGGTAAAATAACCGGTACTTGATTCAGGGATGTATTTTAATACATTTTTATCAAATTTGGAATCATTCATTTGTTTGTAAATCGTTCCCAATTCATCTCCATAATTGGCCTGTACCTGAAATTCAACTATATTATTATTCAGAATCAAATCTCCAAGGATCACGTTTCCTGTATATAATTCTTGAATATCCTTGTACAAGGAAGGAAGCACTGTCTGGAAATACCATAAACCTTGGGATTTTTCAAAATTTCTAGAATTGTCCAAATAGAAAGTTCCTACCGACTGATGCGTCATTTGTCCGGCAAAACGGTTGTCCGTTGTGACCAAATTGATTTGATCATTAAACAATTCCTTCATCAATCGCTCTAATTCCTTTCCTTGTAAAACCATTTGAACACTGTCGCGAAGTTCATAGTAGTTTTTGATGTTCGGATCTTCCGTTGCCTCTGGAAAAGAATTTTCTTCGATGGGTTCCTCTAATACAAATTCTTCCTCATTTAATACTTCTTCCTCTTCTTCAAATTCGAACTCATCATATAATTCATACGGCATCTCATTTCCACGTGCAAACCACAAGGAATCTGTAATTTGATCGATGTAATCCATCGTTGGTTCAATTCGAACCAAAATTGCACTATTTCCTTTAATTATCAAGTTATTAAAAAACGTTCCGTACGTCTCTAAACCGGGAAAGCCCATGTCTAACTCTTGAAAATCATCAAAAACTTCAAAAAGTTGAGCCTTGTTTTTCACACCGAAAGTAAAACCTGATATCTCATTTTGGTAAGATTTACCATAAAATAAATTCAAGCGCTGATCAAAATCAATGCCTGCATCCATCAATGTCTTTCCGGAGGTAGAACCATCAAATAATTCCTGATGAACCTCCTCCATGAATTCATAATTCACTAAGTCATCCATGGAGATTTTCTGTAGTAAATTGATGTTGTTGATGCTAAATACCGTTACAGCATCTTTTGGGATTAACATTTCTGATTTCTGACCAAACAACAAGGTGCTTGAGAACAATGAAATAGAGTAAATAAGTGCGTTTTTCACAGGCGATTTTCAAATGAAATATTAAGCGAATTTAATCATAATCTCGTTAGTTTTTCGTTGAGATTAAATAGATGGTATTTTCAAGTAAATCTTGATTTTCTTTTACACTGTAAGTACTTGATTTCATCATCACCGCTTGTTTATTTTTACTAAGCGTTCCTAGCGGATTATCGAATCGATCTATTTGGCGATCAAAACGGGAAATCGTAGTATAGGAACCCTCTTTTAATAATTCAAGTTCTTTCGATTTAAAGGCTTTCATCTTTGCGCGTGCAAATGCCGGAATGGAGCGTTTTAATTTATTTCCATCCCAAGTAATCCAAATTTCATCTGCTTCAGGACCTAGTTTTTCTTTGGAAACAGCCTCAATTGCGTTGGCTAAACCAGATTGTAAGGCCATGATGCTAGTAAAGTCACAAGAGAACTTTAAGATGAAATCCGTGTAATTTTCCTCAATTACTACATTAGATATTCCTGTTTGCGCATCAAGAGTCCGGGCAAAATCACCCACTTTTGAACTAATTTCTTGAATGCTCGGCACTTTTTTACCATCAATGGTATCCAAGGCTAAAATGGAATTTACTTTTACCTTACTGGATGACAAATTAATTTTATATCGCAGGGTACCTGAACCATCATTATGAATAGTCAAATCATCCCAGATTTCAATGCAAGAAACCAGGGATAAAAACAAAACGAAGAGTACAACTATTTTTTTCACGAGCGCATCAAATCAAATCTAATGCCAAAATTAATCAAATAGATTTGTTTGACGTTTGCTATCATCGATAAATTCTTTGTGAATTTCAGGTTTATCGGCTTGATTTGAGGAGATTAAGCGTTTATTAACGGAATGAGCCACTAATTTCTCAGAAGCAATGCGTTTGGAGAGGTCCCATTGGAAGTTTCCACTCAACCAATCACTTTCCAATTCAGGACTTAAAACCAACGGCATGCGTTTTTTCACATTGTGTATTTCTGCCATCAATTCATTGGCTTCACAGGTTACAATCGTAAAGGTATGTTCTAGTGATTGGGAATGTGGATTCATCCACGTATCATACATGCCTGCGAGCGAAAAAAGTGCTTGATCTTTGCAGCGGATAAAGTAAGGTATTCTATTTTTTCCTTGATGCTGCCAGTCGAAAAAACCGGTGGAGGGAACAAGGCAATGCTGCCGATTCCACAAATGCTTAAAGGAACTTCGCTCGTCCAGGGTTTCAATGCGAGCATTCAGCGTTTTATTGGATACATCCAGGCGATTTTGACCTTTAAACCAAAACGGCACGAGTCCCCAATTCATGAGTTGAATTTCCGGATTCGTTGTAACAATTCGCCAGTTGGGGTGATCAAATCCTGATGCGTAAAATGTAGGTTTATCGGGCAACAACTCAGGCACGACCTTTTGGTATCGTTTCGCTAAGTCGATGTTGACAGAGGTGGAAGAATTCGCGTAACACATAAGCAAGATTGTTACGTAAAGGTATAAAACATGTTGTAATCCAATTCAAAAAAAAAGCCACTCTTTCGAGTGGCCATATAGAGTCGTCTCCAGCTATCCGAATGAATCGGGAAGTAGGAAACGGGAAAGAGCCCGAAGGCTCTTATAAATCCTACATCATCCCCGGCATTCCACCACCCATTCCTGCCATGGCAGCTGCTGGGTTAGCTTCTTCCGGTTGATCCGCGATCACGCATTCTGTTGTCAATAACATAGCGGCAATAGACGCTGCGTTTTCAACGGCAATACGTGTTACTTTCGTCGGATCGATCACACCAGCTTTGTACAATGGCTCGAATTTCTCCGTACGTGCATTGTAACCAAAGTCATCTTTTCCTTCGCGTACTTTTTGAACGATGATTGCTCCTTCACCACCTGCATTCGCGATGATTTGACGCAAAGGCTCTTCTGCCGCACGTTTCACAATCGCAATACCTGTTGTTTCGTCCTCGTTTGCGCCTTTTAATTTATCCAAGGTTTCAATCGCACGAATCAAAGCTACACCTCCACCTGGAACAATTCCTTCTTCCACAGCTGCACGTGTTGCTGCTAAAGCATCGTCCACTCGGTCTTTTTTCTCTTTCATCTCTACTTCCGTCGGTGCTCCAACGTAAAGTACTGCCACACCGCCAGCCAATTTAGCCAAACGCTCTTGTAATTTCTCACGGTCGTAGTCAGAAGTAGTCGATTCAATTTGAGAACGGATTTGTCCAACTCGCGACTGAATGTCTGCTTTCTTTCCTTTACCATTGATGATCGTTGTGTTGTCTTTATCGATTTCAATTTTCGCTGCAGAACCCAACATGTCCATCGTTACGTTTTCCAAGGTCATTCCGCGTTCTTCCGAAATAACTTGTCCACCTGTTAGGATGGCGATATCTTCCAACATTGCTTTTCTTCGGTCACCGAATCCTGGCGCTTTCACAGCAGCCACTTTCAACGAACCACGTAAACGATTCACCACAAGTGTTCCCAATGCCTCTCCATCTACATCTTCTGCGATGATCAATAATCCTTTTCCTGCTTGAACAACTGGCTCCAAAATTGGAAGCAATTCTTTCATGCTTGAAATTTTCTTCTCGCTGATGAGGATCAATGGATTCTCCATTTCCGTCACCATTTTCTCCGCGTTTGTTACGAAGTATGGGGATAAGTATCCACGATCGAATTGCATTCCTTCAACCGTTTTCACTTCTGTTTCAGTTCCTTTTGCTTCTTCCACTGTAATTACTCCGTCGTTGCCCACTACTTTCATGGCTTCAGCGATCAATTTACCGATGGTTTCGTCGTTATTGGCAGAAATGGTCGCAATTTGTTGGATTTTGCTGTTATCAGAACCAACTTCTTTGGAGATTTTCTTCAAGTTTTTTACTACTTCAGCTACTGCTTTATCGATTCCACGTTTTAAGTCCATTGGATTGGCTCCAGCAGCAACGTTTTTCAATCCAGCACTTACAATTGCTTGTGCCAAAACGGTTGCAGTTGTTGTTCCATCTCCAGCAATGTCTGCTGTTTTAGAAGCTACTTCTTTCACCATTTGAGCGCCCATATTTTCGATGGGATCTTTCAATTCAATTTCTTTCGCTACCGTTACACCATCTTTTGTGATTTGAGGTGCTCCGAATTTTTTACCGATCACAACGTTACGTCCTTTTGGACCTAATGTCACTTTCACTGCGTCTGCCAAAGCATCCACTCCTCTTTTTAATTTCTCACGTGCTTCTACGTCGAAATAAATATCTTTTGCCATTTTTTTTTACGTTTGAATGATTAATTAAAAAATTCCATAAATATCAGATTCTCTCATGATCAGATAGTTTGTGCCATCGATTTTGATTTCCGTACCAGCATATTGCCCGTACAAAACAGAATCACCAACTTTTACTGACATTGGCTCATCAATTTTTCCGGAACCAGCTGCTACAACAATTCCGCGCAATGGTTTTTCTTTTGCTGTGTCTGGAATAAAGATTCCACTTGCTGTTTTTTGCTCTGCTGGCGCAGGTTCTACCAGAACTCTGTCTGCCAAAGGTTTAAAATTTACTGACATTGTTTATTATTTTTGATTGAACATTTCACCAATATTATGCCACGGGAAGAAAGTGGACATTTTTTCGCTTTTAAACAAAAAAAATGTCAGCATGCGTGACATACTGACATTTCTGGTTTTATAAAAGACTAATTATTTTTTTCCTTGTGCAGGCGCTTGTCCCTGACCTTGGCCCTGGCCTTGACCTTGTTGTGTTTGTTGAGGCGCTGCTGCTTTAGGTGCTTTTGGTTGACGAATGGTCATCATTAAACTCACTACAACAATGGTTGCAGCTAAACCCCAGGTTAATTTATCAATCAACTCGTTGGTTTTTTGAACACCACCCAATTGAGAAGGAGATCCAAAATCTGAGCTTAAGCCTCCACCTTTAGGGTTTTGAACGTAAACAACTAAAATCAGCAAAATACTTGCTGCAATGATGATAATCGACAATAATAAATCCATGATTAAGAATTAAGTTTTCTCTTTAAATTTCTAATTTGGCTTGCAAAGAAACTCTTTTTTTCTGGAAAAATCAAAATTAATTGCTCATAAACGTGAATTGCCTTGTTAATATTTCCTTGCAAGGCAAATACTTGTGCTAGGGTTTCACTTACAGGCATCTTATTTTCATCCACGCTTTCCTTTGCCTTTTTAGCTGGGGAAAAGAATTCTTTCTTTGGTTTTTCGAATTGGTAAAAGGTTGGCTTCGGCTCTTCTTTCATTGGTTCTTCGATTCGCTCGCCTTGTACATTTCCAATTTTCAACCAATCTGTAAACGATTTTGGTTCAACTTCTGTTAAATTTTCCTTTGTTTCCAGTACCGTTCGTCCAGTTTCCTCCGTAACCGGTGTATTTTCGGCTTCGACATGTTCTTGGTCCTCATCCACTTCTTCGGCTGCACCTGGGTAAGCGATTTGCAAATACGAAGAAGATATAACGGCAGATTGAATCATTGCATCTACTTCATCCATTTCTTCGTCGACTTCGTGTGGATGTGGGATGTTCAAAGCACTTTCTTCCTCTTCCTCATTCGTAACCGCTGTCACTTCTTGAAACACTTCGTCTAGTACATGTGCTGATTTTGCGAGTGGCTCAATTAAGGTTTCGAATTCCTCCACTTCTTCCTCCTTTTCCAACGGTACTACTTCCGTGCGTACAGAGATTTCCTCTGTCAATGGGAAAACCGGAGCAATCGATTGGACTTCTAACGCTGGAAGAACTTCTTTTGTTAATTCCTGTGGGCTTTCCCCCAGTTCTTTAATGACTTCCGTAGTCGAAACGGTTGTTTGAGTCACTAACAGCTCATATAAAAGCGCGCGATTTGGAATTTGATACGCGTATTTTTCCAATTGAGAACTCAAGCGCAAATCGCGGTCATTCGCCAAAGATTTTAAGAACAAAGTGGTGACACTCGATGCATATGGATATAGATCCATCAATTCCTTCAACTCATTTAATTGCCGAGTGGAACAGGTAGATGTATCACGCATCTGTTGGTGAATTGATTCGCTGCTTAACATCACCAATTACTTAAAAGTTTCGTTATTAGGTCCTGTACCATTTGCTCGGAAATGTCTTCAAATAATTTCGTTTCTACCTCTGAAAGGTTCGTGCCCGAATTAAAATCCGCAAATCGGGTCGAAGTCATGGACCACTGTTCTTCCTTCGGCTTGGTGATGTTTATGGTCATCACAACAGTCATGGTCAATCTATTTTGAGAGGCACTATTGTTTCCTTGCACAGCCAGTGGCATTACCGTGTATTGGGTAATTTTCCCTTCCATGTTGACTTCTCCTTTTCCAAAACTAGTATTCAATAGTAATGGCGTGTTATTTTGGACACCATCTTTCATTTTTTCAGAAAGTAAAGCGGCAAAATTCAGGGGACAAGTAGCTGCCTCAAGTTCCAGTGTTTTCAGCGTAAAGGTCTTCCACTCCTCCGGCATTCCTCCGGTATCTCTGAATGAAAAACTACTCGGCCAGCAAGCACTTAATCCAATTGCCACGAAAATGAATAAGACATATTTCATTTATTCTCCGAGTTGGTATTCTTTAATTTTGCGGTAAAGTGTTCGTTCAGAAATCCCCAATTCAAGTGCCGCATACTTGCGTTTTCCTCGGTGTTTTTCTAATGCTTTCTGAATCAATTCTTTTTCACGATCTTCCAAAGATAAGGATTCTTCAATTTCTTCATGCACTTCAAATGTTTCTGGCAACACGGGATAATTTGTGTGTGTGTCATTAGACTGTCCAGAAGGAAGTATTCTTGTAGATACGGGAATGTCCTCGTATACGTCTTGGTAAATTCGGTTCACTATCGCCGCTTGATCCTGATTCAAGGTTGCTCCTGCTCCATTATTCACCACCTCCAAGACAAGTTTTTTTAATTCAGTTAAGTCTTTTTTCATGTCGAATAGAAACTTATACATCAACTCGCGTTCCGAAATGGATTCTTGGGTTTGATCGTTCTTCACCAAAAAACTAGATTTTTCAGTGATTGGTTGAAGGTATGAAGATAAGATCATTCCATCTATTTCACGAGCCGTCTCAATAACAGACAATTGTTCAACCAAGTTTTTCAGCTGCCTAATGTTTCCAGGCCATGGATATTGTTGAATCAGGTGCACCGCTTCTTCAGTTAATTTAATGGCGGGCATCCTGTATTTCTCTGCGAAATCGTTCGCAAATTTCCGAAACAACAGATGGACGTCTTCTTGTCGGTTTCTTAACGCTGGAAGTTGAATTGGAACCGTACTTAAACGGTAAAACAAGTCCTCTCGAAATTTCCCTGAATGAATGGCTTGCTGCATGTTTTCATTGGTCGCAGCTACTACGCGAACATTGGTTTTTATCACTTTTGAAGATCCAACGCGAATAAATTCACCTGTTTCCAAGACCCGCAACAGACGAACTTGCGTTTGCATGGGTAATTCAGCTACCTCATCTAAAAAGATGGTGCCACCATTTGCTACTTCAAAATAACCTTGTCGACTACCACTTGCTCCCGTAAACGATCCTTTTTCATGCCCAAATAATTCAGAATCAATCGTTCCTTCTGGAATTGCACCGCAATTCACCGCAATGTATTCGCCATGTTTACGAGCACTCAATTGATGGATAACTTGTGGGACAATTTCCTTACCAGTTCCACTTTCTCCTGTGACAAGCACGGAAATATCCGTTGGAGCAACTTGCATGGCAACTTCCAGAGCGCGGTTTAACATGGGGGAATTCCCAATGATGCCAAAACGTTGTTTTACTTGTTGAATATTCATCTGTAATTAGATTAACATAACGAAACAACTTCCCCCATCAACGTAGCGGAAGTACACTCATCGATGCGCACCATCACATATTGTGCTTTTTGATAATTTTCTTTTGGAAATACCACCATTGAATTTCTTCCCGTTCTACCACATAAATGTTCTTCCGAACGTTTTGATGTCCCCTCGATTAACACTTTTTGAACGGTTCCGATTTGCTTTTGATTGGATTTCAAAGAAGATGCCAATTGTTTTTCAATGATTTCATTCAAACGTCTGCCTTTCACTTCTTCTGGAATGTCATCATCAAATCTGCGTTCCGCCAATGTTTTTGGTCGTTCCGAATACTTGAACATGTATGCAAAATCATATTGAACAAAATCCATTAATGAAAGAGTATCCTGATGCTCTTCTTCTGTTTCGCCGCAAAACCCTGTGATCACATCTGTTGAAATGGCGCAATCAGGAACTAGGCGCTTGATGGCATCAATGCGTTCCATGTACCATTCACGTGAATAACCACGATTCATTCGGTATAAAACATCGGTGTTTCCCGATTGTACAGGCAAATGAATGTATGGACAAATATTTTCGTATTTCGCCATGATATCTAATACGTCATCCGTCATGTCTTTTGGATGCGATGTGCTAAAGCGAACGCGTAAATCAGGTGAAACTAAGGCCACCATTTCCATCAATTGTGCAAAGTTGGTCGTAGGTTCTTCGGGATTTTTCACTTCTCCCTTTGAACTTAAATTCCAACGATAGGAGTCAACGTTTTGTCCTAACAAAGTTACTTCACGGTATCCGCGACCAAACAAATCCTTGCATTCTTCCACAATGGTATGCGGGTCACGGGAGCGTTCCCTTCCACGTGTAAATGGCACTACGCAAAAGGAACACATGTTATCACATCCACGCATGATTGTTACAAATGCTGCTATTCCACCTTTGTCTAAACGCACAGGTGAAATGTCTGCATAAGTCTCGTCGCGAGAAAGCAGCACATTCACTGCTTTTTGACCAGTTCCAACTTCCTCGATCAAGTTCGGCAAGTCTCGGTATGCATCTGGTCCAGCAACTAAGTCTACTAGTTTTTCTTCTTCCAACAAATTCTTTTTAAGTCGTTCAGCCATACAACCAAGTACACCGACAACCAAATCCGGATTGTTTTCTTTTTTGATTTTAAATTCAGTCAAACGATTGCGAACACGTTGCTCTGCATTTTCACGGATGGAACAGGTATTTAAAAGAATCACATCGGCCTCATCCATGTTTCGTGTTGTTTCAAATCCATCTTGAGCTAAGATTGACGCAACGACTTCACTGTCCGAAAAATTCATTTGACAACCATAACTTTCTAAGTATAGTTTTTTCTTTCCTTCGCCTCCTTGATTTTGCAATTCGATGGCTGTTCCTTGCATCGATTCATCAATCACTTTATTTTCAAATTCCATTGTAAGCTATTTTGTAGGGAGGCAAATTTACGACAAATTAAACCGCATGACAAATTGACAGGCATAATTTCCAAGAATAAGTTTTTTTTCTCGTGAAATTTTTCTTAACCATAGGTTAAAGGACAAGCCAATAAAAAATTTGCAGTGAACAACTTGTTATTTGCCGTGTTTTCAATATACATTTGTCACCTAAATTCTTCTTATGGCTAAAAATCTGGTTATCGTTGAGTCCCCTGCAAAGGCAAAGACTATTGAATCATATCTTGGTAAAGATTTTATTGTGAAATCAAGCTATGGTCACGTTAGGGATTTGACTAAGAAAGGATTAGCAATCGAGATTGACAATCATTTCAATCCACTTTACGAGGTGAGCGCCGACAAAAAACAAGTCGTAGCAGAGCTAAAAAAATTAGCGAAAGCAGCGGAAGTTGTATGGCTAGCGACCGATGAGGACCGCGAAGGAGAGGCCATTTCTTGGCATTTATATGAAACATTGGATTTATCGAAAAAAGATACCCATCGCATTACCTTTAATGAAATCACGAAAACAGCGGTATTAAAAGCCATTGAAAACCCACGTAAAATCAATAAAGAATTGGTTGATGCACAACAAGCTCGTCGTGTTTTAGACCGCATCGTAGGATTTGAACTTTCGCCAGTACTTTGGAAAAAAGTTCGACCAAGTTTATCTGCCGGACGCGTTCAATCCGTTGCCGTTCGATTGATTGTTGAACGTGAGCGAGAAATCGAGGCGTTTAATGTAAATCCATTCTTCCGAGTAAATGGAAATTTTGCGGCCCAAAACGGCTTACTGAAAGCGGAATTGAACCGACACTTAGACCACGAAAAAGATGCGCAAGCATTTCTTGAAATGTGTCAAAACAGCTCGTTTTTCGTCGAGGATGTGCAGCAAAAACCGAGTACAAAAACTCCTTCAGCACCTTTTACGACATCCACTTTACAACAAGAGGCTAGTTTGAAACTTGGTTTTTCCGTAACGAAAACAATGAGCGTTGCACAGCGCTTATATGAATCTGGACACATCACTTACATGAGAACAGATTCCGTTAACTTATCCGAAACGGCAATCAACGGAGCAAAAGCAGCAATCGAACAGTTTTACGGCAGCGATTATTCGAAGCCCACAAAATATACAACCAAGAGTTCAGGAGCACAAGAAGCCCATGAGGCAATTCGTCCAACAGACTTCGAGAAATCAAGTGTTTCTGCGGAGCGCGATGAAGTAAGATTGTACGAACTCATCTGGAAACGATCCATTGCGAGTCAAATGGCGCATGCCAAATTGGAACGAACAACAGTTAAAATCGGAGGCTTGCCAACCAGCGACTATTTTAGCGCAAAAGGTGAAGTGATCGTTTTTGACGGATTCTTGAAAGTTTACATGGAATCAAGTCTGGACGAGGAACAAGACGAGGAAACCGATGGGCTTTTACCAAAAGTTACTGTAAATGAAACGGTTGACTTATCCATTTGCACGGCAGTTGAACGATTTACTCGACCTCCTTCACGTTACGTGGAAGCGTCGTTAGTAAAAAAATTAGAAGAACTAGGAATTGGTCGTCCATCTACCTATGCACCAACTATTTCTACCATTCAAAAGCGCACCTATGTTGAAAAGCAAGAGCGTGAAGGTGAAATAAGAAAATACTGTTTGTTAACACTCAACAAAGAAGGCATTTCCAAAGAAGAGAAATCTGAAACAACAGGAAAGGACCGCAATAAACTTTTCCCTACGGACATTGGTATTGTTGTAACAGATTACTTGCAAGCACATTTCGATCAAATCATGGATTATCAATTCACCGCCAAAGTGGAAGCTGAATTCGATGAAATCGCTCATGGAAGGTTGGAATGGACCCAAATGATGGAGTCGTTCTACAAACCTTTTCATGCGGTGGTTGAAGATACCCTGGAACACAGTGAACGTGCAACTGGAGAACGTGAATTAGGCGTGCATCCAGAGTCAGGAAGAAAAGTAATTGTTCGAATTGGTCGCTTTGGACCAATGGTACAGGTTGGAGATGAAAAAGCAGATGGCGAAAAGGCTTTATTTGCATCATTACAAGGCAATCAATCCATCGGGAACATTTCCCTTGAAGATGCATTAAAATTGTTTCAACTTCCAAGAGTCGTTGGACAGTATGAAGAGCAAGACATGAAGGTCAACAACGGAAGATTTGGTCCCTACGTTCAAGTTGGAAAAATATTCGCATCGATTCCAAAGGGTGAAGATCCTATGACAATCACCTACGAGAGAGCTTTAGAAATTTACTTGGAAAAATTGCAGGTGGAAGCAAATCGCTTGATTAAAAGCTTCGATGATCGTCCAGATGTTCAATTGCTAAATGGTCGTTACGGTGCTTATCTGAAAATCGGAAAAGACAATTTTAAACTCCCGAAAGATACCGTTGCTGAGAATTTAACATTAGAAGAATGCATTGAAATTTCGAAAAGTGACGCAGCAAAACCAGCAAAAAAACGTTCATTTAGAAAAAAATAAGTATTATTGATACGTAAATCTTTAGTTTTACCCATATGAATGGAAGTGTCAATAAAGTAATTTTAATCGGGAACTTAGGAAAAGATCCAGAGGTAAGACGATTGGAAAACGGAGCCGTTGTTGCCTCCTTTCCTCTTGCTACATCAGAAATATACAATGACAAGCAAACCGGGGAACGCAAAGAAATAACCGACTGGCATGACATTGTATTATGGCGAGGATTGGCTGAAATTGCTGAAAAATACATCCGAAAAGGCACCAAAGTTTACATCGAAGGAAAATTAAAAAAACGTTCTTGGCAGGACAAAGAAGGGAATTCACGCTATGCAACCGAAGTGGTTGGAGATGATTTAACCATTCTTTCTCGTAGTGATCAAGGAGAGCGATCTAATGCCCCTTACTCTTCAGAAGGAAAGCCCGCAAATCCCACACCGATGAGCGGTTTAGATAACAACATTGAAGATTCTTTACCATTTTAATCATGAGCCTAATCGAGCCTCCCAGTTTCATTACATTAGCAAAAGTATCTCCTGTAGGATTTGATTCCACTACCGTAGTTTACATTCTTTGTATTGCGGCCTTATTATTCATTTCAGCGCTGATGTCAAGCTCCGAAAGCGCTTATTTCTCCTTGCGTCCAGCGGATAACGAAGATTTGAAAAAGGAGAATAGCTCACGTTCCAAACTCATTATAAGCCTTCTTGCGAAGCCAAAAGAATTACTGGCGACTATTCTCATAACCAACAATTTTGTGAATGTTGGAATCGTCATTCTTTCCACTTTCATTTTAAATGATATCTATCCCCCCCAAGCAGGAACTGAACTGAAACGGTTTTTGTTGGAAGTGGTTGGAATTACCTTTTTAATTCTATTGCTTGGCGAAGTGGTGCCTAAAATATTTGCTGCTCGAAACAACATGATTGTTGTGAGATGGATGTCCTACCCACTTTACTTTCTTAGTGCAGTTCCACCCGTTTCTTGGTTAAAAATCGCACTAGTGCGAGGCACCAATTTTATACAAAAACGATCCAAATCTTCCGTAAAAGTGAACCAAGATGAATTGGAACAAGCACTAGCACTTACAAGAGAAGAATCCAGCTCGGAAGAAGACCATAAAATCCTTGAAGGGATTGTGAAATTTGGAAAAACAGAGGCCAGTCAAATCATGTCTCCGCGTATTGAAGTGGAAGCAATCGATGCCGAATCAAGTTTCGAAGAAGTGATGCAAACCGTATTGGAAGCAGGATATTCTCGTATGCCCATTTTTGAAGAATCACCGGATAATATTGTCGGGATATTATACATAAAAGATTTGCTTCCTCATTTAAATGAAGGCGCAGCTTTTGACTGGAAGTCCATTATTCGCAAACCATTCTTTATTCCGGAAAACAAAAAAATAAATGACTTACTTCAAGAATTCAGAAGCATGCGCATGCACATGGCTGTCGTTGTAGATGAATATGGTGGGGCGAGCGGAATTGTAACGCTGGAGGACATTTTGGAGGAAATCGTTGGAGATATTACGGACGAATTTGACGACCATGAAATCGCTTACACCAAATTGGATGAGCATACCATCATTTTTGAGGGAAGGACTTCTTTAAATGATTTGTACAAAATAATTGGAGAAACCTATCAAGATGCATTCGAATCCGTCAAAGGCGAAGCAGAGACAATTGGTGGATTGGTGCTCGAAAATGCGGGACGAATTTTAAAAAACAACGAATACGTTTTCATTGAAAAAGTCAAGTTTATCGTAGAATCGTCGGACAAGAAACGAATGAAAACCATTAAAATTATATTGCCATGAATAAATGTTTGACCGCATCATTCCTGATATGTCTATTCGTTTTATTCGCTTGCTCAGATGAGAATCCTGTGCCAAAGCCATCCACCTACTTGCGCATGAACTTACCAGAGCACAGCTACCGTATATACAAGAGTGGGTGTCCCTATTCCATGAAGCTTTCCAACATCTATGCTCCATCCAACGTGGAATTCCCTCAATCGAATTATTGCGTAGAATCCATCGATTTGGGACCGTTAAATGGCACTTTATTCATGTATTACATCAACTTACCAAGCAAAGATTCACTCGCTGAGATCATCAATTTCGCAAATGACAAAGTAGATGAGCATAAAATCAAAGCCGATAAAATCAACTTCGAGCAAATCATCCAGCCGAACAAGCGTGTTTTCGGTACTTTTTTCGAGTTGAAAGGAAATGTTGCTACAAACTTTCAATTCTACTTAACGGATTCAAGCACCCATTTTGTGCGCGCTGAGGTCCTTTTAAATTGTCGACCAAACTACGATTCTTTACGACCAACATTAGACTACTTGAAAAAAGACCTCATGGAGTTGGTCCAACATTTCGAATGGAAGAAATAAAAAAATACCATGTTGTCATTGCCTTAGGATCTAACTTAGGAGATAAAGATCAAAACCTTCGGGTTGCCATAGACGAAATGAGAAAATCCATTGGAGAAATTGACCGAATCTCTCGTTTTATGGAGTCAAATACCTGGGGCTATGAATCAACAAATTCATTTTTAAATGCTTGCATAACCTGCTTTACCAAACTTACACCGCAGGAATTACTCGCCGAACTCAAAAAAATTGAGTGGAAAATGGGGAGGGTTAAACAGAAAGATACGTACGAGGATCGGTGCATCGATTTAGACATCATTTTCTACCATGACCAATTCATCCATACAAACGAATTAATCATCCCTCATCTGCATTTCAAATCAAGGGAATTTGTTCTAAAACCATTACTAGAAATCGTCCAGGAAAACGATGTTTTTTATCCATTCATTTCTTTCTAATTCATTGATTTTCGAATTACTGAAATCTTTCATACATTTGTAAAAAAATAAAACCCAGTTATGAAGTTATTTCGTTTAAGCAATTTATTCTATTTAGGTACCGGGATGATGTTTTTAGCATCATGTGATTTGGTAAAAGACATGACTTATACAGTCAATCCAAATCCGTTGGAAATGCATGGTGACAGTGTGAAAATCTCTATTACCGTGAATGTTCCTGAAAAAGGGATGTCGAAGAAAGCGAAAGCTGAAGTTACACCAAAATTAGGCTCTTATGCCATCGGAACATGGTATGTGAATGGTGAAGATGTAACAGAGAATGGAACAACCATTAATTTTCAAAATGGTGGAACAGCTACTTTCGAACAAACCATTCCTTATTTACCTGAAATGGAAGCTGCGGATTTGGTTGTAACTGGAAAAATCTACAAACAAACCAAAGAAAAGGACGTTCTTCCCGAGTTGAAAATTGCAGATGGAACAATCATTACGCCATACTTAGTGAACAAAACGTTCAAGGTTCTTTACGAAGAGGATGCATTGGTTCGTCAATTTAATAAAACGACAGAAGCTACATTCAATTTTGAAAAAGGGAAGGCAGATGTACGTGCGAACGAATTAAAAGACATGGATGTTACGGCATTGGTCGCTTGGATTCAAGCAGCACAATCCAATCCAAAAATCAAAATCAATTCCATTGAAATAAACGGTTACGCATCACCAGACGGTGAAATTTCAAAAAACGACGACCTTTCTTATGATCGTACAAAAACGACCAGAACAGCGATTATCGCGTTGATGAAAAAAGCGAATTTAAAAGCCTTCACGGATACAAGCATGTACAAGTTGAATAAATTCGGAGAAGATTTTGAAGGATTTAAAACGCAATTAGCTGCCTCAACAACGATTCCTGAAGCTGACAAAAACCTTTTCATTCGTATTTTGGAGATGACAAAGGACCTAGAGCAACGTGAAAAAGAGATGATTAATCTTGGCAAATCTTACACAGAACTTGACAAAGATGTTTTCCCTAAAATACGTCGTGCGATGATAGTAGTTAACTACACTGAGTTTGGTTTAACAGACGATGAGTTAAAAGCAGCAGCAAGCAATAACCCAAATGAACTTTCAGTAGAAGAGTTATTGTTTACAGCGAACAAATTGACCACTGACCTTAACGAGAAAGCAAGAATTTACGGTATTGCCGCGACAAACTTTGCTTCGGATTATCGTACACACACCAATTTAGGAGCTGCACGCTTTCAATTAAACAAGAGCTCAGAGGCCAAAAGCTCCTTTGAAAAAGCAGGTTCATTGAAGGAAAATGGCATTACCAAAAATAATTTAGCAGCGAGTGCTATTTTAGATGGAAATCGTGCCAATGCTAAAAAATTAATCGGTCAAGCGAAAACAGCTTTTGATTCAAAAGGTGATGCAAGTCAGAAGACAGCAGTGAATTACAATCAAGGTATTTTAAATATCATGGATGGAAAATACGCAGCTGCAGACGCATCGTTCTCAGAGAATAGCTTCAACAAAGCGTTGGCACAAGTATTAGCTGGTAAATTAGATGTTGCTAAGAAAACACTTTCAGGACTTAGTGAGACAGCTGAAACAGCCTATTTGAAAGCAATCATTTCTGCACGTTCAGGCGAAGGAGTGGATGCTGTTGTTTCCAATTTGAAAGCAGCGATTTCTAAAAATCCTGCGATGAAAGACAAAGCTGCGAAAGACCGCGAATTCTTAAAAATATCAACAGAAGCAACTTTTACAAACCTTGTAAAATAACCTGTTGAGCATGCATTTTAAAATCCCGAGAAATCGGGATTTTTTTTTGGGCAAACATTTCACACCTACTTCGCGAATTTCCTTAACTTTGTTGTCTAAAATGAATAAAAATGGATAGCAACGAATTCCGCAAATACGCAACAAAACATATTGGATTGAACAGTATGGTGGTCGATCATTATATTGAATCTTCTTTGACACCTTATATCATTGAAGAACGCCCAATGAACATGACACAAATGGATGTCTTTTCTCGTTTGATGATGGATCGCATCATCTTTTTAGGTACGGGAATCAATGATCAAGTGGCAAATATCATCAATGCCCAGTTATTATTTCTCGAGTCAGTGGATGCGAAGAAAGACATACAAATCTATCTTAATTCCCCAGGTGGTTCTGTTTATGCAGGATTAGGGATTTACGATACCATGCAATACATCCGACCAGACGTAGCAACCATTTGTACAGGTATGGCAGCATCAATGGGTGCGGTTTTACTTTGTGCGGGAGCTGATGGGAAAAGAAGTGCCTTGAAACATTCCAGAGTGATGATTCACCAACCATTAGGTGGAGCGCAAGGACAAGCATCGGATATTGAAATCACGGCAAGAGAAATTCAGAAATTGAAAAAGGAATTGTACGACATCATCGCTCGACATTCAAAACAAGACTACGAAAAAGTATGGGCTGATTCTGACCGCGATTATTGGATGACATCTGATGAGGCAAAAGCATACGGAATGGTTGATGAAGTCTTGCTTCGTAATCCAAAATAAAGATGGCTAAAAAAGAAGCAGTTTGCTCATTTTGCGGCTCAGAAAGGTCAGCAGTTGGAATACTTATTGCCGGGATATCCGGTCATATTTGCGATAATTGCGCTTCTCAAGCCAATAAAATTGTACAAGAAGAACTCAGTGAGAACGCTAAAGAGGAGCAATTAGAGTTGGTGAAAATCAACTTGATGAAACCTCATGAAATCAAAGCGCACCTAGACCAGTATGTGATTGGCCAAAATGAAGCGAAGAAATTTCTATCGGTTGCGGTTTATAACCATTTCAAACGACTTGGACATAAATCGACATCTGACGAGGTAGACATTGAAAAGTCAAATGTAATCTTAGTTGGTCGAACAGGAACCGGAAAAACGCTTTTGGCAAAATCCATTGCTAAATTGCTTAATGTACCCTTCTGCATTGCAGATGCGACTGTTTTAACTGAAGCTGGCTATGTTGGTGAAGATGTTGAAAGCATCCTTTCTCGCCTACTTCAAGCCGCTGATTACAACGTGGAAAGCACACAAATGGGCATCGTTTTCATTGATGAAATTGATAAAATTGCGCGCAAAAACGACAATCCTTCCATTACACGTGACGTTTCGGGAGAAGGTGTACAGCAAGCTTTGCTTAAATTATTGGAAGGAGCTACGGTCAATGTACCACCACAAGGAGGCAGAAAGCATCCGGAACAAAAAATGATTCAAATTGATACGAAAAACATTTTGTTCATCTGTGGAGGTGCCTTTGACGGAATCGAAAAATTAATTGCGAATCGGGTAAACCGTCAAACCATCGGTTTTTCATCGGACTCTGAAGAAGTCATTGAAAAAGATTCTTTGTTGAAATACATTTCTCCAAGCGATGTACGTGCCTTTGGATTAATCCCAGAATTGATTGGACGTTTTCCAGTACTCACCTATTTAGAGCCTTTATCAGATGCAGATTTAAAACGCATTCTTACCGAGCCTAAAAATGCACTCATTAAACAATACAAGCGTTTGTTGGAATTGGACGGAGTGAAACTAAGCATAGATAACGAAGTTCTAGACTTTATGGTAAAAAAGGCGAATGAATTCCAACTTGGAGCACGTGGATTAAGGTCCATTTGTGAAGCCATCCTGACCGATGCGATGTTTGATTTGCCATCCTCTGGAGAAAAGTCTCTGGAAGTGAACTTATCCTATGCAGAAGAAAAATTCTCAAAATCGAAAATAGCGTCATTAAAAGTCGCATAAAATAATGAATGAATTAGCTGGTTTTTATACTTTTGCAATTCGAAATTTTTGGAACTATGAAAACATTACAATTTAGAGAAGCCTTAAGGGAAGCAATGTCTGAAGAAATGCGTCGTGATGAACGCGTATTTTTACTTGGAGAAGAAGTAGCCGAGTATAATGGCGCTTACAAAGTTTCGCAAGGCATGTTGGATGAATTTGGTCCAAAAAGAGTCATCGATACACCGATTGCCGAACTTGGATTCGCTGGGATCGCAGTGGGTGCGTCAATGAACGGACTTCGTCCAATTGTTGAATTCATGACTTGGAACTTTGCTATTTTGGCTGCGGATCAAATCATCAATTCTGCAGCAAAAATGTTGCAAATGTCTGGGGGACAATACTCTTGTCCGATTGTTTTTAGAGGTGGTAATGGTACGGCTGGTCAATTAGCCGCAACACACTCTCAGAGTTTCGAAGCTTTTTACGCACACGTTCCAGGATTGAAAGTACTTACTCCATCTAATCCTGCAGATGCAAAAGGATTATTAAAAGCTGCGATCAGAGATAATGATCCAGTGGTGTTTTTGGAATCCGAAAAAATGTATGGCGACAAAGGGGAAGTTCCTGAAGGAGAATACATCATTCCAATTGGAGTCGCAAATGTAGTTCGCAAAGGAACAGATGTCACAATCGTAACTTTTGGAAAAATCATTAAAGTAGCTGAAGAGGCGGCTGATGCGTTAGCAAAAGAAAACATTCACGTTGAAATCATCGATTTAAGAACCATTCGTCCATTGGACTACGGAACCATTGTTGAATCCATTAAGAAAACAAATCGTTGCGTCGTATTGGAAGAATCTTGGCCGTTAGCGTCGATTTCCTCCGAAATTGCTTACCACTTGCAACGTTATGCATTCGATTATTTAGATGCACCTGTGCAACGTGTCACGCAGACCGATACGCCTTTTGCCTTCTCACCGACCTTGATTGATGAAGCCCTTCCAAATGTGGAACGCCTAGTAAAAGCGGTAAAAGCGACCTTATATCGTTAAGCTTAAACCCATTATATTTAAAAAAAGGAAGCCATTTGGTTTCCTTTTTTTATTTAATTCTTAAATTCATCTTTACACATCAATTGAACAGCTACTGAGTTGTTAAACCCTTCAACCGATGAAACAACTCATTCTCCTTCTAACCTTTGTATGCATTGGTTCTAGTTTTGCTCAACAACCGATTCATTTTCTCATTACTGCGGATGAATCCGTTCAAATAACAGAGCCTATTTGCAAGGAACAAGTAAAGGAAGCACAACAAAAGCTTGATGAATGGATCAAGGAAAATCTTTCTAAACGAAGCAAAAAGGAGCTGAACAACTTAAATTTTGAAAATCAAGCGTATCTAAACAACATCAAAAAATTAGCTGAGAATACAGAATGTGTGATGCCGTGTTACGTTATGGGCGGCGCTCTGTATCAAGCATACGAAGAGGAATACCCAATTTACCTTAGTTTAGTAAAACCTACACTTAAAGGGCTCGGTAAGGTGAATTTTGAATTTTATGTCAGCAACATTCGCATAAGTTCCTCGGAAACTTCGATGGATGTTCAAATTAAAAATCCTAATTCCATCCAGTCGCTGGTTCTAGAACAACACTTTAGTGCACCAACAGGCCGATTTTTGTATGCACAAGAAGGAAATGATGGCAGTTTATCTTGGTTTTCCTTCTGGCAAAAATTTTATAAAGATGTGGCCTTTTCCACTTGGGCAGAATCAGCCATTCAAAAGGTAGACCCGTCCTGTATCAGTTCCAATTTATTGATTCAAAGAAGAGATGAAGCACTATCGAAGATGGAATTTATGAATGAAACATACACCTTAGCCAAAATCGCTCAAGCAAAAAGAATCCTCAAAAACCTTCCAAAGTACATTCCATTTGATCATGTTGTAGCCATCCTTATCAGTAAAAACGAAGACAAAATATGTTTGCTATCCATTAAAAAAGACGAAGTATCCATTTACTCCGAAGATGACTTAAGTACCTATACTGAATTTGAGTCAGAGCAAATGAATTTTGAACGTGTTGGCAATGATTGGAACTTGTATTCCTATTTTAGACATGACTTTACGGATTCGCTCGATGCGGTCAAATCTTTTTACAACGAAGCATTAGCTTATGGCTCTAGCATTCAATACGATGAGGAAAAATGGATATTAAATAATTTTGGAGGAGACATCGCTAAGGATGAATATACATACGAAGAAGGAGATCCCGAGTCCAAAATTCTCATCGATACCTACATTACGCCCAAATTAAATGAACTGACAAGTCAAGGTGACTACACCTACAATGCCTATTACCAAAGAACCTCTAGCGATGGGGGTTTTTGGGCTGGGAATGAAATTACCTATTCCGATGTACTCATATCCAACCCGAACAAAACAGCATTCATCTATCCAGTACTGCTCCACAGAAACACAAACGAAACGGATGAATTATCATACCCATACAATAATGAAGAAGATTTTAAATTTTTTGTATTGAAGAAAAATAGTGATAACACATACACCGTTTATGATTGGTATTACTTCAAACCTTTTGAATACACAAGCTACTATTCCTTGCTCTACTGTGCAGAAAGCCATTTAGGAAACGTTTCAAACTATAATGCTGGTGATGCGATGATTGACTCCGAAGCATTCTGGAATGATTACGTTTTCAAAACAAGCGAACGAGGATATGACTATTTAAATCCCCTCCTTTCTGCCAACGAAACCATATCCATCTCCAAAACTGAATTTGATGCACAGGTAAGCGATTGCATTGATTTAATTACAGGTCATGATTTGGTGGACCTCTACGACCATCAATTGAAACAAATCATACGCTGCTTGAACACCATTCAAAAAGGAAACATGAGCGGTGCGAATCAATTGAAATTAATGACTCTCAGTCAAGAACTACATTTTCAGAATCGCTTGAATCGAATGAAAGAAATGAAAGGCAATTTCGTGCCCAGTTTAAAGCTTGAATTGGGTCAACCCATGTTGGAAAGATCCTATTATCAAATTCACTAGAAAACGATACACAAAATCAAATTTGACACTTTCCGCTTAAAATTTGAAAATCAAGCAATAAAAAGTAGATATTTTTTCAAACGCTCTTGGTTTATAAAAATAAATAGTTATCTTTGCACCCCTCAAAGTACGTTTTGAGGTTATTATTTATTTAAAACAAGAGTATTTTATGCCAACTATTCAACAGTTAGTTCGCAAAGGAAGAACTGCGGTGGTGAAGAAAAGTAAGTCCGCTGCGCTTGATTCATGTCCACAACGTAAAGGTGTTTGTGTTCGTGTATACACGACTACGCCAAAAAAGCCAAACTCGGCTATGCGTAAAGTGGCGCGTGTTCGCTTAACGAACGGAAAAGAAGTCAACGCTTACATCGGTGGTGAAGGCCACAATCTTCAAGAACACTCATTAGTACTTGTGCGAGGAGGAAGGGTAAAAGACCTTCCAGGGGTACGTTACCACATTGTTCGTGGTGCAGAGGATACGGCTGGAGTTCAAGGTCGTAGCCAAAGAAGATCTAAATATGGTACTAAACGTCCTAAGCAGAAATAATTAAAAGCTTTACAAAATGAGAAGAAGAAAAGCCAAAAAGATTGCGATTCTGCCAGATCCGAAGTTCAACGATGTGGTAGTAACAAAATTCGTCAACAATTTAATGCTAGACGGTAAAAAAAGTTTAGCGTTCCGTTTATTTTACGATGCGATTGAGCTCGTTGATAAAAAAATAGAAGAAACAGAAGGATTGGATGTTTGGAGAAAAGCATTAGAGAATGTTACTCCAAGTGTTGAGGTTAGAAGCCGCCGTGTAGGTGGAGCTACTTTCCAAATCCCTACTCCAGTGCGTGAAGAGCGTAAAGCATCCTTAGCTATGAAATGGTTAATTGGTTATGCTCGTAAGCGCAACGAAAAAACAATGTCTCAAAGATTAGCTTCTGAAATCATCGCTGCTTCGAAAGAAGAAGGTGCTGCTTTCAAGAAAAAAGAAGATACTATGCGTATGGCAGAAGCGAACAAAGCATTTTCACATTTCAGATTCTAAGACATGGCTAGAGATTTAAGATTTACAAGAAACATCGGAATTGCTGCTCACATTGATGCAGGGAAAACAACGACGACAGAGCGTATCTTATTTTACGGTGGTGTGAGCCATAAAATTGGAGAGGTACACGACGGTGCAGCTACAATGGACTGGATGGAGCAAGAGCAAGAGCGTGGTATCACGATTACTTCTGCTGCAACTACATTGGATTGGAAATACAGAGGTCAAAATTACCATGTAAACATTATTGATACACCAGGACACGTTGACTTTACAGTTGAAGTGAACCGTTCTTTACGTGTATTAGATGGTTTGGTTTTCTTGTTTTCAGCTGTGGATGGTGTTGAGCCTCAATCTGAGACTAACTGGCGTTTGGCAAACAATTACAACGTTCCAAGAATTGGATTCGTAAATAAAATGGACCGTCAAGGTGCAGATTTTTTAAATGTTTGTCGCCAAGTAAAAGAAATGTTAGGAAGTCATGCACTTCCATTACAAATCAATATCGGTGAAGAAGACAACTTCAAAGGAGTTGTTGACTTAATCAACTTTAAAGGAATTACATGGAATGAAGAAGATTTTGGAATGACCTTCCAAGAAATCGAAATTCCTGCTGACATTATTGATGAAGCGCGTCAATTGCGTAGCGAATTGTTAGAAGCAGTTGCTGAATTCGACGAATCATTGATGGAGAAATTCTTCGAAGATGAGAATTCATTAACAGAACGTGAAATTTTGAATGCACTTCGCGAAGCAACGATCTCAGGAAAAGTTGTTCCAATGATGTGTGGTTCTTCTTTCAAAAACAAAGGAGTTCAAGCAATGTTGGACATGGTAATGGAAATTCTTCCATCTCCAATGGACATCGATGGAGTTGTTGGAACGAATCCGAAAACAGACAAAGAAGAGTTGCGTAAGCCTTCTTATGACGAACCTTTCGCAGGTTTGGCATTTAAGATTGCAACTGACCCTTTTGTTGGACGTTTATGTTTCGTTCGTGCTTATTCAGGTAAATTAGAAGCAGGTTCTTATGTTTTGAACACCCGTTCAGACAACAAAGAGCGTATTTCCCGTATTTTCCAAATGCACGCAAACAAGCAAAATCAAATTAGTGAATTAGGTGCTGGTGATATCGGTGCGGTTGTAGGATTTAAAGACATCAAAACAGGAGATACATTGTGTGCTGAGAATGCACCAATCGTTCTTGAGTCTATGGTGTTCCCAGATCCAGTTATCGGTTTAGCAATTGAGCCTAAAACACAAGCAGATACTGACCGTTTATCGATCGGTTTATCAAAACTTTCTGAAGAAGATCCAACATTCCGTGTGAACACAGATGAGGAATCAGGTCAAACGATTATCTCGGGTATGGGTGAGCTTCACTTGGAGATCATCATCGACCGTTTGAAAAGAGAGTTCAAGGTAGAAGTTAACCAAGGAGCGCCTCAAGTTACATATCGTGAAGCCATCACTGGCCAAACAAACCACAGAGAGGTTTACAAAAAACAATCTGGTGGTCGTGGAAAATTTGCCGATATCTTGGTTAAAATTTCTGCTCAAGACAGCGAAGAGAAAACAGGTCTTGAATTCATCAATAGCATCAAAGGTGGTAACATTCCTCGTGAATTTGTTCCTTCCGTTGAGAAAGGATTCAAAGATTCCATGAAAAATGGAGTGCTTGCTGGATACCCTATTGAAGCGATGAAAGTTGAATTGCTTGACGGATCTTTCCACGCAGTCGATTCAGATTCTTTATCCTTTGAACTTTGTGCACGCATGGCATACAAAGCAGCATTGAAAGCATGTAACCCTATATTACTAGAGCCTATCATGAAATTAGAAGTTGTAACTCCTGAAGAAAACATGGGAGATGTTGTAGGTGACTTGAATAGAAGACGTGGAATGATGAGAGGAATGGACGACCGTAACGGTGCGAAAGTATTGAAAGCAGACGTTCCACTTTCTGAAATGTTCGGATATGTAACTCAGTTACGTACGATTACTTCAGGACGTGCTAGTTCTTCTATGGAATTCTCGCATTACTCAGAAGCTCCTAAAAATGTTGCTGAGGATGTAGTAGCAAAAGCAAATGGTAAAGTCACAGCTTAAAAGAAAAATCAGATGAGCCAAAAAATTAGAATTAAATTAAAATCGTACGACCACAACCTCCTAGATAAATCTGCGGAGAAAATCGTTAAAACAGTTAAATCAACTGGTGCTGTAGTAAGCGGACCTATTCCACTTCCAACTCACAAAAGAATTTACACTGTATTGCGTTCGCCACACGTTAACAAAAAAGCGCGTGAGCAATTCGAATTGTGTGCGTACAAAAGATTGATGGACATTTATAGCAGTTCATCAAAAACAGTAGATGCGTTGATGAAATTGGAACTTCCAAGTGGAGTTGACGTAGAAATTAAAGTGTAATTTTTAACAACTAGTATATGCCAGGAATTATTGGACGTAAAATCGGGATGACTAGCATCTTTAGTGCCGAGGGTAAATCTTTACCATGCACGGTTATTGAAGCTGGTCCTTGTGTTGTGACCCAAATAAAAACACAAGACAGAGATGGTTACGAAGCAGTTCAGTTAGGATTCGGAGAGAAGAAAGAAAAAAACACTCCGAATGCATTGAAAGGCCATTTCAAAAAAGCGAACACTTCTCCAAAATCGAAGTTGGTTGAATTCAAAGGATTTGATCAAGTAAGTTTAGGAGATACTGTTTTAGTCGACATCTTTGAAGAAGGAGAATTTGTTGACGTCATTGGAACCTCAAAAGGAAAAGGTTTCCAAGGGGTAGTAAGAAGACATGGATTTGGTGGAGTTGGTCAAGCAACACACGGTCAGCACAACAGACTACGTGCACCAGGTTCAATCGGAGCTTGTTCTTATCCAGCTCGTGTATTCAAAGGAATGCGCATGGCAGGACAAATGGGGAACAAAAGAAGATTGGCTTCAAACCTACAAGTGTTAAAGGTAATTGCAGACAAGAATCTCGTGATCATTAAAGGATCGATTCCAGGTGCAAATGGTTCAACTGTAACAATTAACAAGTAATGAAACTGAAAATATACGATTCAAAAGGAGTAGCTACTGCGAAGTCAGTAACGCTTTCAGAGGAGGTTTTTGGGATCGAACCAAATAACCACGCCATTTACTTGGATGTAAAACAACACTTGGCGAACCGTCGTCAAGGAACGCACAAATCGAAAGAACGTAACGAAATCGCTGGATCAACGAAAAAATTGAAAAAGCAAAAAGGTACGGGTGGAGCACGTGCGGGTAGCGCTAAATCAGGAACACGCGTTGGTGGTGGACGAATCTTTGGACCACGTCCAAGAAACTACCACTTCAAATTAAACATTAAATTGAAACGTCTTGCACGTAAATCAGCTTTCTCGTTTAAAGCGAAAAACGACGGGTTAATGATCATTGAAGATTTGAATTTGAATGCAAAAACAAAAGACTTCAAAGCGTTATTAACTTCATTGAACTTGGAAAACCAAAAAGTATTGTTGATTCTTGGTGAAAAAACAGACAACGTATACTTAGCGGCACGTAACCTTGGAAGAGTGAAAGTCGTAACAGCAGACTCGTTTAATACATTTGATGTATTGAATGCTGGGAAAGTTGTTTTGGCAGCTAGCTCATTAGATAAAATTCAAACTATTCTTAACTAAACGTTATGCATACAATTATTAGAAAGCCGATCATTACCGAGAAAGCAACTTTACAAAGTGAGCGCAACAATCGCTTTACTTTCGAAGTAACTCGTACGGCTAATAAAATTGAAATTAAAAACGCCATCGAGAAGGTGTATGGAGTACATGTCACAGATGTTCATACATTAAATTATGGTGGTGGTAAATCCTCTGTGAAGTACACCAATAAAGGCATTGTTGAACAAAAAAGCAAACAATGGAAAAAGGCTGTCGTAACCGTAGCAGATGGTGAAACCATTGATTTATTTAACAATTATTAATGTTCAACCATGAGTCTTAAAAAATTCAAACCAACAACCCCAGGTCAACGTCATAAAGTGGCGATGGAATTTGCTGAAATTACAGCATCTTCTCCTGAAAAAAGCTTGGTTTCAAGTATGAAGAAAAGCGGTGGTCGTAATAACGACGGTCGTATGACAATGCGCTACTTAGGTGGTGGTCATAAACAAAAATATCGTATCATCGATTTCAAACGCAACAAGTTTGATATTCCTGCAACGGTTAAAACAATTGAATACGATCCAAACAGAACAGCGAACATCGCACTTTTGTTTTACGCAGATGGAGAAAAACGATACATCATCGCTCCAACTGGAATGAAAGTAGGAGATCAAATCTTGTCTGGAAAAAGCGCAACACCAAACGTTGGACATGCGATGTATCTATCAGATGTTCCATTAGGAACGGTGATTCACAACATCGAATTGAAACCAGGTGCTGGTGGTGTTATTGCTCGTGGAGCAGGAACGTATGCACAATTGAACGCTCGTGATGGCAAATATGCAATCATTAAAATGCCTTCAGGTGAAACGCGCATGATCTTAACAACTTGTCTAGCTACAATAGGTTCCGTATCAAATGCTGAACACAACTTAGTCGTATCTGGAAAAGCTGGTCGTTCAAGATGGTTAGGCCGTCGTCCACGTGTTCGTGGTGTGGTTATGAACCCTGTTGATCACCCGATGGGTGGTGGTGAAGGAAGAAATTCCGGAGGTCATCCAAGATCGAGAAATGGTATGCCTGCTAAAGGATTTAAAACTAGATCCAAAAGCAAGTATTCTGATAAGTTTATTGTAGAAAGAAGAAAAAAATAGGATATGAGTCGTTCATTAAAGAAACCGCCATTCGTTCATTATAAATTAATGAAAAGAGTTGACGATGCTCAAGCTGCAAACAGCAAGGCTGTAATTAAAACTTGGTCTCGAGCGTCTACAATTACACCGGAATTTGTTGGATTAACCTTCGCAGTTCACAACGGGAATAAATTTATTCCAGTATTCGTAACTGAGAACATGGTTGGACATAAATTAGGAGAGTTCTCCCCTACCCGCAATTTCCGTGGGCATGCAGGTAATAAAAAAGATAAGAAACGTTAAGATTTAAAAGCAGTCATGGGAGCTAGAAAACGCTTAAGAGCTGAACAGCTTAAAGAAAATAAGAAATCAATTGCGATTGCGCATTTGAATAATTCGGGAATCTCTCCTCGTAAGATGAGATTAGTTGCTGATTTAATTCGCGGAGTTGAAGTGAATAAAGCTTTGAACATATTACAGTTCAACGGTAAAATTGCTTCAGTAAGCTTAGGAAAATTGTTGCGTTCCGCTATTGCAAACTGGGAAACTAAAAACGAAGGAGCTGACATCAGTCAAGAAAACCTAGTTGTTAGCCGAGTTGAAGTAGGTGGAGGAACAATGTTGAAAAGAATTCAACCAGCACCTCAAGGTAGAGCACACAGAATTAGAAAAAGATCGAACCACGTTACGATCGTAGTTGACGGTACTAAATAAGTTTAAGAAATGGGACAAAAAACAAATCCAATTGGAAATAGACTAGGTTACATCCACGGATGGGAGTCAAATTGGTATGGTGGAAAGGACTACAAAGATAAAATTGTAGAAGACGACCAAATCCGTAAATATTTGAATGCTCGTTTGGCAAAAGCAAGTATTGCTAAAATCATCATCGAGCGTACCTTGAAGTTAGTAACAGTAACCATCAACACTGCACGTCCAGGAGTAATCATTGGAAAAGGTGGTCAAGAGGTTGACAAACTAAAAGAAGAGTTAAAAAAATTGACGAAAAAAGAAATCCAAATCAACATTTTCGAGGTGAAACGTCCAGAATTGGATGCTCGATTGGTTGCGGATGGAGTTGCTCGTCAACTAGAAGCACGTATCTCTTTCCGTCGCGCTATTAAAATGGCAATCGCGGGAACAATGAGAATGGGTGCGGAAGGAATTAAAATTAAAATTTCTGGACGTTTGAATGGTGCGGAGATGGCACGTTCTGAAATGTATAAAGATGGAAGAACTCCATTGCATACATTCAGAGCAGATATCGACTATGCATTATCAGAAGCACACACGACTTACGGTCGTTTGGGTATCAAAGTTTGGATTTGCCGTGGTGAAGTTTATGGTAAGCGTGACTTATCTCCTAACATCGGTGTAGCAACTGGTGGAGGAAACAACAACAATGGTGGCGATCGCAAACCTGCATCGTTCAAGAGAAAGAAAAAGTAATTAGAGACAGTTAAATTAACAGGAAATGTTACAGCCTAAAAGAACAAAATTTAGAAGAGTACAGAAAGGAAGAAACCGTGGTTTGGCCCATCGTGGATCAACGATCGCGTTCGGATCTTTCGGATTAAAGGCTTTGGAACCAGGATGGATTACTTCACGTCAGATTGAAGCTTCTCGTATCGCCGTTACTCGATACATGAAGCGTGAAGGAAAAGTTTGGATCCGAATATTCCCAGACAAGCCGGTGACCTCTAAGCCAGCTGAAGTACGTATGGGTAAAGGTAAGGGAGCTCCTAGTCACTGGGTTGCGGTGATTAAACCGGGTTGCATCATGTTTGAAGCAGACGGAGTACCTTACGAAATCGCTAAAGAAGCAATGCGTTTAGCTGCACAGAAGTTACCTGTGAAGTGTAAATTCATCGTTCGAAACGATTATGTTTTACCAATTTAAGATTGATACATGAAACAAGAAGAAATCAATAAACTATCGATTGAGGATTTGAAAAACCGTCTAGTTGAAGTCAAAGGACAATTGTCTAATTTGAAGTTAACTCACAGTATGGCGCCAATTGAAAATCCATTACGCATTACAGCAATGCGCAAAACGGTTGCAAGATTGAGTACAGAATTAACAAAACGTTCAAATCAAGCTTAGGCTTGAACTAAAAAAATGAACATGGAAGAAAATCGAAATTTAAGAAAAGAAAGAATTGGTGTCGTTACAAGTAACAAAATGGAGAAATCCATCGTAGTTGCTGTTGAACGTAAAGTGAAGCACCCGAAATACGGGAAATTCGTGAAACTGACCACTAAATTCGTTGCACATGATGAAACAAACGATTGCCACATTGGTGACACCGTTAAAATCATGGAAACACGTCCTTTGAGTAAATCAAAGAACTGGAGATTAGTAGAAATTGTTGAAAGAGCTAAATAACCGGAGAGATGATACAAACAGAATCCAGACTATCAGTTGCAGACAATTCAGGAGCCAAAGAAGTATTGTGCATCCGAGTTTTAGGCGGAACGAGAAGACGCTATGCTTCCGTAGGTGACAAAATCGTAGTTACAGTAAAAAGCGCTATGCCAAACGGAGCAGTGAAAAAAGGTTCCGTAGCGAAAGCAGTAGTTGTTCGCACGAAAAAAGAAGTTCGTCGCCAAGATGGATCTTACATCCGTTTTGATGATAACGCTTGTGTGATCTTAAACCAAGGTGGTGAAATGAGAGGTACTCGTATTTTCGGACCAGTTGCTCGTGAATTAAGAGAGAATAACTACATGAAAATTGTTTCACTAGCACCTGAGGTGTTATAATTATTGAAAAATGCAGAAGAAATTACACATTAAAGTTGGTGACACCGTGAAAGTGATTTCAGGTGAATCCAAAGGTCAAGAAGGGAAAATCGCTTCGATTGACCGCGAGAAAATGCGTGTTACTGTATCAGGTGTAAACATGATTAAAAAGCACAACAAACCAAGTGCAGCTAACCCACAAGGTGGAATTGAAGAGAAGGAAGGAACAATCCATATCTCAAACCTAATGGTGGTTGCAGGAGGAGTTGCTACACGCATCGGTCGTAAAGACGAAAAAGGAAAATTAGTACGTTATTCAAAGAAATCAGGGGAGGTGATTAAATAATGAGTTACACACCAAGATTAAAGGAAAAGTATAGAGGCGAAATTATGCAAACGCTTCAGGAACGTTTCGGATATAAATCCGTTATGAGTGTTCCGAAATTAGAGAAAATCGTTTTAAGCCAAGGTATGGGTGATGCGGTTGCAGATAAGAAATTAATCGAAAATGCAGCTGCTGATTTGTCCCGTATCGCTGGTCAAAAAGCCATTACAACGTTGTCTAAAAAAGACATCTCTAACTTCAAATTACGTAAAGGAATGCCAATTGGTACGAAAGTTACGTTACGTGGAGATCGCATGTATGACTTTTTAGATCGTCTTCTATCTGTGGCTTTGCCAAGAACTCGTGACTTCCGTGGTATTAATCCAAAAGGATTTGATGGACGTGGTAACTTCAACTTAGGAGTGAAAGAACACATCATTTTCCCAGAGATTGATATCGACAAAGTAAACCGTATCCTAGGTATGGACATTACATTTGTAACCACAGCAGAAAGTGATGAAGAAGCGAAAGCATTATTAGATGCATTTGGATTTCCATTTATTAAAAAATAAGAAGAAATGGCAAAGGAATCAATGAAAGCGCGTGAGCGCAAAAGAGAAAGGTTAGTTGCTCGATACGAAAAGAAACGTGCTGAATTAACGAAAGTATTGAAATCAACAGATTCGTCTGAAGAAGTTCAATCAGCTAAATGGGATGCAATGATGCAATTGCAAAAATTACCTGCAAACTCTTCTAAAATCAGAATGCACAATCGTTGTGGATTAACTGGTCGTCCAAGAGGGTATATGCGTCAATTCGGTATCTCAAGGGTTACTTTTAGAGAAATGGCATTGGCCGGAAAAATCCCAGGAGTTAAAAAGGGAAGTTGGTAATTAAAGAAAAAACACAGAAGAAATGAATACAGATCCGATAGCAGATTTTCTCACACGCATCCGTAATGCGAGTGCTGCAGGTTTGAAAATGGTGGAAATTCCTGGTTCGAACATTAAACGTGCAATGACACTTATTTTGTTTGATCAAGGGTATATCCTCAACTACAAATTTGAAGATGATAACAAGCAAGGAACGATTAAAATTGCATTGAAATACAATCAATCTACTCGCGTTCCTGCCATCACGAAATTACAACGCGCATCCCGTCCAGGATTACGTAAATACAGTGGGTCAATTGATATGCCACGTGTATTGAATGGTTTGGGTATTGCAATTGTCTCTACTTCGAAAGGAGTTATTACAGACAAAGAAGCACGTAAGTTGAATGTAGGTGGAGAAGTCCTTTGTTACGTTTATTAAAAAGTTAAGAAATGTCAAGAATTGGAAAAGCACCGGTAACAATCCCTAGTGGCGTAGAAGTCACTTTCAAGGATGCAGTTATAACGGTTAAGGGGAAAAAAGGTGAATTAACACAAGCAATTGATACTTGTGTTGGTGTTACCATCGAAGACAATGTGATTACATTCTCTCGTCAGTCTGATGCGCCAAATGATCGTTCTAAACACGGACTTTACCGTGCGTTAGTATTCAACATGATCGCTGGAGTATCTGATGGTTGGAAGAAAGAAATGGAAGTCATTGGAGTTGGATACCGCGCAAATGCAACTGGCCAAAAGTTAGAATTAGCTTTAGGTTTCTCTCACGCAATCATTATGGAAATTCCAAATGAAGTGAAAGTGACTACAGTTACTGAAAAAGGTAAGGCACCAGTTGTGACACTTGAATCGTTTGACAAACAATTGTTAGGTCAAGTAGCAGCTAAAATCCGTTCGTTTAGAAAACCTGAACCATACAAAGGAAAAGGTATTCGTTTCGTTGGTGAAGAAATTCGTAGAAAAGCTGGTAAGTCAGCAGGTAAAAAATAATAGGTAGATTATGGCACTAAATAAAGTATTAAGAAGAGCTAAAATTAAACGAAGAATTCGGAAGAAAGTATTCGGAACAACAGCGATTCCAAGATTAACAGTTTTTAGAAGCAACAAGCAGATTTACGCGCAGTTGATTGATGATATCTCTGGAAAAACATTGGCTTCTGCAGGTTCATTGAAAATGACAGATGCTCAAAAAATTAACAAAGTAAATCAAGCTGCAATCGTAGGTAAGAAAATTGCCGAAGTAGCTGTTCAAGCAGGAATTGATAAAGTGGTTTTTGACCGTAACGGTTATTTATACCATGGTAGAATTAAATCTTTGGCTGATTCAGCTCGAGAAGGAGGACTTAAATTTTAATAAGAAATGGCAGCTCAAATTGTAAATAGAGTAAAATCAGCAGATATCGAGTTAAAAGACAAACTCGTTGCTGTAAACCGTGTGACGAAAGTTACCAAAGGTGGTCGTACATTCAGTTTTTCAGCGATCGTAGTTGTTGGTGATGAACACGGTGTTGTTGGTCATGGACTAGGAAAAGCAAAAGAGGTGACGGAAGCGATTACGAAAGGAATCGACGACGCTAAAAAGAACTTGATCAAAGTTCCGATCCTTAGAGGTACAGTTCCTCATGCTCAAAAAGGAAAATTTGGTGGAGCAGAAGTGTTATTGAAACCAGCTACTGAAGGTACAGGAGTTATCGCCGGTGGTGCGATGCGTGCAGTATTAGAAAGCGTTGGTGTACATAACGTTCTTGCAAAATCACAAGGTTCTTCTAACCCGCACAACGTTGTGAAAGCAACCATGGATGCATTAGCAAACATGCGTGATGCTGTTGCAGTTGCTCGTCAAAGAGGAATTTCACTAGATAAAGTATTCAACGGTTAATCTTTAGGAAATGGACACGATTAAAATAAAACAAGTAAGAAGTGCGATTAAACGTCCAGCTGATCAAAAAGCAACGATCAAAGCTCTAGGTTTTCGCCGCTTGAACCAAGTTTTAGAAAAAGAGGCAACTCCTCAAATTATGGGAATGGTGAATAAGGTGAAGCACCTCATTCAAGTAGTGGATTAATATTCAGTCGAAGAAAAATGGAATTACATAAACTAACACCTGCTTCAGGTTCAGTAAAAAAAGTTAAACGTATCGCTCGTGGACAGGGTTCTGGTCATGGTGGAACGTCAACACGTGGACACAAAGGAGCAAAGTCTCGTTCAGGTTACAAAACCAAAATTGGTTTTGAAGGTGGACAAATGCCTTTGCAACGTCGTGTTCCTAAATTCGGTTTTAAAAACATCAACCGAGTAGACTATAAAGCAATTAATTTGGATATTATCGAAAATTTAGCAGCAGTTAAAGGCATCGTTGAAATCACTCCAGAAGTATTAAAAGCTAATGGTTTATTATCTAACAATGAACTAGTTAAGGTTCTTGGTAGAGGTGAATTGAAATCGAAAGTAAGCATCTCCGCTAACGGGTTTTCAGCTACTGCAATTGCAGCAATTGAAGCACAAGGTGGTACATGTAACAAAATCTAACTATCTTTGTACGCTCTTAAATGAAACGATTTATACAAAATATTCAAAACATTTGGAAGGTAGAGGAACTACGTAAGCGTATTCTTTTGACCTTAGGCCTCATACTTGTTTACAGAATCGGGTCATTTGTCATCATTCCAGGTGTCAACTACGAAGCGTTGTCAACGAAAAGTAGTGATCAAAACTTGTTAGAAACATTATTATCCGTTTTCTCCGGAGGTGGATTTACGAATGCTTCTATCATGGCTTTGGGAATCATGCCGTACATCAGTGCTTCCATCATCATGCAATTATTGGGAATGGCTGTTCCAGCGGTTCAAAAAATGCAAAGTGAAGGAGAATCTGGTCGCAAGCAAATCAATAATTACACGCGCATTCTGACAATCATTATCTGTGCACTTCAAGCGCCAAGTTACCTCTCCCTTTATGTTGATCAAAAGCAAGCTATGCCTGCTGACGCTACAACATTCTGGTGGACTCAAACAATCCTGATATTAATTGCAGGTTCCATGTTTGCTGTTTGGTTAGGTGAACGAATCACAGAGAAAGGTATCGGAAATGGTGTTTCCCTGTTGATCACGGTTGGTATCCTATCCAGGCTTCCAAGTGCATTTTTCGCAGAAGTATTCGGTTCTAAGAATTACATCTTGCTCATTTTAGAAGTTGTCTTCTTCATGATCATCATCTTGTTTACGATTTTAATCGTGCAAGGTGTGCGACGAATTCCTCTGAACACGGCAAAGCGAATTGCAGGTGCACGTGCAGCAGAAGACATGAATGGAGCGAGAAATTATTTGCCGATTAAAGTAAATGCAAGCGGTGTAATGCCAATAATCTTTGCTCAAGCGATTATGACGATTCCAATGATGGTTTATTCTAGCGCAACAGGAGGTAAAGGTGAAGGTGGATTCTTACAAAGAACATTAGGAGATCCATACGGATTCAGTTACAACTTATTGCTATGTGTGCTCATCATCGTGTTCACTTATTTCTACACGGCAATCATGATCAACCCAAGTAAAATTGCGGATGATTTGAAAAAAAGTGGAGGATTTGTGCCAGGTGTACGTCCAGGTGAAGAAACAGCAGATCACATTGACTCGGTTGTTTCAAGAATCACTTTCCCTGGATCATTGTTCCTCGCATTGATTGCCATTCTTCCTGCCATCGCTAAATTAGCAGGTGTGAATGACGGATTCGCCATGTTCTTTGGTGGTACTTCGGTCCTCATCATGGTTGGGGTTGTGTTAGACACGTTACAACAAATTGAAACATATCAATTGAATAGAAATATGGATACCCTTATGGACGGAACAAGAGTTAGAGGTCGTAAAGGTGCAAACGAATTTTCCGGAATGTAATATTATGGCTAAACAATCATCAATAGAACAAGATGGGACAATCCTCGAAGCATTACCAAATGCAATGTTTAGAGTGGAGTTAGAAAATGGGCATGTCATCACAGCGCACATTTCGGGAAAAATGAGAATGTTTTACATAAAAATTCTACCTGGAGACCGCGTAAAAGTTGAAATGTCTCCATACGATTTATCAAAGGGAAGAATATCATTTAGATACAAATAATAAATTGAAGAAATGAAAGTCAGAGCATCAGTAAAAAAGAGAACTGCAGATTGCAAGATTGTTAAACGTAAAGGAAGAGTTTACGTAATTAACAAAAAGAATCCAAAATTAAAACAACGTCAAGGTTAATTAGTAGAATATGGCACGTATTGCGGGTATAGATTTACCAAAAAACAAAAGAGGAGTAATCGGATTAACGTATATCTACGGAATAGGTAGAAGTACTTCCCAAAAAATCCTTCAGGACAATAGCATCGATGAGAACATCAAAGTTCAAGATTGGAACGATGATCAACTTTCTGTTATTCGAAATGCGATTAATGAAATTAAAACGGAAGGACAATTGCGTTCTGAAGTTCAGTTGAACATTAAACGCCTTATGGATATCGGTTGTACACGCGGTATTCGTCACAGAGCTGGTTTACCATTACGTGGTCAACGTACGAAAAACAACTCTAGAACTAGAAAAGGTAAGAGAAAGACAGTTGCAAACAAGAAAAAAGCAACTAAATAATAAATAGGTATCATGGCAAAAACGAATCAAAAAAAGAAGAAGAACGTCAAAGTAGATGCTGCAGGTGAAGCTCATATCCAAGCGAGTTTCAACAATGTAATCATTTCGTTGACGAACAACGCTGGACAAGTGATCTCTTGGTCATCTGCTGGTAAAATGGGCTTCAAAGGTTCTAAAAAGAACACGCCTTACGCTGCACAAATTGCTGGTGAGGATGCATCAAAAGAAGCACACGACTTCGGACTACGTAGAGTGAAAGTTTATGTGAAAGGCCCAGGTGCTGGACGTGAGTCTGCTATCCGTGCAATCCATAACTCAGGAATTGAAGTAACAGAAATCGTTGACGTTACTCCACTTCCACACAATGGTTGTAGACCTCCGAAAAGAAGAAGAGTTTAATTAATTATTAATCAACACGGGAAGGAAATCATCGAAGGAATGCCTTAATTCATGATTCCCGTTTAAACAAAACAAAATGGCAAGATACACAGGTCCTAAATCCAAAATTGCGCGTCGTTTCCGCGACCCAATCTTTGGCCCAGACAAATCATTGGACAGAAGAAATTATGGTCCAGGTCAACACGGTCCCTCTAAAAGAAGAGGTGGCAAACAATCTGAATACGCTATTCAGTTGGGAGAAAAACAAAAAGCGAAATATACTTACGGTATCCTAGAGCGTCAATTTGCGAACATGTTCGACAAAGCGTCACGTATGAAAGGAATTACAGGTGAAAACTTACTTCAATTATGTGAAGCTCGTTTAGATAACACTGTTTACCGTTTGGGTATCTCCCCTAGCCGTCGTGGTGCACGTCAGTTAGTTTCACACAAACACATCACTGTAAATGGTGAAGTCGTGAACATTCCTTCATACACTTTACGTCCAGGCGATGTAGTAAGTGTTCGTGAGAAATCAAAATCTTTGGAGGCAATTAACGACTCATTAACTGCAAGTAACAAAAAATACGATTGGTTAGATTGGGACAATTCCTCAATGTCAGGAAAAATCTTAAACTTACCGGCTCGTGAAATGATCCCAGAGAACATTAAAGAGCAATTAATCGTCGAATTATATTCTAAATAAACCTAAGCGATAGAAAATGGCAATATTGGATTTTCAAAAACCAGATAAGGTTATCATGCTCAACTCCGATGAATTCAACGGAGAGTTCGAATTTCGTCCACTTGAACCTGGATACGGAATCACTGTAGGTAACTCCTTAAGAAGAATTCTACTTTCTTCGCTTGAAGGATTTGCTATTTCTTCTGTTAAAATTCAGGGTGCAGACCACGAATTTTCTACGTTGAAAGGTGTAGTTGAGGATATTACTGAAATCGTTTTGAATTTAAAACAAGTTCGTTTTAAACGTCAAATCGAAGGAACCGACACGGAAACAGTTATTGTTTCTATTGGAGGTCAAAATCAATTAACTGCTGGAGACATCGGTAAATTCACAAGCGCATTCCAAGTTTTAAATCCAGATTTAGTGATTTGTAACATGGAGTCTTCTGTGAAAATTGAAATGGAATTAACAATCATCAAAGGACGTGGTTATGTTCCTGCAGAGGAAAACAAAACAGCAAATGCTTCTTTTGGTACCATCAGCATCGATTCCATTTTCACACCGATTGTTAATGTTCAATACACAATTGAAAACTACCGTGTAGAACAAAAAACAGATTATGAGAAATTGGTTTTCCACATTAAAACCGATGGTTCCATTCATCCGAAAGAAGCGTTAAAAGAAGCTGCGAAAATTTTAATTCATCACTTTATGTTGTTCTCTGATGAGCGCATAACATTAGATAGCGAAATTAAAGCAGAATCAGAAGAATTCGATGAAACATCCCTTCACATGCGTCAGCTATTGAAAACAAAATTGGTCGATATGGATTTATCCGTACGCGCACTCAATTGTTTGAAAGCAGCAGACGTTGAAACATTAGGAGATCTTGTATCTTATGCTAAATCTGATTTGTTGAAATTCAGAAACTTCGGTAAGAAGTCATTGACTGAATTAGAAGACTTAGTAGATAGCAAAGGATTAACCTTCGGGATGAACGTTGCGAAATATAAATTAGACAGAGATTAAGAATTGTAGTCATGAGACACGGAAATAAAATAAATCACTTAGGAAAGAAAACAGGCCACCGCAAAGCGATGCTTCAAAATATGGCTTGTTCATTAATCGAGCACAAACGTATTTCGACAACGATCGCAAAAGCGAAAACGTTACGCGTATTTGTTGAGCCGATTTTAACAAAAGCAAAAACAGATTCTACTCACTCACGTCGTGTAGTATTCTCTTACCTTCAGAATAAAGATATGGTAACTGAATTATTCCGTGAAGTAGCTCCTAAAATTGCTAATCGTGCAGGTGGATACACTCGCATCATTCGTACTGGTTACCGCTTAGGTGATAACGCAGAAATGTGTATGATCGAATTGGTAGACTTCAACGAGTTATACAACAACGAAAACACGAAGAAAACAACACGTCGTTCTCGTCGTGGTGGAGCGAAAAAAGACGAATCAGTAGCAATGGAAGCAACAGAAGAAACAATCGTTGAAGAAACGACTGTCGAAGAGGTGGCTGTTGCTGAAGTAGTTGAAGAAGTTGTTGTAGAAGAAACAACAAAAGAAGTTCCAACTGTAGAAACAACAGAAATTGTTGAAGAAACAACTCCAGAAGCATCATCTGATGAGGCTCCTGCTGCAGACGAATCTGAAAACAGCGAAGAAAACGCATAAATTGACACATTGTTAATAAAAAAAGGCGGATTTTATCCGCCTTTTTTTATTTATACCCTTCTCATTTGACCTATAGTTTCTAATTTTGGATAAAATTTATTCATGCAACAAAATCAACCCGCAATTTTAGTCTTGGAAGATGGAACCGTGTTCGAAGGAATCGCAATCGGTAAAATTGGAACCACTGGTGGTGAAATCGCTTTTAACACTGGAATGACTGGATACCAAGAAGTGTTCACTGATCCCTCCTATGTTGGACAATTACTCGTTATGACGACCTCGCATATTGGGAACTATGGAGTACATGAAGCCGAGATTGAATCCGAATCAATCAAAATTGCTGGTCTTGTCACGAAAAAATTCTCAAACGGCTATTCCCGATCTTCAGCAAATGAGTCGCTGCAAGATTTAATGGAACGAAACGGAACGGTTGGGATTTCGGACATTGATACGCGTGCTTTGGTAAGACACATCAGACACAAAGGTGCAATGAATGCCATTATTTCTTCGGAAATTTTGGATGTTGACCAATTAAAACAAAAATTAAGTGAAGTTCCTTCCATGGAAGGACTAGAATTGTCTTCTCGTGTTTCCACAAAAGAAGCATTCGAAGTTAAACCTGAAAATCCGATTCACCGCGTTTCTTTAATCGACTTCGGGGTGAAAAAGAACATCATACGTTGCCTCGTAGATCGTGGCTGTCATGTGAAAGTGTTTCCGTTAAATTCAAGTAAAGCAGAAATGGATACCTTTCAACCAGACGGATACATGTTATCAAACGGTCCTGGTGATCCATCCGTCATGACCAATTCAATTCAATTAGTGAAAGAACTCGCAGAATCAGGAAAACCAGTTTTTGGCATCTGTTTAGGACATCAAATCCTTGGTTTGAGTCAAGGTCTTCAAACGGAGAAAATGTTTAATGGACATCGTGGCATTAATCATCCCATTAAAAACCTCAAAACGGGAAAGGGTGAAATTACCAGTCAAAATCACGGATTTGTGATTTCCAAGGAAAGTATGGCGGAACAAGATAAAGTAAGTGTGACGCATGTGCATTTAAATGACCATACGATTGCTGGAATAGAATTAACAGGGAAACCTGTTTTCTCAGTTCAATATCACCCAGAAGCATCTGCCGGTCCACATGATTCTCGCTACCTATTTGACCAATTTATTGACAACATGAACCAATACAAATCATAACATGAGCTATATTACAGACATTCACGCAAGACAAATTTTAGATTCTCGTGGAAATCCAACCATCGAGGTTGATGTATTTACGAGTAATGGGATTCTTGGACGCGCTGCGGTGCCTTCTGGTGCATCTACAGGAATTCATGAAGCAGTTGAATTGCGAGATGGTGATAAGTCACGTTACCTTGGGAAAGGGGTCTTAAAAGCCGTTGAGAATGTCAACACCATCATAAATGAAGCATTGCAAGGCGAGGATGTATTTGATCAAAAACGCTTGGACCGCATCATGATTGACCTTGATGGTACTCCGAATAAATCAAAACTTGGTGCAAATGCCATTCTTGGAACTTCATTAGCCATTGCTCGTGCAGCAGCTCAAGAAGCAGGGATGAGCTTGTATCAATACATTGGAGGCGTAGGTGCCGTAACGATGCCTGTTCCTATGATGAACATTTTAAATGGTGGTTCGCACGCAGATAACTTAATTGATATTCAGGAATTTATGGTGATGCCGTTTGGTGCTTCCTCTTTTTCCGAAGGACTTCGTTGGGGTACGGAAGTGTTCCATCATTTGAAAAGCGTTCTGAAAGAAAAAGGAATGTCAACCAATGTGGGTGATGAAGGTGGATTTGCACCAAGCTTGGGCTCCAATGAAGAAGCGATTCAAGTAGTCATTGAAGCCATTGAAAAAGCAGGATTTAAACCTGGAGTTGACATGCACATCGCACTTGATGCAGCCTCTTCTGAATTTTACGATGCTGATAAGGGAATTTACCACTTCGAATCAACCGGCGCAGATATGACTTCTGAACAAATGGTTGATTACTGGGTGAATTGGTGTGAAAAATACCCAATTATTTCAATTGAAGACGGCCTTGCAGAAGATGACTGGAAAGGATGGAAATTAGCTACTGAGAAATTAGGCCACAAAATTCAACTTGTAGGTGATGACTTATTTGTAACCAATACGCAGAGATTGTCCCGCGGGATTGATGAAGGAATTGCTAACTCCATCTTAATCAAAGTGAATCAAATTGGTTCCTTAACGGAAACGATCGAAGCGGTTCAAATGGCAACACGTAATGGTTATACTTCTGTCATGAGTCACCGCAGTGGTGAGACGGAAGACAACACTATTGCAGATCTTGCAGTTGCTTTAAATACAGGACAAATCAAGACAGGATCGGCTTCCAGAAGTGATCGCATGTCCAAATACAATCAATTATTGCGCATCGAAGAAGAGTTAGGCGATTCAGCTGTTTACATTGGGAAGAATTTTAAATTTTTAAAATAATCCTTGAATACACGATTTAATCTTCGGGTTTATGCGCTGATTATCGATGAGCAAAACCGAATCCTTCTTTCCGATGAGTTTCGCTTTGGACACTTTTTTACCAAATTTCCTGGTGGTGGCGTGGAAGCAAATGAAGGCATTATCGATGCATTAAGAAGAGAATTACAGGAGGAGTTAGCCGCAGAAATGTTGGACTCCTCTTTTTTTTATGTGAATGATTTTTTACAGTTTTCCGCGTTTGATCCAACTCAACAACTGATTTCCTTTTATTACCTCGTTCAACTAAAAGATCCAGAAAAATTGGGTGCTATGCCCTACTCCATTCCATTTCAGGAAGAAACAGAAAAACAAAGATGGGTGCACATTCATGAACTGAAGGATCAGGATTTCACCTTTCCAATTGATCAATTAGTACTCGTAAAATTAAAGGAAAAGCTTATTTCTTAAAGTTCGGCGCAACAATTAGTTCTTTCGTTCCATGCGTCCACGAATAAAATCCTTCACCCGTTTTTACGCCTTTCTTACCAGCATTAACCATGTTTACCAATAAAGGACACGGCGCATATTTTGGGTTACCGAAACCATTGTGAAGCACTTCCAAGATTGCCAAACAAACATCCAAACCAATAAAATCAGCAAGTTGTAATGGTCCCATTGGATGAGCCATTCCTAATTTCATAACGGTGTCTATTTCCTCGACTCCAGCAACACCTTCAAACAATGTGTAGATGGCTTCATTGATCATTGGCATTAAAATGCGATTTGCAACAAAACCAGGATAATCATTTACTTCCACTGGAACTTTCTTCAATTGGCGCGAAGTTTTCATTATTAAATTCGTTACCTCATCCGAAGTAGAATATCCACGAATGATTTCTACCAATTTCATCACCGGTACAGGATTCATAAAGTGCATTCCAATCACCTTGTCGGCACGATTTGTCACCGAAGCAATTTTTGTAATGGAAATAGAAGACGTATTCGTCGCCAATATGACCTCTGGAGCAGTTACCTCATCCAGTTCCTTAAATATTTTTAATTTCAAGTCGATGTTTTCCGTCGCAGCTTCTACGACTAATTCAACACCTTTAACCCCTTCCGAAATACTCGTGAAGGTTTTCAAATTATTCAATGTCGCTGCTTTTTCGGCTTCAGTAATGGCTTCTTTTGCTACTTGACGGTCCAAGTTTTTTCCAATCGTAACCAGCGCCTTGTCTAATGCCACTTGAGAAACATCAATCAGGTGTACCGTATGATTAAATTGAGCAAAAACATGCGCAATTCCATTTCCCATTGTTCCAGCACCGATAACAGCTACATTTTTCATAAAATTCAATTTAGTTCACAAATATAATCATTGTATCTTTGTCTAGAATGGCTATTGATCGAATTCGTCAACTACTTGGTTCTGATTTCTCAAAATCGTTGAGTGTCCTGTTATCAGGAACCATTATTGCGCAAGCAGTGGGCTATTTAATTGCCCCCATCCTAACTCGACTTTATTCGACAGCAGAAATGGGAGAACTAGGATTGTATATGCGCCTTACCGGTTTTATCTCAGCCATTGCTACCTTGAAGTATGAATCAGCGCTTCCTCTACCAAAATTAGACGGTCATTCGTACTTGCTTTACCGACTTTCATACCGTATTTCGGCCATCGTTTTATTGATTACAAGCCTTGTCTTTTTGTTCATGTTCGCTACCAATATAGGTGGTGAATTTAGTTGGTGGTTCTATGTGTTTACCATTTTAGGAGCGGCATGCATCATCGTCGTGAATATCGGTACCAGTTGGTCCGTGCGCATAGGTCAATATGGAATTATTTCACGTCAAAAAATTGCCAATTCATCCATTTCGAATGCGTTGAGATGGGGCTTTGCCTATTTTCACTTCAGCACCTTCGGTCTGATCTTAGCGACTTTAATTGGATACCTCCTATCTTCCCTTGAATTTGCTTATTCCTTTGGTAAAATTCATAAAAAATTCAATCAATTTATCTCGAAAAAGAAAACGGCTTTTTTAATGAGAAAGCACAAGGAATTTCCAACGATTAGTTTGCCTCATGTGTTTATCGATAACGCTCGAGAAATGCTGATTGCGACTTTTATCTTTTCCTTTTTCTCGGATTCAGTATATGGTTCATACAATCACTCCTACACCATGTTGCGTCTTCCACTCATGCTCATTGGTGTTTCACTCGGACAATTATTTTATAACCGAGCAAGTGAATTATACAATCAAGGAAAGTCCATTATACCAATGTTGAATAAAATGCTCATCGGACTAACCCTTTTCGCAATCATTCCGTTTGGCTTGCTCTTTTTTTATGGAGAAGTACTTTTCTCCTTTGTTTTTGGAAAGGATTGGGGCCTTGCTGGCTCCTATTCAGAAACCATGTCCGTTTGGTTGATGATTAATTTTATCATTTCCCCCATTTCTGCCCTACCTTTGATCTTAAGAAAACAAAAAATCTTCTTTTTTATAGGAATCATTAGTTCGGTATTAATGGTCATTCCATTTTGGTTTTTCCCCTGGAAATATGGTCGAACCCAAGAAGTATTCCATTTAAGCTTACAAGTTGTTTCGTATGCTCAAGCAATCTGGTTGCTTTTCACCATTTTCGTTTTCTATCGATTTGCCCTGAAAACGAATCAATCCAAGATTTGATCGTAGATCGAACAAAATTTTATTCGATTGGCTTGTTTCGTTGCTTTTTCTTGTATCAACTGATGATTCAGCGCTTTGACCTTATCGTGGTTCATAGAACATGCTCGATTCAAGTCAAGGTCTAAATTTCCGCAAGTAATAATGCCATTTTCACCATCTTCAATCCATTCCCGATTTGCTGGTAAATCAGATACAATCGGTATGCATCCGTATGCAAGCGCTTCCAATAAACTAATTGATGTCCCGTCCGTATTCGGAATGGAAACATATATTTTTGAACGAAGGTAATTTTTTCGGTTCTCTTGGCTGGTTTGAAATCCAACGAATTCATATTGATCATTCGAGAGCACTTGCGATGCCATTTCCTGAAGTTTTTTTGTCTCACTTCCTGACGCAGCAATGCGTAAATTCCAATCGGGATGTTCGTTTAAAAAGGATGCGGATTGATGAATGATTTGATCAATTTGATAAAGCGATTCGTGCATTCGATTGGAATAAATGGTATTTTCTCTTACCAAATCTGCTTCATTTTCAGCAATTTCCACTCCAAAATTGGCAACTAATACAGGTTTTTGACCGATGAGTTGATGAATTGCGTCTGCCATGAATTGTGCATCTGCCGTGATGTAATCTGCTCGCTTTAAAATGTATGTAACCATCATGCGATGTAAAATACTTCTATGCGGCAGTGTTAACACATCGCTTCCCCAAGTCGTTAGTAACAATGGCTTTAATCCACGATTTGCCAGACAGGTAATCAGTCCATAAGCATTCGCTTGATGCACATGTACAACATCTGGTTGAAATTCTTTGATGATTTTTCTTAAAGCACGTATGTTTCGCCAAAGATCAATTGGATTCTTAAGTCCAAAGTGTATAGAACGTCCCTTTGCATCAGATAATTCATGATTGGACACAATAAGTATGTCATCAAAATAGGATGAAATAAGGTTTTTATAATTTAAAAGATGAACATTCCCCTTGCTTCCTCCGATTAATAATAACTTCTTATTTTTTTTCATGCGTCCTGCTTATTGGATTGAAATAATTGATAACCCCAAGCCAAACCAATACAAAATAGCAATTCTATGTTCCTTTCAGTCAAGGGATTGTTCGTTAATGCACTTATAGACATGATCGCTAAAAGTAAAATTACTGGAATAAACGTTGGATTTCTTGTTTTGATGAATTGAAAAAATGGAATGACATAAAAACTTAAGTAAACAAACAGTCCGATGATGCCATACCTCCAAAACATTAGAATGTATTCATTTTCCGAGTATATGCGGTTGGCGTAGAAATAACTTTTGTATGGACCGTGACCAAAAATAGGATACTCCACAATTTGACCGAACAACAAATACCATGTTTCAAATCTTCCTCTTGCAGACCCACTGAACAATGCCGAGCCATCGAGTAAACTATTGTTGTAGGATGTATATTGAAAAAAAGAACTTGCGAACATCCAAGCCATGAGGTAGGCAATAATGGTTCCAGATAGTACGATCATCCATTGTTTTTTCGTCCATATACGCGTGTAAAAAACGAGAACCACTAGATACATGGCAGCAAGGAAGAGAAGGGATGTTCTGGATTGACAAAGAAACATAAAGAGCAAACTCACAAAAAAGAACGCTAGAGTTTTTCGACTAAAATGCACCGGGAAATAATAGATACTAAAAACACCAAATAGAATTGCATTAATGTTAGGATTGCCCATGGTTCCAACCAATCGTTTAACAGCTGGTTCACCCAAGGAGTTTTTACCGAAGTATTCGATGTGCATCCCTCCATTGTAATAACCTTTCAAAAGTTCATTAAAATTGAATAGATTAAAAAAATGGATGGTATTTATGACAATCAATGCCCCAAACAAAATCGGTATGGCTTTCTTGAAAAATTGAAAATTGACTTGACTAAAAAACAAAAGTGTCACTCCGTATTTAAACCATTTATACACTTCAAAATAATCATGCCGCATGGTGGAATGTCCTTGTATGAATATGGTAAACAACACGTAAACACAAAAAACAAAGGGAATGAAAACATAGAATTCTTTGAACACAATTGCCTTTTTTTGAATAATGAGGAAAATGAAAATGGGAAAACATACATCCAAGACATGAATGGTTGGGAGGGAATCACCTATATTCATTGCCGGAAAACAAAGCGCAGCAATGAGAACAAATAAACCTAAAACCGAAGAAATGTCAATTGTCCTTTGTCCAGTCATCGTAATAGGATCTTAATTCAGGATGTTGCTTTAGTTGTCGTTCGTCCATGTCTCTTGTATCCCCAATTACTTTTGCTGGATTACCAGAAATAATACTGAAATCTGGAAATTCTCCTTTTACATAACTATAGGCAGCAACCAATGAGCCTTTTCCAATTTTCGTCTTAGGCATAATGGTAGAATGTGGGCCAATAAATGTGTATTTCCCAATAAAAATGGAACCTCTTTCATAAATTTCTTTGTCCACATTAGAATAATGCCTTCCATATATTCGAATGGCCATGTGGCTTGAATGCGAAGTCATGTTAATAAAGGTCGTTAATTGACAGCCTTCTTCAATCGTTATTCCGTTGCTTGCTTCAATGATATTATAGTGTCCAATGTATACATTCTCTCCAAGCAACAAATGCTGTGGATGATCAATGAAAGTGGTATTTGAAATGCGTGTTAACGGTATTCTTTTTCCATCGTTATTGTAAATGCGTCCATTCATTGCCGGACGAAACATTAAAAAGAACCGACGAAGTACTTTTTGAAAAAAACCTTTTTTTTGCTGCATCGTAATTTGATTAAAACGAAGATACTTAAAATTTCTCTATGAGATCTGCAACTTAAACCAGTGCTAATTCATATTTCGGTTAGGTTCATTCATTAATTCAGTATTTTTGAACCTTGAATTCAGGAAGAAATGTCAGGACAAACGAGTAAACGCAAAAGAATCATTCACCTAAGTAGTGTTCATCGCGACCGTGATGTACGCATATTTTTGAAGGAATGCCGCTCGTTAGCAAAGTTATTTCCGGAAAGCGAAGTTCACCTCATTTTAGCCGGAGTTGAAGAACGATGCGAGGAAAATATACACATTCACAGCATCCCAAAAGTAGAAGGTTCTCGTTTAAAACGCATGTGGACGACTGTTAACCATGCCTATCGAAAAGCGAAAGAGTTAGACGGGGATATTTATCATTTGCATGACCCTGAATTAATGCGAATCGCCCTTAAATTGAAACGCAAAGGCAAGAAAGTGATTTATGATGCACATGAAGATCTTCCAAGGCAAATTTTAGGAAAATCCTATCTACCCATGAAAAAAATAGTTTCAGTAGTCATGGAACGAGTAGAAAATTTTATCTGTGCTCGTTTATCTGGAATTATTACTGCCACACCACACATCGCAAAGCGTTTTGAAAAAATAAACAAGCATACCGTTGCCATAAACAATTTTCCCCTTGAAAATGAAATTGAATTCATTGGGGAATCCAACCTAACCAAGGAGAATACCGTTTGTTTCATCGGAGGTATTTCCCCCATACGCGGAACAAAAGAACTTGTGGATGCCATGGCATTAACGAACTGTAACTTGGCACTTGCAGGTGAAATACCAAGTGATTTCAAAGCTCAACTAACTGAGAGCAATGGATGGAAAAACGTCGAAGAACTTGGATTTATTGATCGTGAAAGGTCCATGAAAATAAAACAAAAATCAATTGCAGGAATGGTCACATTTCTACCCTATCCCAATCACATCAACGCCCAGCCAAATAAGATTTTCGAATACATGGCTGCTGGATTACCTGTTATCGGATCTAATTTTCCAATGTGGAGAGAATTATTGGTAGACAATTATTGTGGGATCTGTGTTGATCCAACAAAACCAATGGAAATAGCCGAAGCGATCAATTACCTTATAAATCATCCCGAAGAAGCCGAAATCATGGGCAGTAATGGTAAAAAACTCGTTACTCAAACCTACAATTGGAATGCGGAAGAAGTTAAATTACATCGTTTTTATCAAACTTACATGTGATGAAAATAACATTTGAGAAAACGTACTTTTATTCCCTCCTTTTGATGGTGTCGTTATGGATACCGCTTCCCATCTTGTCCTCCCCTACCATTGCCATTTTTACATTGGTCGTTCTTTATGGAGCCTTTACGAAAAAATTAAGCTTCCAGTGGAATTGGATTCTATTTGGATTTCTATTGCTGTATATCCTATATGTGGTTTACTTGATACCGAGTCAGCATCTTACGAGCGGTATGAAATACTTGGAATATAAACTTTCCCTGTTGGTATTCCCCATTCTATTTTCCTTTCGTCCCCAATTTACGGTCGATCGAAGGAAGATCCTGAATGCCTTCTCTATTGCCTGTCTCATCTTGGGATTATTCTATGTTTCTCAATCACTTTATCATTTTTGGTTGACAGGACAATCCAGCTATTTTCACTCATCATCCTTTGCCAGCAATCATCATCCAAGTTACGTCGCAGCGTACTTTTCCTTTGTGATTTATTACCTCTACACCGAACAAGCGCAGCTTCAAACAAAAGCAAGGAAAAGCATTTCCATAGGAGTCATGTTGTTTTTAATGTTCCTCCATTTACCATTAGAAAGCCTTTCAGGAATGATCGTTTTGGGCCTAATACTTACAATTATTGTTTTACGATGGGCTTGGAAAACCTTTTCGAAATGGATTTTTAGCGCTTTTATTTTAGGCGGATTGTTCTCCATTCAAGTATTGTTTTGGGTTCAACCTTCCTTAAAGGACAATGTTTCACATACCTCCACATTACTCTCACGTTACATGAAATCCCCATCCAACTTCATCAAAGAACATCCGAACGGCATGTCTGGAAACCAAGCACGGTTGGTTATTTGGACTGTTACAGGGGAAATTATTCTGGAACATCCATTTGGTGTGGGACTTGGGAATTTGGAAGATGAAATGCAACAGAAGCTAGCCACCTTGAATCAAACCGAATTAATGGAGAAAAATTACAACCCACACAATCAATTTCTACAAATTTTTGCCGAAATTGGTCTCGTAGGTTTTTTGGTATTTATCGCTGTTTTATATTTAGCCATTCAACAAGCTCGAAAACAAAAAGATGCGTTGCTTTTCTTTTTGATCCTTAGTTTAGTTATTAATTCCTTGTTTGAAAGCATGCTTCAACGGCAATCTGGCATCGTGTTCTTTGTTGTATTCATCTCACTTTTCGCAACGGTTCTCCAAAAACAACCTAAAGCTGATTTGAAACGCGAAACTTAATCAGGCCAGTGCACCCAAATAGACATTCACCATTTTGAATACGAGTCATCAATGAAACTACTTTTACTTACTCAATACTATCCACCGGAAATTGGTGCTCCTCAAAACCGACTGCATGAATTAGCCGTCCGCTTAAAAAGCAAAGGAATGGATGTCGAGGTATTGACCGCCTTGCCGAATTATCCAGAGATGGAAATTTTTGAGCAATATAATCAAGGGCAAAACCGGGTGGAAGAAATAGAAGGAATCAAAGTGACGCGTTCCTGGATCTATGTATCCAAAAAACGTGGAATCGCATCAAGGTTATTGAATTATTTTAGTTTCGTTGCTAGTTCGTACATGCGCGGGAGAAAACTTGGGAAATTTGACTATTTAATGGTGGAAAGTCCTCCCTTATTTTTAGGTTGGAGTGCCATGAAATTAAGTAAAAAACTTGGCGCCAAATTAATCTTCAATGTTTCAGATTTATGGCCGGAAAGTGCTGAAAAACTGAACATTGTAAACAATCGAACACTTTTAAACTTGGCCTATCGACTGGAAGCAAATTGTTACAAACGGTCTCATTTGGTTACTGGTCAAACCATGGGCATAGTTGACAGCATCAATAGTCGATTCCCGAAAGTCAAAACCCATTGGTTGCCAAACGGAGTGGATACAGCCTTTTATGATCCTTCCAAAATTGAAGCAGATGATTTTCGTGTACGAAACGGATTCAGTCAAAATGACGTATTGTTTTTCTATGGTGGAATTATTGGACACGCTCAAGGACTTGAAGTGATTTTGAAAACAGCAAAAGAAACAAAAGACCGAACCGATATTCACTACATTTTACAAGGAGCTGGACCCCTTAGAGAGGAGCTAATCGCTATGAAGCTAAAGTTGGATTTAAACCAAGTTCATTTTTTAGCACCCGTTTCAAAAAAGGAAATGCCCATGATTCTAAAAACAGTCAATGTTGCACTGGTTCCTTTGCGAAAACTAAGCTTATTTGAAGGTGCTATACCTTCCAAAATATTTGAAGCGTTAGCAATGAAATTACCTTTGATTCTTGCAGTAGATGGAGAGGCAAGAATGCATTTCATCGATCGAGGAGAGGCTGGAATCTTTGTAGAACCAGAAAATGTCCATGAACTTAAACAAGCCGTTTTGACCTTGGCAGATGATTTGAATAAACGGTCCTTACTTGGTGAAAACGGACGAAAATATGTTTCAGAGCACTTTAATCGCAATAAAATTGCTCAAGATTTCTTTGATCGTATTAACAGTGATTTACTGTCAAAAAATTAAATGAATTTATGCGATCCGTCGCAATTTGGCATGCGTTTGGACAAGCCACAAATGCAATCCGTCATGCCCTTTCCTTTCAATATCCGCGAACGGACCTGTTCAATTCGATTCACGCGAGTCGACGATTGTTTGGCATTCGAGAAATGGAGCAGGTATCCCCTTTGTCGACCAGGAGTTAAGGCATAAAATGCCGTTTTCAAGCCTTGATCTTCCGCTAATTTTGCTTCAAATTCTGGTACGACTTCATAATCATCATGTGCTTTCATGACCACTTTTAATCCAGCTCGTTCCACTTCAATGGCTTCGTAGATGTATTGTTTAAGCTCTTGTTCAATGGCTTCGATTTCCTTTACACTCGTAAAACGAATTTGTCGGCCTGACTGCACATGATCCGTTTGTTGGTGCAAAAGACGATGTGAATCACTTAACAAGGATCCCTTCATGAATAAAATGGCACAATAGTCCTTAAAACCATGAATCAGAAAAATATTTTTTGATTCAAACATATAACAAGGATGTTTCCATTTGAATCCTTCTTCTAAATGGCATTCCAAACCCAGTTGCCTTAATTTTGTCAATTCCGCTTTCCAATTAGAAAGTCCGTCAAGAAAAGTAGCTACGGATGGATGAGTCATGTTATTTTTTTTTTCAAATTTACTACTTTGATCAGGATTCTCCATGCAACTTTTTGAAGCGAATTTTTCATAATTAAAATTAACTTTGTTTCATGATTCCATTTTCACCCCCTCGCATCGATCAACGCGTCATTGATGAAGTAACCGCCGCACTTCAAAGCGGTTGGATTACCACTGGACCAAGAACAAAATTATTCGAGAAGAAAATTTCTGAATATTGCGGATGTAAAACAACCGTTGCTGTCAATTCCTGGACGGCAGGTATGGAAGTATTATTGCGTTGGTGGGGAGTAGGTCCAGGAGATGAAGTCATCATTCCTGTGTACACTTATTGTGCGAGTGCGAATGTCGTTTTGCATACGGGAGCGACACCAGTTATGGTGGACATCAGCGGAGAAGACTTCAACATTTCAGTAGAAAAAATAAATGCCGCTATCACAGAAAAAACGAAGGTGATTATGCCAGTCGATATTTCCGGATATCCCTGCGATTACGATGCGATTTATGCATTGGTTGAAGCGAAACGCACGTTGTTCAGTCCTTCTAACGAAAAACAAGAAAAACTAGGGCGAATTCTCGTTGCTGCAGATGCTGCCCATAGCTTTGGGGCGACTTACAAAGGAAAAGTTTCCGGAGCGATTGCCGATGTGACTTGTTTCTCTTTTCACGCTGTAAAAAACCTAACCACTGCCGAAGGCGGGGCCATTTGTTTCAACCTTCCCGATGGATTTGACCACGAGGAAATCTACAAAGAATTCTGTATCAAAATCCTTCATGGACAATCGAAAGATGCATTAGCAAAAGCACAAAAGGGCGCATGGCGTTACGACGTGTTGGAACCTGGATTTAAATGCAACATGACAGATCTTCAAGCAGCAATTGGACTCATTGAATTGGAACGCTACCAGGAGAACCTCGATCGCAGAAAGACAATTTTTGATGCCTACGATGACGGGTTCAAACAAACTTCTTGGGCCATCACACCGGTGCATCAGACCGTAGATAAAAAGACTTGTTACCATTTATACCAGTTAAGAATTGCAGATGTCAGTGAGGAACAACGTGACGCGATTATTCAAGAGATTTTCGAACAAGATGTATCCGTAAATGTTCATTTTCAACCATTGCCCCTATTGACAGCCTACAAGAATTTGGGCTATAAAATGGATGATTACCCGGAAGCGTGGAACAAATATTCGACCGAAATTTCACTGCCCGTTTATTTCAATTTATCGAATGAACAAGTTCAACAAGTAATAAATGCAGTTAAAACGGCAGTTTTAAAGATTCTACATAAATAGAACCATGAAAAAATCAGTGATTTTTCTTTTTTTATTCTGCCTTATTTTTTGGTCGAAGGCGCAGTCACAAACGGATGTTAACGCTGTATGGGAAAAAGACTTTGTCGACACGTGTGTCGTCATTCCACTTGGAGTTGATTTCGGATTATGTGCCATGCCACTTGGTTGGGCTTTAAGTGATTCAGGCTGTGTGATGCTTTCAGGTTGTAGCATGATTGGTTCAGACGGAATCAACTATTCTACATCCTTTTTCCAAAGTTCCTACCAATGTAACGGCGCTTGTATACAAGACACGACGGTTGTGCTTGGGTGCATAGATAGCGCTCTCATTGATTTAAATGTGCAGTGTCCTGCTATATATGAACCAGTTTGCGGATGTGATTCCATTACCTATTCCAATGCTTGCGAAGCTATGTTTCACGGAGGCGTGGTTTCTTTTACGCCTGGCACATGTGAATCTGCAGGCATTAATGGACTTTGGAAGACGGAGATTTCCGTTCGACCAAATCCGTTTACGGATAAATTTATCCTTGTAAACGAGGCAAATGTTCCATTATCCATTCGCATATTTCAAGCAAACGGATTGTTTTTGTTCGAGTCACGAAGTGAACAGGCAATCCTTGAATTAGAAGGAGCTGTTTTGGCTCCGGGAACATACATCATGGAAGTGACCAATGAACTTAGCGGAAATGTCATTTTCAAGCGTATTTTGAAGGAATAATCGACTTTTTCTTTCATTTTTGACGGATTTTTATCGATTTTATCTTGTTTTCGAATGAATTATTTGACTAACTTAAATAGAGAAAACCACAAAATACCTCTAAAAATGTTAGTCAAAACTTATTCCAGCACGGTCTTCGGAATCCATGCAACAACCATCACGATTGAAGTCAATTTAGGCATTGGTGTCAACTTTTATTTAGTCGGATTACCCGATAATTCCGTCAAAGAAAGTCAACAACGCATTAAAGCCGCTTTTAAAAACAATGATCTTAAATTTCCTGGAAAAGAAATCACGGTAAATATGGCTCCTGCGGACATTCGCAAAGAAGGATCCGTATTTGATTTGCCTATTGCCATCGGAATATTAGCAGTGAGTGAACAAGTAAAAATAGAGCACCTAAATGAATACCTCATGGTTGGTGAATTATCACTCGACGGCTCCATTCAAATCACCAAAGGAATATTACCAATTGCATTGCAAGCAAAAAAAGAAGGCTTCAAGGGGATTATCATTCCAAAAGAAAATGCTCCTGAGGCTGCTGTAGTTCAAGGATTAGCTGTGATTGGCGTTGAAAACATTCGAGAAGTCATTGATTTCATGAACGATCAAACGAGCATCGTTCCATTCTCAATGGATGTTGAATCCACCTTTCTTCATGACGAATGGATTCTAGAGGATGACTTTCGAGACGTCAAGGGACAAATGAACATTAAACGCGCATTTGAAATTGCGGCTGCTGGGTCTCACAACGTGATTTTGATCGGTCCACCGGGAGCCGGTAAATCGATGTTAGCCAAGCGCTTGTCTACGATTCTCCCACCAATGAGCTTGGAAGAAGCCTTAGAAACAACAAAAATTCATAGTGTTGCAGGAAAGATTAAAAACAACAAAGGACTCATCACTCAACGCCCCTTTCGAAAGCCCCACCATACCATCTCGGATATTGGACTTATTGGCGGAGGTTCCTACCCACAACCAGGAGAAATTTCATTAGCGCATAACGGTGTTTTGTTTTTAGACGAACTACCAGAATACAAACGCCAAGTATTAGAAGTCATGCGCCAACCTTTGGAAGATCGAACGGTCAATATTTCTAGGGCGAAATTTTCAATCGATTATCCTGCTGGATTCATGCTGGTCGCGGCAATGAATCCTTGTCCATGTGGATTCTTTAATCATCCCGAGAAAGCATGTGTTTGTGGACCGGGGGTAGTTCAAAAATACTTGAATCGAATATCAGGCCCATTACTTGACCGCATTGATTTGCATGTGGAAGTAACCCCTGTTAGTTTTGAAGAATTATCCAGCGATGTTCCCAATGAAGGCAGCAAGGAAATTCGTTTACGAGTGGAAAAAGCGCGCAAAATTCAAAAAAAACGATTCAAGAACCACGAAGGCGTTCACTGTAATGCACAAATGTCCAAATCAGAATTTGAAGCAAATTGTCAATTGGATCGTGAAAGTACCGAATTACTTAAAATGGCCATGAATAAACTTGGTTTATCGGCCAGAGCCTATGACCGCATCATCAAGGTTTCAAGAACGATTGCTGACTTGGATGCTTCTATTGGGATTCAATCAAAACATTTAGCGGAAGCCATTCAATACCGAAGCCTGGACCGAGGTAATTGGGGGATGTAAGTGATTTGAGGAAATAATTATACATACAACAAGTAAGTACTAAAAAGAAAAGCGCTCCATGAGGAACGCTTTTCTTTTTCTTGAAAAATACTAATTACGAGTACATCATGTATAGATTTCCAGCAACCCATATAACATTCCACCATGCAATGCCTAAATTCATTTTAGTTCTCAATGGTTTAATAAAAAATACGGCACACGCAATTGCTATTGCTGAAATATTGATGAACCACATTGCTCCAATAACGTCATCAAAAGCTCCTGCAAGATCACCTTTCATTGCATTTCTAAATGCTTTTCCTGCCAGTGCGAAATAAATTAAGATTTCACAGATTTCTAAACCAAAGACAATCAAATTTGCCACCCATGGTTTCATTGAACTTTTTTCATTTTTCATTTTAGTTTATGTTTAGATTATCCTTACTCTTAAGGTTTTTCAGGCTCAACCCAGTGTTTAATGTCCACCAAAAACAATACTTAATCATTAAAATCTACTCATATGTAAGAACTAAAATAAATAATATTTTAATCTTCTAACTATCTTTTTGATATTTTATATTCCGGTAATATTGTTTTTTTATTATCTCAATGTAAAATTATGAACAATTTATTTCATTTTTATGATAAATTTTTGAATTCAAGTTTTTTTATTTTACTTTGGTCTAAATAATCATCAATTAAAACCTAAACCATGAAAAAAACGATTTTAACTCTAAGCTGCTTTTCATTATTATTTTTCTCCCTTTCTAGTTGTGGTGGCTCCAGTGAACCAAAGGAAATGGATACTCAAATTGAAGTTCCAGAAGTAGAGGAACCAGTTGCTGAAGAAAAAGATTTTTCTTCTTTAACTACGGCTGAAGATGCCATGAATGAATACAAATCAATGCTAGAAGATTATGCTGACAAAGTGAAAAACGGCGAAACAGATGCAGCGAAAGAACTTAAAACAAAGCTTGATGAATTGAAATCCTACGCGGAAGGTCAATTCGAAATGAAGGAAATCAAAGCTTTAAGTGATTTAACCAAGCTTGCTATTCAGTTAGAATCCGGGAAAAATGTAGACCTAGATAAAGTATTTAATGCTTACGAGAAATCCTTAGAAATGTTGAAAGATATTCCTATGGATGCAGATACAAAAGATGCACTAAAACAATCTCAAGATGCCTTGGATCAATTGAAAGGTCTAGGAGGAATGTAATCTGTATATTCATGTTTTCTAAAGGCCTGAAAAATCAGGCCTTTTTTTTTGCGGTTACCGCATTCATTTGCCCAAACCATTCAATGTATTTCTTTGAAAACGATCTAAAATTTGAGTTGAATAGATAAAAATGTATCTTTCATAAAACTTAAATAGAATTGAACAAATTAAAATAATTCCAATGAAAAAATTCTCCACCAGAGAAAGAATGCAATATTATTTCGAACAAACGATTTCGTCTGGTCCAACAAGTTTGATTAAATGGCTGGCCTTAATTTCCTTGTTTGCCGTTTTATTACTAGGTCTTTTGATTCTGATTTTTGGTATCTCTAGTGATCCTGAGTCAACAAAAGGCTTAGGTTTTTTAGAAGGTTCTTGGCAAAGTTTAATGGCCACACTGGATTCAGGAACGATGGGTGGTGATGAGGGCTGGCTTTTTAGAATCGTGCGCTTTGCAGCTACCATACTTGGTATATTCATTATCTCGGTTTTAATAGGTAGTATTTCATCCGGAATTGATCAAAAAATTGATGACTTAAAACGTGGAAGATCAAAGGTTTTGGAAGAGAATCACACCCTGATTTTAGGTTGGTCCGAGAAAATATTTACCATTCTTTCGGAATTAGCCATTGCCAATGAAAATCAAAAAAAACCAAGTGTAGTCATCTTATCGGAAAAGGACAAAGTGGAGGCCGAAGAAGAAATTCAATCGAAGGTAGATGATTTAAAGAATTTAAAAATTGTTGTTCGAATGGGTAATCCATTGGATTTGAATGATGTGGAAATTGTGAATCCGAATGGTGCGAAATCCATCATTGTTCTTTCTGCCGAGAATTCCATGTCGGACATGCATGTGATCAAAACAGTTTTGGGACTAACCAAATCACCGCATCGTAAAAGTGAATCATATAATATCATCGCTGAAATAAAGGATGAAGAAAACATGGAAGCGGCAGAATTAGTTGGAAATAATGAAGCTATCTACATTCTCTCAACGGATATTATTTCACGGGTGGCTGCACAAACTTCCTTACAAACTGGATTGAGTATCGTGTATAGCGAACTTTTGTGTTTCGATGGTGATGAAATCTATTTTAAAAGAGAGGGGCTTTTAATTGGTAAATCCTACAGAGATGCTTTATTTACGTACAACACATCGGCAGTGATTGGATTGTTTACCAGTGATGGAACTGTTTTGATTAATCCTCCGGGAGACCATATCATTCAAGAAAATGATGAAATTATTGCCATTTCTGAAGATGACGACACCATCATCCCGAATGCCTCTAGTCAAATCAACAAAGCATCTACATTGATAGAAAAATTGGAGCAAAGCGAAGGGAAAGCTCAAAAAACACTTATTCTTGGCTGGAATAACAATGGTCATAAAATCATTCGTGAGTTAAATAATTATGTTGCTCCAGGATCTGAAATACTTATTGTTTCTGAATTTTCAGATTCCGAAATATTCGATATTAGCGAATTACAAAAGGGTGTGAATCACATCATACTTGCTTCTGAAAACGGCGCCATCAATCGACTTGATACTTTAGAAAAAATTAATCCTGACCATTTTAATAACATCATCGTTTTGAGTTCAAAAGATCTTGATGTTCAAGAAAACGATGCGAAAACCTTGATCTGCTTGCTTCACCTTCGCAACATGGGTGAAAAAAGTGGTAAAAGCTACAATATCGTAACGGAAATGCTCGATATCAAAAACCGTGTACTTGGCGTTGTTGCGAAAGCAAATGATTTTATCATCGGTGAAAACTTGATTAGTTTACTCTTAAGTCAATTGAGTGAAAACGTGCACCTTAAGAAAGTATTTGATGTACTTCTTACTTCTGAGGGCTCAGAAATCTATTTAAAACCTGCACATCAATACATTGAGATTGGTAAAGAAACGGATTTCAATGAGGTCCTAGCCAATGCATTGGAATATGGCGATACGGCATTTGGTTATCGGAAAATGAAGCAAGAACATTCAGTCGAAGAAAATTTTGGAATTAGAATCAATCCGAAAAAAGATCAAAAGATTATTTTCGATGAGAATGATTACATCATCGTTCTAAGTGAAGATTGAACCATTGTATGCCCCAAAATTGTTTGTTCGTTAACTTAAAACGTTTTGCGATGAAAAATTACCTCTTGTTATTCCTTGTTGTTTCTTTTTCATCACTAGCTCAATTTTCTGTAGGTCATACTACAATTACCTTTAACGATCCTTCACGCACTGGTGGATTTGGTTCAGGTGGTGGAATAGGTAGGCAAATACAAACAGAAATATATTATCCTGCAACGTCCACAGGAACTGCAACACCTCTTGCCACAGGTGAATTCCCCATCATCGTTTTTGGACATGGGTTCGCGATGAATTGGGACGCCTATTCCAATATTTGGGAACACTATGTTCCGCGTGGTTTCATCATGGCTTTCGTTCGGACAGAAGGCAGTCTATTTCCATCCCCCAACCACGCTGATTTTGGATTAGACCTCAAATTAGTCGCACAAAAAATGCTGGAGCTACCATCAAGCAATGTACTTTTCATGAACCATGTCTATCCAAAAGTTGGACTCATGGGTCATTCCATGGGCGGTGGAGCTTCCTTTTTAGCAGCAAGTAATAATATGAACATTAATACCCTAATTGGACTTGCGCCGGCAGAAACAAATCCATCTTCGATTGCTGTTGCACCCAATGTAGAAGTTCCAAGCATTGTTTTTTCTGGAAGCTCAGATGGAGTCACTCCCCCATCCCAACATCACATACCAATGTTTAACGGCGTCAACGCTGCATGTAAATCATTTGTTTCCATTACCGATGGTGCACATTGTTATTTTGCCAACACAAATTTCAATTGTGATTTTGGCGAAAGTACTTCCTCTTCGGGAATTTCCATCACCCGTTTGCAACAACAAATGGCAACCTTTGCGGTGTTGGATCCTTGGTTGGATTATATGTTAAAAGACATTTGCTCATCCTATGAAACGTTTGAATTCAACCTCACGAATACACAAGGAATCATTGGACAAACCACTTGTCCAAATAACCCAACGATTGATGTAACTCAAAACGGGTCGATCTTGGGAACAAGCACCATCGGAACTTCTTACCAATGGTTTTTAAACGGACAGCCCATTTCAGGTGCTACTTCGAATGAATACAACATGGGACAAAATACTGGAGGTGTGTATTACGTCGAAGTTACTTTCCCTTTTGGTTGTGGAGTTAGTCCAAATTTAACTTTATTAGAATTGAATAATCCACTCATCAAATTCATCACTGTTCACCCTAATCCTGCCATTGACTTTATTTCCATTAAAAACAATTCTTTAGGGATCATAAAAGCAACACTTTTGTCCTTAAACGGTACAACATTGCTCGAATCTAGCTGGATTGAAAAAGAACGCATCATGGATCTAAGTCCATTTTCACCCGGTATTTATTTGCTTCAATTTGAACAATCAGGGTTTGTGCGAACAGACAAAATCATCGTTCCGTAAGGAATACTTCCAAACATTGAATCATTGTTGCAAACAATTCATTAAATTCGGGAACTCTTATTAGAACGCATGCTTAAAAATTTGTTTTTCCTTTTTATCATTTTTGTTGGTTTCAACCTAAATGCACAAGACTATTCAATTCGTGGATTCGTATATGACGATGGGAATATGGAACCTATTAGCGACATCAAAATTAAATTACTGAAACAGGATAGCTCTGTAATTGCAGGAGCCTACACTAATTTAAATGGTGGATTCTTGATTCCCAAATTATCAAAAGGAGCTTATATTCTGAAAGTCGAAGCCGGCGGATTTAAAAAATCATTTGTCAATGTAGAAATTACAGAAAAACAAAAAATATACGATGTCCAATTCAAGTTGATTCGTAGCACTCAGGAAGTTAAAGAGGTTGTTGTTGATTTGGGTAAGAAAGAAAAGAAAAATGAAGTCCTTATTGGAACACTGAAATACAACAAAGAAGGATTAGAACGAATCCCCGTGCATGGTGGAGAAAACGACATTATTGGAGCAATCAGTGTAACACCAGGTGTCATAACTACAGGAGATCAAGGAGGTCAGTTATATGTACGAGGTGGAACACCTATTCAAAACAAAGTGTTGCTCGATGGGATGACCATCTACAATCCATTTCACTCCATCGGTTTCTTTTCCATATTTGAAACGGAATTGGTGAAAAATGTAGACGTTTACACTGGTGGTTTTGAGTCCAAGTATGGTGGAAGGGTTTCTTCTGTGATGGACATTACCTACCGTGATGGAAACAGAAAAGAATTTGGTGGACGCATTTCTGCATCACCATTCTTAGCGAAAATGGTGTTAGAAGGACCCATTGGAAAAGCATCCCAAGAAAAGGCGGCAGCTGGATCCTATGTGTTTTCCGCGAAGCACAGCTTATTGGATTATACATCTAAAACATTGTATCCAAAAGTGAACGATGGAAATGGTCTTCCATTCAATTTTACGGATTTATACGGAAAAGTGACCTTCAACGCAGATGGAGGTTCAAAGGTGAGTGCTTTTGGTTTCCACAACCAAGATTCTGTTAATTACGATGTTGCCAATTTACGTTGGGATGCATCGGGAGGTGGCGTAAACTTTTTAATGGTACCTTCAGGTTCTCCATTGTTTGTGCGTGGTCACGTGAATGGAAGCAACTACCAAACTACTTTTGCTGAAACGGCACAAGAACCAAGGTATTCAAAAATTGGTGGTTTCGATTTAGGATTTGACTTTAGTTACTTTCTTAAAAATGAAAGTGAATTAAGCTATGGATTTAACATCAATGGTTTTAACACTGAGTTTGTCACCTATAATGAGGCCAAACGAAAAATTGAAGCGATTAATTTCACTACAGAAATCGGAAGTTACTTTAATTATCGACACGTGGGAAGACGATGGGTCATTCAACCTGGATTACGTGTGCAAGTTTACGCGTCTTTAAACACCATTTCACCAGAGCCAAGACTTGGATTAAAATACAATGCAAGCGAAAACCTTCGATTCAAATTCTCTGGTGGACGCTTTTCTCAAAACTTTACGTCTGCTTCATCGGATAAGGATGTGATCAATTTGTTTAATGGACTACTTTCCGCACCAACAAATGTTCAAGAAGAATTTGTGACACAATTCCAAAACATTAAAAACACGAAAAATGGTTTGCAATACGCTTGGCATGCCATTCTCGGTTTTGAATACGATTTGGGTAAATTGTGGTCCTTTAACGTAGAAGGTTACTACAAATATTTCAACCAATTAAGCAACATCAATCAGAATAAACTTTACAATGACGTTGCACAGTTCGAATTAATTGATGACGTATTTAAAAAAGATTTCATCATTGAATCCGGACAATCTTATGGTGTCGATGTTTTGGCAAAATACACAAAAGACCGCATTTTCTTCTGGGCCGTTTATTCCTTCGGAAAAAACAACCGATGGGATGGATTCAACACCTATGCACCTGTGTTTGATCGCCGCCACAATTTAAATTTAGTCGGTTCCTATGTGATGGGGAAAAAGAAAGACATGGAATTTAATATTCGTTGGAACCTTGGCTCAGGATTGCCATTTACTCCGAATGCGGGGAATTATCAAGCAGAAACATTCGCGAATGGTGTCACGTCCAATTACGTTACCAATAATCCATCATACATCACCATGATGCTTGGCACATTTAATTCTCAACGATTGCCTTATTACCACCGTTTAGACATTACCTTTAAAAAACATTTCACGTTCAAAAACAAGAATGTATTAGAAATGATTGCTAGCGTTACCAACGTTTATAACAGAAATAACATCTTCTATGTAAACCGTGTTACGGGGAAACAAATCTATCAATTCCCTATTTTACCTAGTTTCGGTTTGAATTATAAATTTTAATCGTTCCATGTCTAACATTGCTGCCTTTAAAGCCATTCGTCCAGTTCGTGACAAAGTGCACTTGGTTGCGACAAGACCTTATTATTCGTACAAAAAGAATGTGCTGAAAGCAAAATTGGAAGATAACCCGTTTACATTTCTACACATCATCAATCCAGAATTTAGTACCTCGATCAAGACAAAACCGAACTCAAAAGAACGATTTTCTTTGGTTAAAAGTCAATTTGACCACTTCCTAAAGGAAGGTATTTTAGTACAAGAAACGGATGATCGACTATACATTTATCGTCAGTCAACGGATGGCTTTTCTGTCATCGGAGTGATTGGTGGTGCCAGTGTAAAAGAGTACATGGATAATGACATCAAAAAGCACGAACAAACCATAACACTGCGAGAGGAAGTCTTCACGAATTACTTGGATCAAGTTGGATTCAATGCAGAACCAGTTTTAATGACTTACGATCCTCAATCCGGTTTGAACGATTTGATTGAAAAAGTCAGCACGGAATGTCCAGAATATGAGTTTACAACCACAGATCGAATCAAACACGAACTTTGGGTCCTTTCAAAAGATCAAACTTTAAAATGCCAAGAACTGTTTAAAGAGGTTGACGCCTTGTACATTGCAGATGGACACCACCGTTCTGCATCCTCTGTACGTTATGCTGAATTAAAAGCCAAGGAAGGAAATATATGTCCTGAAACTGGTTATTTTTTGAGTTTTATCGTGGCAAAAGATCAAGTGAAAATTTTGGCTTTTCATCGCCTTTTAAAAAGTCTAAATGGTTATACGAAAGCTAGTTTCATAGCAGCAATGAGCGAACTTGGAAGCATGAAGGAGATTCCTGCAGCTTGTGAACCAACAAAGGAACATCAATTTACAATTTGCATGGGAAAGGAATGGTACGTCTTTGAACCAAAGCAATCCTTTATACATGAATCAAACCCGGTTGAACAATTGGACTCTTTTATCCTCAGTGATTTAATCCTGAAACCTTTGCTGGGAATCATCGATTTAAAAACGAGTAATCAAGTAGAGTTCGTGCCTGGAAATGAATCATTGTCTTCCATTGAAGATAAAATCAACTCTGGAAAGTTTGAAGTTGGATTTATCCTTCACCCCGCAACCATTGACCAAGTCAAAGAAGTAGCGGATGCCGGAATGAACATGCCCCCAAAATCAACGTGGGTAGAACCAAAACTCCGCAGTGGACTCACCATTTATCAATTGCACACATGATTGCTGAACGAATAAATGAAATCAAAGCCACGCTTCCCGAAACAGTCGCATTAATCGCTGTTTCCAAAACAAAACCTGTCAGCGATTTACAGGAAGCATATGATGCTGGACAACGTGCATTTGGTGAAAACAAAGTACAAGAGTTGGTTGATAAAGCCGAAGTTCTTCCGAAAGACATTCACTGGCACCTCATCGGACACTTACAAACCAATAAAGTCAAGTACATCGCTTCTTTTGTTCATTTAATTCATGCAGTAGACAGCCTCAAACTCTTGATGGAAATCAATAAACAAGCTGAAAAAAACGAGCGAATCATTGACGTTCTTTTGCAATTCCACATCGCACAAGAAGAAACTAAGTTTGGACTTTCACTGGATGAAGCGCAGGAATTAATCGAAAGTGATGCTTTTCAAACGTGTCAAAACATTCGCGTGGTTGGCGTGATGGGCATGGCTTCGTTTGTTGACGACGAACAGCAAGTTCACCATGAATTTCAATCATTAAAAGCTATTTTTGATCAATTGAAAGCAAGCAACTTCAAGAATAACAATTATTTCAAGGAAATATCGATGGGGATGTCCGGAGATTATCAAATCGCCATCGAAGAAGGAAGTACCATGATTCGTGTGGGAAGTTCGATTTTTGGCGGACGTTAATCCTGTTCTACTCCGAAAATCAAAGACGAAATCGCATCCTTTGGCATGTATTCATTGGTTAAACGCAAGAGATCTGCTCCCGTAATTTTATCAATTCCTTGATGAATTTCTTGAATCGTATCGATTTGATTAAACGCCAACATGCTTTTTCCTAATCCTTGCATGAGTCCGGCATTGACATCCATCCCCAAGGCCATTTGACCTTTGAACTGTTGCTTTGCGCGCGCCAACTGCAAGGAACTCAATTCCTTGGATCTAAACTTGAGTAATTCCTTGTGAATTAAATCCATGGTTCGGTTAATGTTTTTATCCTCGCAACCGAAATAGATTTGCCAGAATCCCGAATCCACGAAGGAGGAATAACTCGCTTCCACTGTGTACGCCAAACCGTATTTCTCACGTACCGATAAATTCAATTTGGAATTCAGTGCGGGTCCGCCAAGAATGTTAATCAGCAAGGACATCGCCATGCGGTCATCATCTTTGTAACTCGGCGCAATTCCACCTAGTACCGCATGCGCCTGATAATTCGCTTCTTTCACGTTGATTTGAAAGGGCGAATAGGAAGTAAAGGACAAGAAATCCGTGCGTGGTGCCGTTAAAGGCATGTGACTCAAAGTCGCTTCCATCAGAGGCTCCAACTTCTTGAAAGGCATGTTTCCGACGTATGATACCACCATGTTATCGGCGGTAAAATAAGCCTTGACGTATCGTTGTAAATCCACTTGTGTAAAACTTGAAACGCTTTCTTTCGTTCCCAAAATATTGTTTCCAAGTGGATGATTTTTGAACAAATGTTCTTCGAAATCATCGAATATTTTGTCGCTAGGACTATCTAAATAAGAATTGATTTCATCTAAAATCACTTCCTTTTCTTTTTCAATTTCTTTTTCAGGAAAAGTGGAGTTAATGGAAATGTCCGCTAACAACTCCAAGGCTCTTTTCGTGTGTTCTTTGGAAAAAGAAGCATGCAAGCACAGTTCTTCTTTTGCCGTGTAAGCATTTAACTCCCCTCCAACCGCATCAATACGTGAGAGGATGTGCAAGGCATTTCGTGTCTTCGTTCCTTTAAACAAACAATGTTCAAGGAAATGTGCCAATCCAACTTCGTGCGCTTGTTCGTACCTTGATCCAGCCGAAAAGAAAAAACCTAAATGCGCCACTTGATTTGGAACCTGCAAGTGAACAACTCGGATTCCATTCGACAAAACGTGACACGTGGGTTGAAATTTTCGCATTATGGATTTTTACGGATTTGTTTCCATGTATTTTCCTGGAATTGAAACACCACACGGTCGTGCAAGCGAGATGGACGTCCCTGCCAAAATTCGATGCTCGTTGCTTGAATCGCATATCCTCCCCAGTGTGGTGGACGCGGGACATCGTTTGGAAATTGACGGTCGTATTTCTCGAATGCATTGATTAAGTCTTCGCTCTGTGCCAATTCGCTCGATTGTTGGGAAGCCCAAGCACCAAGTTGACTTTCCCTTGGACGCGAAGCAAAATATGCGTCGCTTACTTCCTCTGAAACTTTTTCTACGGTGCCTTCGATGCGCAATTGACGCTGTAATCCAGGCCAAAAAAACAACATAGAAACATGTGGATGCGCCGCCATTTGTCGGCCTTTTTGACTCAAGTAATTCGTATAAAAGACAAACCGTTCATCCTTCATTTCTTTCAAATAAACGATGCGCGAGCTCACTCCTTCATCAGAAGACGAGGTGCTTAACACGAACGCATTCGCTTCGACTTCTCCGTTTTGCACCGCTTCATCGAACCAGCGTGAAAAGGCCGCAAAAGGATTGGTGCCAAGATCTGTCAAAGATTCGCCTTTGTCAAAATCCGCATGATTTTCACGGTATTTTTTCAACCATTCACTCATTCGGAATCCTCGTTGGAATAAGTGTCCTCCATTTCACTCGCTTCATCTGCTGTTTCTTCCGCATCATCAGAGGCAAACACTTCCTCTTCGGTATCATCGAAATCAGATCCAGAGGCAGAAAATACGGCGCGAACAGGAGAGCGTTCTTCGATGTCGTCTTCAACAGCAATCTTTTTCATAGCTGGACTCTGAACATCTTCCTCACGATAAGGGAAAATCTCTACGATCGGAGAAGAAACGATGGAAGCAATATTGAAGTCAATCATCATAGTCGACAAACTTTCCACTGTTCGTTCGTAAGCTTCTTTGACGTTTGATGCAGAAACCAAAAAGTTTTGAGAAACCGTTTTCGCCTTCTCCCCTTCTTCGTCCATGCGGTCGTAAGTCACTTTACATTTGAACCATGTTTCGGTATCATCGTATTGAAAAATATCATGTAAATCCGTTCGTGCAATTCCTGTTACTTGGAACTCACCACGAATGGTCGTACCTAATTCCTCATAGATCCGCGCCTCTGCATCCGTAAAGGTCATGGCAGCTAATAAATAAGGTTCGGAAACACGTTTAAACGAACCGTTTTCTAATTGTTTTGTATATTTTACTTTAACGGTAAACCAACTATTCATGAGGTAATTTTTTAGCTTACAAAGATACTTGCTTTCAAGCGATTTACCTCAATTGTTGATAACATTTCATAGGGAAAAGAATTGAGAAGTCCTGTTTTTAAATTTTGGTAGGATTACTCTGATTTTACTGTATAAAATTCAATTTTTTTCCATAGATAAACTTTTATTGATTGACAAAAGAAAAACGCAGATGAAAACCATGGGGATACAATAGTTTGTCCCCACAATCAAAACCTTGCTTTTTCAAATGAATCGTGTAATTTTATCGAAGCTTTTTGAAATCAACTAAATGAATAAAGGATCCTTGATCTTTCTTTTTAGCCTTTGTTACCTTGGTGCTTTTGGACAAATTCCTACGCTTTCTTTTGATAATCTGGAAAGTTGGAATCTAAAAGGAAAGGTGAAAAAGATCCATACAACTTCCTTTCTTGCTGAAAAAGTAAATAACAAATTCGTAAAAACTACCAAAGGTTGGCAATATACCTGGGAACATGATGAAGAATTATATTTCAATACATTTGGCTTTCTTGAATTAACCAAGGTCATTAAAAACGGGACGACTTCCGTTACTTATTCCATAAAGTTGGATGACAAAAACAGAGTAGTGTATGACATAAAAAACGAAAACCTTGAGTACTATTTTACATACGACTCCCTGAATAACATCTGTTCTTCAAAGGAAATCATTCGCGATAAACACATAGAGTCAGACTTTAAGTACTATTACAACGATAAAAACACACTAGTTAAAAAAAAGGAATACCTATCCAATCAACTCATTTCAATAGAAACATTTTCTTATGACTCATTTAACAACCTAGTTAAAATTGAATACATAAAAGGACCTTACTCCGAAATGGAGGTCTTCGAATACGACAGCAATAATCAGTTAGTGAAGCATGAATGCTCTGGCAATGAGGAAGGAATGGCTGAAATAACAACCTTTCAATATGTAAATAAACAGAAAACATTGGAACACTGGTTGGACTACGAAGAAGGGGAACCCGATGGATCCATTGATTACACCTATGAAAATGGGAATGAAATCGAGGTCATCGAAAAAGATGGTGATGGCGTAATTACGGGGATTGAGCGAAACTCCTATGAATATGATTCCACAGGAAATTGGATCAAAATGTACATTGATGATGATGGAAAATACTATATTGTGGAACGAACAATTAGTTATTATTAAAAAATGAAAACCCCGAAGAAAATTTGCGTATTCCTCGCACTCCTATTCATCAGCATTTCCGGCTTTTCACAGAGTCGCTATATTTCAGAAACGACGAAACAAATCGTCTTCACCCGAGATGGCGGAACCTGTAATTGTTGCGGGAGTTCATCCAATCTGGAATACGATCACATCACTCCTTTTTCGTGTGGCGGAAGCAGTGAAGCGTCAAACATTCAATTGCTGTGCATGTCCTGTAACCGCAGTAAATCGAACAGCTGCACTTGCAAAATACACGATAGAACAGTTGGAACCAATTGCTGTGATGGAGGCTCTACGAAGCAACCAACTACTACAGCACGTCAATGTACCGGAACCACTCAAAAAGGTTTCCGATGCAAGAACAAAACAACGAATTCCAGTGGACGCTGCTACCTTCACTAAGATCCAAAAAGCTCGCACAAAATGAAAAAGACCCTATTATTTGCCATCGATTTGACCACCAACGAAGTCATTGTCTCGGAATCACAGAAAGGAAGCAAGGAAATTACCTTCATCGAACGGATTCCTCAACGTGAAAACGAACTACTCTTCGATGCCGTTTCATCCATGACCAAATTGACCACATCCCCGAAATTTGATGTCGCGCTATTTAAAGCGATGGACAAGGTGTGTCAGTTGATTTATGAGAAATAGTCCGCCTTGGCGGAGAGTAACAGAGCGAGAATCAGAGCGAGAGCGAACGGAAACCGGAAACCGAACATCGAACCAAACATTTACCTATCTTTGCGTCGCAACCACTAGACTAATTACTTATGTTGAGACCCGTAAAGATATCCGTTCTAATGGCTGTTTTTAATACTGATTTCGCTTACATCAAAAGAGCCATTGATTCCGTTTTAAATCAGGATTTTCAAGATTTCGAGTTGCTCATCATCGATGATGGCAGTACCAAAAATAACCGTGAGGCCTTAATGCAATACGTGGAGCAACACGAGGATAAAATAATTTACATCCGTCACAGCAATCGTGGACAATCTGCGTCCATCAACCGCGGCGTACTTTACAGCATGGGCGACTACATTACCATCTTGGATAGTGACGATCAATACAAACCGAACCATTTAACGGAGTGCTTGAAAGAAGTCGAAAACGTGGATTTGATTTGCTCTACCACGGAAACAATCGTTGACAGCATGGACGATTACTACGTACCCGATAAAAACGACCAAACTAAACTCATTCATTTAGACGAAGTCATCTTGTTCGGAACCTTGTTCGGTGCAAAAAAAGTATTTACAAGCATCGATTTCAAGAATGGATTCGCCGCGGATGCCGATTTTTATGAAAAGGCTGGAGATCAATTTCGCGTGAAAAAAGTCGACTTGAGAACCTACATTTATCATCGAAACATGCCCAATAGCATTTGCTCTACGATCAAAAAAGCGAACCTTGTCAATTGTTAATTGATGTCCTTTTCAGATACCCCAAATTTTCCATCGAACGGGAACCTCATTATGGCCTGCCACATTACCGGCGTCTATGATGTGAACCGGAATGAAACGCTATGCGCTGACTCCTATGAATTGGTGCGTGCTTGGGCGGAATCCATTGCGGACAAAAAGCTACACGGAATCATCTTTCACAACAATTTCAGCATAGAAACCTGTCGGAAATATGAAAATGACTATATTTCTTTTATCCGCGTCGATTACAATCCAGCATTCAATCCGAACGTGTTTCGGTATTTCGTTTACCGTGATTTTCTGCAGCAACACCTGCATGATGTCAAAAATATTTTTGTGACAGACATCTCCGATGTTACCCTCGCTAAAAATCCATTTACCGAAGCATTTTTTACGGAGAATCCGCAGTCGATCTTTTCCGGTAACGAACCCAAAATTCTTGATAACGAATGGATGAACGACCATTCCACGCACCTGCGCAACAACCTTCCGGACTTTGCCGCTTATGAAAAGTCTTTCGGAGGGGAAACCCTGCTAAATTGCGGAATAATTGGTGCCAATGCTCCCCTATTCTTTGAATTCATTCAACAGTTATGCGATGTACATGAACGAGGAAACCGCGAGAATAAAACAGCTTTTACTGGTGACATGGGCGCATTTAATTACGTCATTCGAACGCGATTTAACGAAAACCTAAAGCACGGTGCTCCGGTGAATACAGTCTTTAAAGGCTACGAAAACGAACGTCAAGATTGTTGGTTTCGTCATAAATAGGGATCTAATCCCGAGGATCTACCTTCAAGATTTAAGCGATTACTACTTCCCAAATCCAAATGGAAGCAAATCTTTCACGGAATGAAGTATCATGGTTCGCTTGTCCTGGTTCACTATGATTACCCTGATTTTATTCTCTTGTCGGTTTTCTGTTTCCAACATGACTTGACGACAAGAACCACATGGAGATAACAAAAATTCACTCGGCATCAAGTCCCCTTTAGCAACAATGCAAATGGATTCGATCGATTCATTCGGATAATTCGCGCCAGCGTAAAAAAGCACCACACGCTCGGCACAAAGTCCAGACGGATAAGCAATGTTTTCTTGATTGTTCCCTTTCAACGTATGTCCATTCAGTAATCGAACAGCAGCACCCACTTTGAATTCGCTGTAAGGAGCATACGCTAAATCCATGGCTTGGTAAGCCAAGTCAACCAATTGCAGGTCGGATTCTGCCAGGTTTTCCCAAGTAGAATAAAGCTCGTAATCAAAGTGAAAGGAATTTTGCATAGACCCTTGAACGAGCGTTTTTGAACGATGTTACAATTATTCATGGATTCGTATGTTTTTTTCAAAGATCTCCACCACATTTTTCTTATCTTCGTAATCTTAAAAAATTGAAATGCAATCTTTAGAAGAAAAAGCAAGCTACGGTGTTGGAATGAGCATTGGTGAAAGTTTGAAGAATCAACAGTTAGAACACATCAATGTTGACTTGATGATGAAAGCCATTCAAGCGGTTTTCAAGGATGAAGCGACTGCGTTAACACCCGATGAAGCAAATATTTTCATTCAACAATATTTAGACGAGAAAAAAAATGCGGCATTTAGCGAAAATAAAACGCAAGGTGAAGCATTTTTAGCTGAAAACGCTAAAAAAGAAGGGGTTCATCAAACCTTTTCTGGATTGCAATACGAAATTTTAACTGCGGGTGATGGAGCCCAACCAGGAGCAACAGACAATGTAACTGTTCATTACCACGGGACCTTAATCGACGGGACCGTATTTGATAGTTCCGTTTTGCGTGGTACTCCTGCAACATTTGGCGTGCACCAAGTAATACCAGGATGGACAGAAGCCTTACAATTAATGTCCGTTGGCGCGAAGTTTCGCTTGTACATTCCCCAAGAATTATCCTATGGAGCAAATCCACATCCAGGTGGACCCATCCAACCATTTAGTGCCCTAATCTTTGAAGTTGAACTATTAAACATTAACTAATGATCCGTTATTCTCTATTTATTGCCCTTTTCCTAATGCTACAAGCTTGTGGTGGAGAAGAGAAAGTTGAATTAAAAACAGCTAAACAAAAGTATTCTTATGTACTTGGTGTTGAAATTGCTAAACCCTTCATTACTGAAGCGCCATTTAATAAAATGGATAAAGAAAAATTAATTGAAGGATTTAATCAAAAAGTAAAGGACAGTGATTTTGAAGGACTTTCAAAAACAGTAACCAAATGCATTGGTCAAACCGGAAAAGAATTCAATGAGAAATACAACGTAGAAAGTTCTTTAGCCGTAGGTAAAATTAACCGCCTACGTTTTGAAGGTTACTTTAATGACTTAGATGCCATGAGCCTTATTGACATTGAAATGGTTCAAAGAGGATTTTCAGATGGCTTAAAGAAACAAGATATAGAGGTGCTGAAAAACGAAGACCGCAAAAAAATCATGGCTTCATTTGAAGTGGAGATGAATAAAAAATATGCTAAAATAACAGAGCAATTCAAATCTACTGGAGAACAATTTTTGGCAATGAATAAAACGAAGAAAGGCATCATCACAACGGCGAGTGGCTTGCAGTATGAAGTAATCAAAACGGGTAAAGGTGAAAAACCGACCGCTGAATCTACAGTGAAAGTTCATTACCAAGGAACTGTTCCTGAAGGTGGCATCTTTGATGGTTCCATCGGAAGAGAACCTGTGACATTTGTGCTTAATCAAGTGATTCCAGGATGGACAGAAGGAATTCAGCTTATGAATCCAGGATCAAAATTCAAGTTTTACATTCCTCAGGAATTGGCTTATGGTGGCAATCCTCCACCAAATACCATCATTAAACCTTACTCTCCACTTATTTTTGAAGTTGAATTAATCAGCATTGAAAAAGCTGCAGCTCCAGAAATGGGAATAAATCCTCAAGGAATTCGTTAATATCCCTTATTTTTGATTCAAACTATTTCGCATGATGAAACGCTTGTTTTCGATTTTTTTGCTCGCTGCACTTTTTCTTCAAAGTTGTTCTGAGGATGTGCAACTTACAGGTGACTTCAAAGAAACAGCAGTTGTTTATGGATTGCTGAATCATGCTGATTCCTTGCATTACATTAAAATCACGCGTGCGTTTATTGGACCTGGGAATGCCTTAGATATTGCTCAAATTCCAGATTCAAGTTACTTTGATCAAGTAGATGCAACGGTTAGTGAAGTAGTAAATGGATCTGTAACTAGAACATGGCAATTAGTTGATACCATGATTCAGGACAAAGACACGAATGGTTATTTTTATGGTCCAGAACAAAAAGTATTTTACTTTAAAACCTTAGCAACCGGAACAAATGAAGCCATTCAAACTTCTTCGAATCCATTGATGTCTTCGCTAAAACCAACAGCTACTTATCGTTTTAAAGCCATCATCAATAATGGAGAATTTGAAGTGAATGGCGAAACCGAATTGGTGCACGGCATCACAAGCAATGCCGTTTCTCAAAATTACACCTTTAAATTTGCTAGCAATCCTGGCGAATACATCTCTACAGGGTTGGCTGTTTCAAATACAGGAAATGCCTATGTTGTGCATGGACAATTAGACATCGCCATCAATGAATTCATTGCAGGTGTTCCGATCACAAAATTAGTCAATTGGCCGATTGGTGAATCAGATGTTTTACCGAATTCTTCGAAAACATTTTCCATGAACGGAAGAACTTTTTATGAAATGATTAAACAAAAAGTTACTTCAAATAACTTGATAGAAAAACGCACACTTAAAGGCATTTACATCACCATCACTGGCGGTGCTGAAGAACTTTACAACTACATGACGGTGAATAAACCAAGTTCTAGCTTGGCGCAAAGTAAACCAAGTTACACCAATCTTTCTGTTACAAATAACAAACGGGTTGTCGGTATTTTTTCATCAAGACAAACATTGAAAATTTACAAACCGTTCTACACCTCCCCGCAACAAGCATATATCCGCGCAATCGATAAGAAAAGTACACGGGAATTGTGTCAAGGTCCAATCACGGGAACTTACCTGTTTTGCTCGAACCACCCTGGTGACAATGTTGTCGGACAAGAAGAATCCTACGCTTGTCAATAATTTTTTAGGGTAAACTTATTGGAGTTCGTATCTTTACACTTGTGAGTGAAAGAGTAACCTATTTTGCGGATGTCCTTCTACCTGTTCCCATACATCAGGTTTTCACTTACCGCATTCCATTTGATTTAAACGACCACGTTAAAGCAGGTCTTCGCGTCATTGTTCCGTTTGGAAAAAACAAATTACTAACGGGAATCGTTACGCGCATTCACGAAGAAATCCCGGCTGTTTATCAGGCGAAATACATCCTTCATTTATTGGATGATCAAGCAATCATTACACCAAAACAACTGCAATTTTGGGAATGGATTTCCTCTTATTACATGGCACCTATTGGAGACGTCATGAATGCTGCCCTCCCTGCTAATTTCAAACTAGCGAGTGAAACGAAAATTCGTTTGCATCCTGAATTTGATACGTCCATCGATTTGATTCAAGACCGTGAAAAATCGCTTGTTGAAGCATTGGAAATGAAGGAGCAACTTAGCTTAAAAGAACTTTCAGACATCCTTGGAATCAAGACAATCCAACCATTGATCAAATCCTTGATTGAGCGCCGGATTGTATCTTCGAGTGAAGAAATCAATGACCGATACGTCCCCAAAACAGTATTGTGCATCTCCATCAATGAACCCTATTTGGCAGAAACAGTACTAAATGAATTTATTCAAGAATTAGAAGCTGGATCGCGCGCTCAAAAACAAGTGGATGCCGTTCTTCAATTTATAAGAGTAGCGATGGATCAAGGAGGCATGCACCTTCCGATACCAAAAAAAGTCCTTTTAGACAACCAAGTCAGCGCTTCCGCGATTAGCACCCTTGAAAAAAGAGGATTCTTTGTTTTAGAACGGTTTCAAATCGATCGCTTAACCGGAGATCGTCACGAATTGAATGGATTCAAACCACTAACCGATGCACAACAAATCGCATTAACCGAGATAGAAACTAGTTTTGAAGATAAGCATGTAACATTGCTTCATGGGGTAACAGGTTCTGGTAAAACAGAAATTTATGTTCAATTGATTCAAACTTATCTTGACCTTGGGAAACAGGTGCTCTTTTTATTGCCAGAAATTGCCCTTACTACACAACTTATCCAACGACTTTCAGCCTATTTTGGCGAACAAGTAGGTGTCTATCATTCCAAATTCAATCAAAATGAGCGGGTTGAAATCTGGAATCACGTGCTGCAAAATGACCCAAATAAATACCGAATCATTTTAGGAGCAAGAAGTTCCGTTTTTCTCCCTTTTCAAGACTTAGGTTTCATCATTGTTGACGAGGAACATGAAAGTTCGTTCAAACAATATGATCCTTCGCCTCGCTATCACGCCAGAGATGCAGCCATCGTATTAGGATCCCTACATGAAGCTAAAGTTCTTTTAGGTACGGCAACACCATCCTTAGAGACCTATTACAATGCCAAGCAAGGAAAGTTTGGATTGGTCGAATTAAATGAGCGCTATAAAGGACTCAAACTTCCAGAAATTTGGTGTGCCGATTTAAAACGTGAACGAAAATTAAAGAACATGCAATCGCATTTCACTCCAATGATTTTGGACGAAATGCAATTAGCCCTGAATCAAGGTGAACAAGTCATGTTGTTTCAAAACAGACGTGGATACACTCCATTATGGTCATGTGAGGTATGTAATTGGACGCCAAAGTGTACGAATTGTGATGTGTCCCTAACCTACCACAAGCACAGCAATTTACTCAAATGTCATTACTGCAGCTATACAACTGCTCCAGTTGGAAGTTGTCCGGCATGTGGAAGTAATCGACTACAGATGTTAGGATTTGGAACGGAAAAAATCGAAGATGAATTATCCATCATGTTTCCACATAAAGTGGTAAAACGCTTGGATTTAGATACAACTCGATCAAAACATGCCTATGAAGAAATCATCGAAGAATTTGAACAACGACGCATTGATATCCTGATTGGGACGCAAATGATTACAAAAGGACTTGATTTCGATCATGTTTCCATGGTGGGAATCCTTGACGCGGACATGCTTTTAAATAGACCAGACTTTCGAGCGTATGAACGTTCCTATCAATTGATGTCTCAAGTAGCAGGAAGAGCAGGAAGAAAAGACAAACGAGGAAAGGTCATCATCCAAACTGGGAATCCAGATCATTGGGTCATCCAATTGGTCCAAGAGCATGATTACAAAGGATTCTACGAACAAGAAATCATCGAACGGAAAAACTTCTTTTATCCTCCATTTTACAAGATGATTCAATTGACATTAAAGCACGCGAATGAACAGGTGGTTCATGCAGCATCCATCGAACTAGCCGACCAATTGAAAGCAGTATTCAAAGAACGTGTTTTGGGTCCAGAATTCCCGATCATCAAACGCATTCAAAATTACTTTTTGAAAGAAATCAAGTTAAAAATAGAGCGCAGTGCTCCTGAAAGAAAAGTAAAGGAAAAAATTCGAGAAATCATCGATCAATTTTATGCTAAACCACAGAATAAATCGGTCAAAATTGTCATTGATGTTGATCCGATGTAATTCCAGGACATAAAAAAAGGAGTCCTTACGAACTCCTTTAAATGTGATTCAAAGCCGGCCAACAAGTGGTTTACTGGTGGTAGGTGGTTATTGACCCGCCTTGAATTATCCTAAATAACTTTTTAGTACCCTATTTTTCGTTGTGTGTTTCAATCGACGAATGGCTTTTTCCTTAATTTGACGTACACGTTCACGTGTGAGGTCAAATTTATCTCCGATTTCCTCTAGAGACAATGGGGACTTACCTTCCAATCCGTAAAACATACTAATTACTTCACTTTCTCGTGGCGTTAATGTAGTCAGCGATCGACGAATATCACTTCGTAAAGATTCAAGAACCAAATTCGCTTCCGGACTTGGCAAGGAATCGCCCTGCATAACATCATACATGCTTGATGTAGACTCATCCCCTTCGATTAATGGAGCATCCATAGAAACGTGACGGCCATTTTGCGAAAGCGTCTGTTTCACTTCTTCTGGAGTCACATTTAAAAACTCAGCCAACTCATCTGCCGAAGGTGGACGTTCTAATTTTTGCTCTAATTCAGAATAAGCACGATTGATTTTATTGATGTTACCAATTTTATTCAAAGGCAAACGTACGATTCTCGCTTGCTCCGCTAATGCCTGTAAAATGGATTGACGAATCCACCAAACTGCATAGGAAATGAATTTAAATCCACGCGTTTCATCAAAACGCTCAGCAGCTTTGATCAATCCTAAGTTACCTTCATTGATCAAATCAGGCAATGCTAACCCTTGGTTTTGGTATTGTTTTGATACCGATACCACAAAGCGTAGGTTGGCTTTTGTCAAGCGCTCTAGGGCCATTCGATCCCCTGCTTTAATGAGTCGAGCTAACTCGACTTCTTCATCTGCAGTAATTAAGTCTACCCGACCGATTTCCTGTAAATATTTGTCTAAAGATGCGGTTTCCCTGTTGGTAACCTGTTTTGCGATTTTTAACTGCCTCATTTTTTTCTTTTGTTGCGTTGTCTTTTACTCCCAAATAGAAGAAAAGGTTCTGTTTTAACGCACTTTTTTTTATTAAGTAACGTTTTTTTGAACCGAAACAACCAATAAATGATCATTAGCCCCTGTTCATCGAGTATTGCAAGTAATTGATTGACTTGGATTTAAATTTATTTTTTGGGAAATATATGAAAGTGTAAAAAAAGTAGTTATACTCAAAAAAACTGCATGGAAAAACGTCAATGTCAAGAATGTTCCGTAAAACTAGTGGGACGAAGGGATCAAAAGTTTTGCTCCGATTACTGTAGGAATTCATTTAACAACCGCATCAATGAAGATGCAAATATCGTGGTTCGACGAATTAACGCGATACTTCGAAAAAACCGTCGGATACTAGCCAAATTGAATCCTGAAGGTAAACGAACGATTGAAGGGATGGCCTTAGCGGAAGAAGGATTTAATTTTCATTACTACACCAATATTTATTCCACAAGAAAGGGCTCGAGTTATGTGTTTTGTTATGATTTTGGTTATATTCGGCTGAATAATGACCAATTTATGTTGGTTCAGAAACAAGACTACGTAAAATAGAAAGACCCATGTCAACGAACGAACAAATTAATTGTCCAAATTGTGGGACAAACATCGATGTAACGAACATCATTTCCCATCAACTCGAGGCAGAACTTCAAGCAAAATTTCAAGCACAACTAAACACAGAACGTTCAAAAATGAACGAGTTAGAAGCAAAACTCCGCGACGAAAAAATGGCATTTGAAGAGAAGAAAAAAAGAGAAAATGAATTATTCCATGAACGTTTGGAAAAATCCATGATGGAAGAACGCGTTAAATTGGAAGAAAAAATAAAAATAAAAATTACCGAGGAACAACTCGCCCAATTTGATGCCTTACAAAAAGAACTCAACGAAAAGTCAGCACAAGTGAGCGAACTCAATAAAACCAAAGCAGAAGTAGAACGACTGAAGCGCGAAAAAGAGGAGGCACAATCCATTGCACAGTTGGCAGCTGAAACAAAAATGAATGAAATGCTGCAGATCGAGAAGGAGAAAATCAAAAAATTAGTTGAGGACAGCAATGAAATGCGCATCAGAGACCTTCAGAAAAAATTGGAGGATCAAAAAAACTTGACGGAAGAAATGATTCGCAAGCAAGAACAAGGCTCCATGCAACTTCAAGGTGAAGTACAAGAATTAGCCATAGAGGAATGGCTCGCAAACCAATTTCCTTTGGATACAATTGAAGAAATAAAAAAAGGAGCACGTGGAGGGGATTGCATTCAAATCGTTCATACGAGAAGTGAGCAAAACTGCGGTAAAATATATTATGAAAGCAAACGTACCAAAGATTTTCAAGCGGGATGGATTGCGAAATTCAAAGCCGACATGCGCGAAAAAGGCGCTGATGTTGGAGTGCTCGTGACAGAAGCCATGCCTTCAGACCTCGATCGTATGGGACTAAAAGATGGAGTTTATGTTTGTACCTATGAAGAATTCAAGGGCTTATCCGGTGTTCTTCGCGAAACAGTGATTCAAGTTCATGCGGCTCAAGGATCCCAAGTGAATCGAGGTGACAAAATGCATATGTTGTACGATTTCCTCACCAGCGCGAGTTTCCGCATGCAAGTAGAAGCCATTGTTGAAGGGTTTACATCCATGAAAGATGGACTCGAATCAGAGAAAAGATCCATGCAACGCATTTGGAAGGAACGAGAAAAACAAATCGAAAAAGTCATCATAAATACCATTGACATGCATGCTTCGATACGAGGGATTGCTGGAAATGCGATTCAAAGTGTGAAGGCTTTAGAATTACCTGGGGAGCATGATGATGAAATTGGTGAATAGAATTTATACAGGTTCAAACGGGCGTCAAAGCTTGATTGATCTTGAGATACCAGAGAATTTCAATGGAAACCTGATTGTTTTTGTTCATGGATTCATGGGATTTAAGGATTGGGGAGCGTGGAACCTCGTTCAGCAGTTTTTCACAGAAAGAGAATTTGGTTTCTGCAAATTTAATTTGAGTCATAATGGAGGCACCATCGAAAACGGAATCGACTTTCCCGATGAAAAAGCCTTTGGGGAAAATTGTTATTCCTACGAGGTACAAGATATCGAATCTGCACTCCATTGGTTGATACAACAAGTAAAGAACATCCAAGGAATTCACCTAATCGGACATTCCAGAGGAGGTGGAGACGTCATCCTCGCTGGAAGAAATTTACAAACTACTTTCCCCCTTCGTTCCATCCATACTTGGGCAGCTATTTCGAATATTGGGTCGCGTTTCCCACAAGATCTTGCTCTTGAAGAATGGAAAAAAGAAGGTGTCCGCTACATTGAAAATGGACGAACCAAACAAAAACTTCCACAGTATTTTTCCTTGTATGAAGATTACCAAAGAAATGCATCCGAATTGAACA
>JANRBR010000028.1:0-9341 GCA_030727405.1 Crocinitomicaceae bacterium | reverse complement strand
CCACAGTATTTTTCCTTGTATGAAGATTACCAAAGAAATGCATCCGAATTGAACATTGAAATCGCCATTAAAGACTTGAAAATTCCGATCACTTTATATCACGGAGATAAGGATACTTCTGTTCCAATTGAAGAAGGTTATGATTTAGCTAAATGGAATGGACTTGATTTACATGTGATCAAAAACGCTGACCATGTCTTTGGTGCAGTGCATCCTTGGAGAAGTGCAACGCTTCCATCTACCCTTATGGAACTTTGTAAACTGACACTAAATCACCTGAAATAAAAAAGGCTGAAGAAATCTACAGCCTTGAAAAGTGGGAGAAAGACGGGTCTCGAACCCGCGACCTCTGGTACCACAAACCAGCGCTCTAACCAACTGAGCTACATTCTCCGTTTTACGTGGATGCAAATATATTAAATCTTATTTAATTTTGGTAATGCTACACCAAACTCATTTCATTTTTTTTATGATTTTTTCTTCATTTGACAAATGTTTCATTTCATTTTCGAAATTCCTTGTAACTTTCAATCTTGATAACAACACCATATTCCGATGAGAAAAAAGGTCGATTTTTTACCAAAACATTTAGAGAATAGTTATTCCTTTGAAACGTACAAAACCTTCGTTACAGATTTAGTTGCTCAAGGAAAAACGTCCGGGTCAGAACAACGTGAAGATCTTATTTATTACACAGAATTAAACGCAAAGCGCATGAAGCGCATTGAAAAGACAACTGTTTTATCGGAAGAGCTTATCGGGAGCCTTACTCGTATCAAAGAATCGTTTACGTGGATACTCATCAGCGAAGCATGGTGTGGCGATGCGGCACAAATTGTACCTGTTATTGGAAAAATTGCGGCTCAAAATTCGCAAATCGATTTGAAAATCATCCTTCGAGATGAGCATTTAAGCATCATGGATCAATATTTAACGAACGGAGGTAGGTCCATTCCAAAATTAATTTGCCTAGATCAAGACTTTCAAGAAGTCTTTACTTGGGGACCACGGCCAAAATCGATTCAACAAGTGGTGACGGATACCAAAGCTGAAGGAATTACGGATCATGCCATTCTTGTTGAACGCTTGCAAAATGCGTATAACCTCGATCACACAACATCCATTCAGCACGAAATAAACGCACTTATTTACCAACTTTAGGTGAATTTAAATGCAACAAAAAAGCCCTGACGATTCTACTGTCAGGGCTTTTTTTATGTCTAAAGTAACACGATTAGAGCGTACCTCGATTTTCTTGTTCTCTTTCAATGGATTCAAACAATGCTTTAAAGTTACCCTTACCAAAAGACTGTGCGCCTTTTCGTTGGATGATTTCAAAGAACATGGTAGGTCTGTCCACAACCGGTTTGGTGAAAAGTTGAAGTAAATAACCTTCATCGTCCCGATCGATTAAAATACCATGTTGTTTTAATACTTCTATGTCTTCTTCAATGTCCCCTACTCGTTCTATCAAATCATCGTAGTACGTTTCAGGAACATATAAAAATTCAACGCCGCGGTCGCGCATAGCAGAAACGGTTGCGACAATGTCATTCGTCGCTACAGCAATGTGTTGAACACCTGCACCTTCATAGAAATCAATGTATTCTTCGATTTGAGATTTTTTCTTTCCTTCTGCTGGTTCATTGATAGGGAATTTAATTCTTCCGTTACCATTGGACATTACCTTCGACATCAAAGCGGTGTACTCTGTGGAAATGTCATTGTCGTCAAAGGAAATGATTTGGGCAAATCCCATCACTTTTTTATAGAAATCACACCATGTATTCATTTCATGCCAATCCACATTTCCAACCATGTGGTCAATGAATTTTAGTCCAGTTGGTTCTGGATTGTAATGTGATTCCCATTTTCTATATCCTGGTAAGAAAATTCCATCGTAATTTTTACGCTCTACGAAAATATGAACCGTTTCTCCGTAGGTATAGATTCCTGAACGAATCACAAATCCATTCGCATCTTCTTCTCTGGTAGGCTCCATAAAAGGCTTCGCACCACGTTTTGTCGTTTCCTCAAATGCTTTGGTTGCATCTTCGACCCAAAGCGCGATGACTTTTACACCATCACCATGCTTTTTAATGTGTTCGTTTATCGGGCTATCCGAAGTCAAAGGTGTCGTTAAAACCAATCGGATTTTATCTTGCTTGAGAACGTAGGAAACACGATCCTTTAAACCGGTCTCCAATCCAGCATATGCTTCCGATTGAAATCCAAAAGCGGTTTTATAGTAATGCGCAGATTGTTTTGCGTTGCCCACATATAATTCCACGTAATCCGTTCCTAAAAGAGGTAAAAAGTCTTCTGCATCGGCAAATAACTTCTCTAAGCTATATTCTACGTTTTGTAGATCTTTCAAATTTTTAATTTCTGCTGCCATATTTTTAAATTCTTTGCAATATTATCGAAAATTCAGGACTTAGTGAATCCAGGACTTTACATATTCAGGTAATTCCATTTCCATCGCACGTTTTGTTAATTTCAAAGGTTTGAAGGTATCAATCATCACCGCAAGTTCTTGCGTTTCTGTTTTTCCGATGGATCGTTCATATGCTCCGGGGTGCGGCCCGTGTGGAATTCCAGAAGGATGTAATGTAATTTGACCTTTCTCAATGTTGTTTCGACTCATAAAATCACCATCTACATAATAGAGTACTTCATCCGAATCGATGTTGCTGTGGTTATATGGAGCAGGGATGGAATCAGGATGGTAATCGTACAAGCGAGGAACAAATGAACAGATGACAAAAGCACTTGTTTCAAAAGTCTGGTGAATGGGAGGAGGTAAATGTACACGTCCAGTGATCGGTTCGAAATCATGAATCGAAAAAGCATAAGGGAAATTGTATCCATCCCAGCCAACCACATTAAATGGATGATGTGCATAGACGTAATCGTATAATACATCTTGTTTTTTGATGCGAATCAAGAAATCACCTTCCTCGTTGTGCGTTTCTAGTTCTTGAGGACGACGTAAATCACGCTCGCAATAAGGTGAATGTTCGAGCAATTGTCCAAACCAATTTCGGTAACGTTTTGGCGTAAAAACGGGATGAAAGGACTGGATGACTAGCAAACGGTTATCGCTATCGTTGAATTCAAATTGATAAATCATTCCACGCGGAATAACAAGGTAGTCACCGTAACTAAAGTCAATGTTTCCTAATTGAGTTCTCAACTTACCAGATCCGCGGTGAATAAAAATAACTTCATCCGCATCCGCATTTTTATAGAAATAATCCTTCATGGATTTTGTCGGCGCTGCTAGTTCAATGTAGACATCACTATTTACCAATACCGGTACACGGCTTTCCACATAATCCTCTGCAGGTTTTAAATCGTACCCACGAAAACTACGCATGAGCATATTTTTCTCAATGGCAACTTCTGGTGTAATGTCGGTTTGACCTAAGATTTCTTTTACAACTGTTGGCGGTTGAATGTGGTACATTAAGGTTGACATCCCATCAAATCCAGCGGTGCCAAATAATTGCTCATGGTACAATTCTCCGTTTTCTTGGCGAAAAACAGTGTGGCGTTTGTGCGGTATTTTTCCTAATTGATGATAAAAAGGCATAGTTTTAAATTTATCGTTTTGAAAAGATGACCTAATTCTACAAAAAAAGATCGACTTAGGTGCAAAACTAAAGCGCTCTAATTCAGAAATAAATGATTTTAATCAGTTTTCTACGAAATAAAAATAGAAAAGAAAGGGATATTTAATCAAAGCAAAACTTAAATTTGTCTAAATACTTTTATCATGTCAAAAATCATCGTGATCGGTTCTTGCGGTCAAATTGGTACTGAACTTGTACTTGCGCTACGCAATATTCATGGATCGGAAAATGTCATAGCCGCAGACCTTAAAGATGAATGTCCAAGCATTTTATCGAATGGCCCCTACATTAAAATGGACATTCTCGACCGCGATGCTGTACGCTCCCATATAATCAATGAAAAGGTTGAAGAAGTTTATTTGTTGGCAGCTTTGCTTTCTGCAACAGCGGAAAAGAATCCAGATTTTGCATGGCGCTTGAACATGGAGGGCTTGTTTACGATTTTGGATTTAGCCAAAGAAGGACATTTGAAAAAGGTATTTTGGCCAAGTTCGATTGCTGTTTTTGGACCAACGACTCCTGCCAATCAAACGCCACAACACACCATTATGGAGCCATCAACTGTTTACGGAATTTCCAAACAGGCCGGCGAGCGCTGGTGTGAATACTACCATCATAAATTTGGAGTGGATGTTCGCAGCATTCGTTATCCTGGACTAATTTCCTATAAAAGTTTGCCAGGAGGAGGAACTACCGATTACGCGGTAGATATTTTTTACAAAGCAAAGGCACAAGGAAACTTTACCTGTTTTTTAAAGGAAGACACAGAATTACCCATGATGTTCATGGACGATGCGATACGAGGAACCATCGAGCTCATGCAAGCCCCTCCGGAAAAAATCCACATTCGCTCGGCATACAACCTTGCCGGATCTTCGTTTACACCTGCTGAGTTGAGTCAAACCATTCAAAAACATTTACCGGATTTCAAGATTAGCTATGCACCAGATTTTCGTCAAGAAATTGCAGACAGCTGGCCGAACAGCATCGATGATTCATGTGCTCAAAAAGATTGGGGTTGGAAAGCACAATTTGATACAGAAGCCATGGTGGAAGTCATGTTAAAAAATATTCAAGTCTAATTTTTTTTGTTTTTTTTTGCCCACATAACACCAAGACTATAAAGTATTTAGCCTTTTATTGAAACTATTTTTTGCTTTTTGTTTAATCTTTTTTGTTTTTCATTAAACATTTTTGTTTAACTTTATTCCGTAATTGTTAAACAAAGTAGTATGTCAACCTTAGAATTTAATGAAGCACTAGTTGGATTAGAGCATAATCTAACTTCCTTTGCCATGAGTTTTACTCGAAATCACGAGGATGCGAAGGACTTAACACAAGAGACCATGTTGAAAGCGATCACTTATCGCAATTATTACACGCCTCAAACGAATTTCAAAGCCTGGGTTTTTACCATCATGCGAAATCTGTTTATCAATCAATACCGAAGAAAAGTAAAATCAGGAGCGATTTTTGACCATTCGAAAGAGTCATTTTTGGTATCAAACACACCAAGTCATGAAGAATCTGCCATTGAAATCATTTCAGTGAAGGATATTCAACAAAAAATTGATACCTTAGGGGAAGAATATAAAGAACCCTTTGAAATGCACTTTCAAGGATTCAAATACAAAGAGATCGCAGACAAATTAGATATTCCCATTGGAACAGTGAAAAGCCGCATTTTCATTGCACGCAAAAAATTAATGGATAGCTTACCTGACTTTGCTTTTTCAGCAAATTAATATATGAGTAAAAAAGTTACCATTCTTGGTGCTGGTATTTCCAGTTTGTCTTCCGCTGCTTTTTTAGCAAAAGCTGGATACGATGTGACCATTTTAGAGAAAAATAGTCACATTGGAGGTCGAGCACGTCAATTTGAAAGCAATGGATTCGTTTTCGACATGGGACCTAGTTGGTACTGGATGCCCGACGTTTTTGAACGATTCTATCAACAATTCGGTCACACGACCAGTGATTTTTACGAGTTAAAACGCTTGGATCCATCTTACCGAGTTTATTGGCCAGACCACAGTTATACCGATGTTCCTGCAACAATGAATGAACTGGAAACATGGTTTGAATCACTTGAACCTGGTAGTTCATTGCAATTACGCAAATTCTTAAAAGATGCTGCATACAAATACCAAGTTGGAATGCAAGACTTGGTGTATAAGCCAAGTTTAAGTTTGTTGGAGTTTGCGGATAGACGAGTTTTAGGAGGCTTATTCAATATGCATTTATTTTCGTCTTTTTCGACCTACATTCGAAAGTACTTTAAACATCCAAAAATATTATCCCTTCTTGAATTTCCTGTTCTTTTTCTGGGGGCGATGCCGAATGAAACACCTGCGCTCTATTCGTTGATGAACTACGCAGATATTTCCTTGGGTACTTGGTATCCGATGGGGGGAATGCACAAATTCATTGAAGCTTTTGCACAAATCGCCAAAGATCAAGGGGTGAAAATTTTAACAGATCAAGAAGTTACAGGTTTTACGAGCGCGGACAAAATGGCTACAGGTGCTCAGACCGCTTCGAATTTATTTGAAACAGACATCATTATTTCTGGAGCAGATTACCAGCACACCGAGAGCGCCTTACTGAAAGACAAAGCCAATTACACCGAAAAATATTGGGACAAACGTACCATGGCACCATCTTGTTTGATTTTTTACGTGGGAATTAACAAGCGCCTTAATAATGTTCAACACCACAACTTATTCTTTGATGAATCTTTAGAAGAACACGGAAAAGAAATTTACAAAGATCCAAGTTGGCCAACTTCTCCGCTTTTTTACATGAGTGCCCCATCCATGACAGATTCAAGCGTGGCTCCTGAAGGATGTGAAAACATATTTTTCTTGGTTCCAATTGCTCCAAATTTGAAAGACGAAGAAGAAATACGCGAAAAATATTTTGATGTATTGCTCCAAAGATTAAAGGACATCACTGGAAATGACATCCGCGAAAACATCGTTTACAAGCGAAGTTATTGCATCAACGATTTTAAACAAGATTACCATGCGTTCAAGGGAAATGCTTACGGATTGGCGAATACCTTGCTTCAAACCGCAATCCTGAAACCTCGTTTGAAAAACAAAAAACTGAAGAACTTCTATTATACCGGACAATTGACTGTACCTGGACCAGGAGTGCCTCCTTCCATTATTTCCGGTGAAGTAGTGGCGAAACAAATCATTAAAGAATTCCCGCTTAAATAAGATGGCTATGAAACAACTATTCGATGACATTAGTCAAGAAATGAGTCAATTGACCACAAAAAGATACAGTACCTCTTTCTCTTTAGGCATTAGCTTTTTGGATACAGAATTGCACAAACCCATCTATTCCATTTATGGATTTGTACGTTTCGCTGATGAAATTGTTGACTCGTTTCACGGTTTTGACAAAGAGGCGCTTTTAGCTGATTTCAAAGTACAAACATACAAAGCAATTTCAGAAGGAATTTCATTAAATCCCATTTTGAATAGTTTCCAATGGGCGGTAAATAAGTACTCGATTCCCATGGAACTCATTGATACTTTTTTAAACTCCATGGAAATGGATTTAAACAAACAGTATTACACCAAGGAGCAATACGAATTATATATTTTAGGCTCCGCTGAAGTGGTTGGTTTAATGTGCTTGAAAGTATTCGTAAACGGAGATGATAAGGAATATGAACGATTGAAGCCTAGTGCCATGAAATTAGGTTCGGCATTCCAAAAAATCAACTTTTTACGCGATTTAAAAGATGATTTTCAAACACTTGGCAGAACGTATTTTCCTGGAATCAATATGGAAGAATTCAATGCTACTGTAAAAAAGGAAATTGAAGCCGACATCGAAGCTGACTTTAGAGCGGGCTATGAAGGAATCATTCAACTTCCCAAAAAAGCACGATTTGGTGTCTATATGGCCTATAAGTATTATTTCAAATTGTTTAAGAAAATCAAGGCGACGTCTGCTAACACTATTTTGACGGAGCGTATACGCATTCCAAATTACCGTAAAATGCGCATATTATTGACATCCTACGTACGTCATAATTTGAATTTATTATAGTCAATGGAGCACGTCATTCTTGTGGATCCGTTTGATCTTGAAATAGGCACCATGGAAAAATTGGAGGCACATCAAAAAGGCTTACTTCATCGTGCTTTTTCCATATTGCTTTTTAATTCACAGGGTGAACTAATGCTACAGCGTCGATCCATAAATAAATACCATTCACCCGGACTTTGGACCAACACGTGTTGTAGTCACCCAAGACCAAATGAAAACACCCTTTCAGCAGCAATGAGAAGGCTGCAGGAAGAAATGGGATTAAGATCCAATTTGAAAGAAATCTTTCATTTTACCTATAAAGCAGAATTAGAAGATGGTTTAATTGAACATGAAATTGACCATGTTTTTATTGGAATCACCGATGAAACACCACATTTGAACCTAAATGAAGCCATGGGATTTAAATGGCAATCGCTTTCTGGCATTTTGGAAGATTTACAACAGCAACCGGAACAATATACGGCATGGTTTCAAATCTTAATAAACGAACATTACACAACCATACAACAAGCACTTACACATGAAAGTTAGCAGACGAGCAACATTTAACGCAGCACACAGACTTTTTCGTTCAGATTGGACAGACGAACAAAACAAAGACGTTTTTGGCAAATGTAGCAATCCAAATTACCACGGACATAATTACGTCTTAGAAGTATGGTTGGATGGACCAATTAACCCAGAAACAGGATATGTCATTGACCTTAAAACAGTGAAAGACACCATTCAAAGTGAAATATCCGAACGTTTCGATCACCGCAATTTAAACCTCGATTGTCCTGAATTTAAACACCTAAATCCGACAGCTGAAAACATTGCTGTTGTTGCTTGGGGATTGTTACGCGCAAAATTACCTGAACATTTAGAGTTGTCCATCAAATTGTGGGAAACGGAAAATAATTGCGTAGAATACGCCGGAAAATAATTCACCATGGTACTTTTTTGGCATCGCAGGGACTTGCGCATCGAAGATAATGCGGGGCTTTACAAAGCATTGAAAGAAAATGATGAGGTTCAGCCCATTTTTATTTTTGACAGCAGCATTCTCAGCGAACTTCCTCGAAACGATCAACGCGTACGATTTATCCATCAAGAAGTACAAGAAATCAAGAAAAAATACCAGGATTTTGGAGCTGATTTAAAGGTGTATTTTGGCAATCCAACCACACTTCTTCCTGAAATCGCTCTTGAACTGAATGCCACAAAAGTTTATACCAATCGAGACTACGAACCTTATGCGCACGAAAGGGATCAAGCGATATATCATGCACTCGAATCCTTGGGAATTGCTTTTATAGGATCCAAAGATCATGTGATTTTTGAGAAAAACGAGGTATTGAAAGACGATGGTTTACCTTACACCATCTTCACTCCTTATGCCCGAAAGTGGAAAGCCAAGTTAACGGAATACCACCTTAAATCTTATCCAACAGAGCAATATGCTTCCCATTTGATCCCGCAAAAAAGAGTTGAAACCTTGATCTCTTTGAACGAACTTGGATTTAGCGATGAAATCATTCATCCATTTCCTTCGAAAAAGTTCCAAAAAGAAATCATTCAATGCTATCATGAAAAGCGTGATTTTCCCAACATGAATGCCACTAGTAAATTAAGTGTCCATTTAAGGTTTGGAAC
>JANRBR010000027.1 GCA_030727405.1 Crocinitomicaceae bacterium | reverse complement strand
TTCTTGGACAAACTTTTTCTTCTATTTGACCTATATGTTAAAAAACTTATCCGTGCACTCAGTGTATCTGTGGTAAAAATTATGAACTAACCCCGAACCCTGAATTCAAAGCATTTTCGTTTTCAGTCGCTCGTAAATCCAAATAATAGGGAGAAGCATTGCGTAGTTGTAGAACAAATCTTCTACAGGAATCGTAACAATTCTCGGTCCCATGATATGGTCTGGACTGTACCAAACAATTGGCTCATCGGTCACTGCTCCGGTTAAAATTCCATTTACAATAAGAAAAGGAATAATCGCTACAAGGTAAGTAAATGCGAAATCACCATACCAGCTCACGCGCTGAATAAAGTAAATTCCAACCGTTAAAATAGAAGTAATGATACATGCACTTGCAGTGTACCAATTATCCATGTTTAAAATACCGAAAAGAAAGCCGGCAAAGGTGAAAGCAAAGGCGAAGAAGTGACCTAGTTTATGCACTTTTCGTTGCGGAAAATATGCTTTCAGCACTTCATAAATAAATACACAAGCATAAGGTACAACCAAGAAAAATAACACCTCTTCAAGCGGTAAATCACCAAGAAAGATTCCGGTTATATAAGTGCCGTTAAATCCCCAAATTCCTGCTTGGGTAAATAATTGATCCCAAGAAATAAAAGCCAATGCGACAATCAATATTGCTGGGAAAAGTGCTTTCCAATAGGTGTAGAAATGAACTTTTTTATCGAAACTCAGAAAAAAAGGTCCAGTAACTGTTCCGAGAATCACCCACAAGTATAAACTCATGATTTATTATGTTTAGCTGCAAAAGCTTTTTTGGCTTCAATGTAATATTTTCTTGGAACGATTAGCATCCCAAAGCATTCACCATCTTCTTTGCCTCTGTATTTGTGGTGAACTTTATGTGCTTTACGAATGGCCATGAAATAGGGGGTATCAATATCACGTAACCATTTAAATCTGCGATGAATATACACATCGTGAACAAGAAAATACGCAAATCCGTATGCAGCAATTCCGTAACCAATCCAAACTGAAACATAGTTATTATTCATCATTCCTAGCATGATACACAACCATGAAGGAATTGCATAAATTAAAAAGAAAACATCGTTCCGTTCGAAAAAACCTGGCTCTTCAACATGGTGATCTTCGTGAAAATACCACATTGTGCCATGCATCACAAATTTATGCGTAGCCCAAGCCATGAACTCCATAATGAAGAACGTTATTATTAAAACGAAAGGTCCCCACCAATACATATCAAAATACGTTTAAGATAATAAAGAAAATAGACATAATAATAAACAAGGATGTAAATACTTTGTTCGTTTCAACGATTTTCCATCGGAAGTAAAGATAGTGTAATGGCAAAGAAATTGCAAACCAGCACACATAATTATAAAATGGAATTTCACCTTGCCAATGCCAAAAATCACTGGAAATTGCAACTGGTTCCAATAGGTAATCGAAAGCAGTCATTAATAACGCAGCGAGAATCGCTTTTATAAGAATACTGGCCTGAATTCGATTGATGACAGAAGCGGATGATACCACTAAAACACCCCAATTCAATCCAATTACATAAGGAACTCCGTCGATTTTTGGACCTAAATTTTTACCATACCAATAATTACCAAAGAGCCAACCCGTTTTGGTACCAATCCATTCGGCAGTTATTCCCGTTAAAAAACAAAGCGAAAGGAAAAACAAAAATTTTAAAAAGTCTTTTTTACGAGCGAGTAAAACCACCGTAGTTGAAAGTAATAAATTGAAAAAGGAAAGTGCTAAGAATTGATTCCTAAAGTCAGGTAGAAGAATCCCTACTGTTCCAACGGTATAAAAAATGATTAGAATGCCAATAAGCAAGTTTTCTTTGTGTTTTCCCTGAAAGTATTTTGAGATAGCCATAAATTTAGAACAACTTATTTTTTAAAAAAGTTTATTTTATTCGACCTTCAATCGTATTGTTTATGGTCTCATCTAAACTTCTGAAATTGAAACCAAGTTCTTTTTTTATTTTACTGCTGTCGTAAGTCATGACATTAAATGCGCTATTCGCAGTTTCTCTGGTAATTGCAGCAGCATTTCCTCTGAATTTAGAAAGTACCCATGACAATCTCCACGTTAATCCAAGTACCCATCTAGGGGTATTAATGCTTGGTGGATTTTTACCGATTTTTAATGCAATTTCAGTAAATAACTTTTTAAAAGGAACATTTTCAGCTACGCACAAAAAGCGTTGATTTTTAATTTCACTCATGGCTAATTTCACCATAATTTCAGCAACATCTCTCGCGTCCACAACACCGTTTTGTCCTGGGGTATAAAACTTCAAACCTTCATTGATTGTTCTGAAAATAGTCAATGAACTTTCATCCCAGTTACCAGCGCCAAAAAGAACCGATGGATTTACAATAACGCAATCTAACCCTTCTTCAACTCCTCTCCAAACCTCTTTTTCCGCTGAGTATTTTGAGATAGAATAACCACTTGTTAGTGGTGATTGTTTCCACTTTGTTTCTTCTGTAACAGTTTCAAATGATACTCCTCCCGTCGCAGCGGTTGAACTGACGTAACATAGTTTTTTAACGCCTGCATCGATTGCGCAATTCACGATATTTGCTGTCCCTTCTCGGTTGATTTTCATCATCACATCGAAATCTCGTTTAGAAAAGGAAACGAGTGCTGCACAATGGTAAACAAGATCAACGCCTTGCATTGCATCATCTAAATCGGGTGTATTCAAAATATCACCTTCGAACCATTCGATTAGTTGAAATGGTTTTTGCCAATTTTCTCTGAAATAGTACTGAAATACTTTTTGAACTTGATGAATACGATCATTATTACGGTAAAGAGCCCGCACACGTGTGCTATTGCGTGTAAGCTCAACCAATAAATGACTTCCTAAAAGTCCGGTTCCACCAGTAACAAGAATCATACAGTAAAATTACAATGTTTTAGGAGATAACATTTAGTTTTAGTCAATGTTTAATTCAATTGATGGATCCCAATAAAGCGTTTTAAAATTGCTGATTTGATCATTGACAACTTCAATCCCTTCCAATTTTAGTTTTTCCTCCATTAATGTTGGACTTCCAAAGTGCATTTTACCCGTCAATAATCCTTGACGATTTACTACACGATGTGCCGGAATTCCATCCATTTTATGCGATGCATTCATTGCCCATCCCACCATTCGGCTCGATTGAGCACTACCTAAATATTTGGCAATTGCTCCATATGACGAAACTCTACCCTTAGGAATCAGCTTGACCACTGCAAAAACATTTTCGAAAAAGTCAGCGTTCTTGTCATTGATTGATTTGATCATG
>JANRBR010000026.1 GCA_030727405.1 Crocinitomicaceae bacterium | reverse complement strand
CAAAAGATCAGTTGAAAGAAGCCTTGGCTATGATCAACGTGGTACCGAATCCATATTATGCTTTCTCGGAATATGAGCGAAACAAATTGGATAATCGGGTTAAAATCACAAATTTACCAGAGCGGTGTACCATAAAGATTTATACATCGAATGGAAAATTAGTGAAAACCATTAAAAAAGATAATCCATTGACTTACCAAGATTGGACACTTACGAATCATGCAGACATACCCGTTTCGGGAGGGATTTACCTGATTCACATTGATGTTCCAAATGTCGGAGAACGCGTGTTGAAAGCCTTTATCGCTATGCGAATGGTAGACCTTCAAAATATTTAACGAGTCATTAACAAGGAGGACGTGATTTCACCTTGCTTTTGATGTAACTTTGTTTAAAATTCAAGCACATGAAAGTACTTTTCACCATTCTATTGATCAGCGTCAACACCCTGCTTTTCGCACAAGGATACAGTTTACCCACATTGCCTTACAGCTATACTAGCTATGAGCCATACGTGGATGCCCAAACGATGGAAATTCATCACAGCAAGCATCATCAAGCCTATGTGACTAATTTGAATAAAGCAATTGCAGGAACAAAATTGGAAGCGCTCAGCATGAACCAACTTTTAATGGACATTAGTTTTCGCTCCGATGCCATTCGTAACAATGCAGGAGGTCACTACAACCACAGCTTGTTCTGGGAAATTTTAGTGCCCAAAGAAAAACAAACCACGGTCATTCAAGCATCTTTTGAGTCCGCAATCAATGCACAATATGGCAGCATGGACTCCCTAAAAAAAGCATTGACGCAAGCAGCAAGTACCCGTTTTGGCTCGGGATGGGCTTGGTTAATTGTCACATCAGACAAAAAATTAATGGTGACCAGTACAGGCAATCAAGACAATCCGATCATGGATGTGTCAAAAGACCGAGGAATTCCCATTTTAGGAATTGATGTATGGGAACATGCCTATTACTTGAAGTACCAAAACAAACGTGGCGATTATTTAAGTGGGATTTTTAACCTCATCGATTGGGGCATTGTTTCGGATAAATACACGAAAGCACTTACTGATCCATTGTTAAATGAAATTCAAAACAACAATTGGATGGCATTGAAAGATTTCCACAAAGTAATGGCTCAAACGTTTCACCCATGTGAGGAAGGGAATTTCGTTCCTCTCAGAACGCGTTCTGGAGAGCTTTTAGCAAAAGCGATTTTACTCAGCGCTTCAAAGCCACCTGTCATAAAAGATAAACCTTCCGTGCACAAAGCCTTAGAGAATTTGGAAGAACAATGTGAGAAAATCCATGAATTAGTGGGGAAAAACGCGAAGGACGAAGTCTTGCTAAAAGAAATGACCAAAGCACACGAACTTTTCCATCAAGTAGAGGAACTTTGCCACGATTAACATCGCTCGTGCATTTACTTAACGATAACATCATTCGATAAACTAAACCTTTCACTCGCAATTCCGTATCTTTGTCAAAAAGTAGGACGTGCGTTTCGAACTAACAAAAGAATTAATCGAGCTGCTGCGAACCAAAATCGCAGAACAAGACTTAGCTTGGATTCACGAGAACGTCCTAGAACTTCACCACGCAGAGGTAGCCGAGATACTCGATACGCTGACAAACGATGAAGCAAAATACATCTATTTCTTAGTTGACGAAGATACACAGGCCGACATCCTCATGGAGTTGGACGAAGAAATTCGAGACCGGTTTTTAGCCTCTTTATCAACCAAAGAAATTGCCGATCAGCTTGAAAACCTTGATTCCGATGATGCAGCGGATATCCTCGGTGATTTAACTGAAGAAAAAATCCGTGAAGTCATCTCTCAAATGGAAGATGATGAAGCAGCGGAAGACATTGTTGACCTCTTAAATTACGACGATGACACGGCTGGTGGACTCATGCAAAAAGAGTTTTTTCAGGCACATGTCACTTGGCCTGTGAACCGTGCGATCATCGAATTACGCAAGCAAGCCGAGGACGTAGAAAAAGTATATAATATTTTTGTTGTGGATGAGCAAGACCGACTTTTAGGAGTGCTCTCACTGAAACGACTGTTATTTGCCAACGCCAAAACCAAAATAGCCGACATCTATCAATCGAAAAAAATCATCTCTGTAAAAGCAAGTGATTCAGCAGAAGTTGTGGCAATGGTGATGGAAAAATACGACTTGGTTTCCGTACCAGTGGTTGATTACCAAAATAAATTGGTGGGACGCATCACCTTAGATGACGTCGTTGATTACATCAAGGAAGAAGCAGACAAAGATTTCCAAATGGCAACGGGTATTACCGATAACGTAGACTCGAATGCAAGTACATGGAGAATCAGTCGATCTCGACTTCCATGGTTGGTGATTGCGATGGTTGGAGGCACGATTGGCGCGAAAGTCATTTCAAATTTTGAAGGAAGCATTACTAAAATCCCTGCGATGGCCTTTTTCATTCCATTAATCACTGCAATGGGAGGAAATGTTGGCGTACAATCATCTGCGATTGTTGTACAATCCTTGGCACGAGGAGACAAAGACTTAGGAAGAATTTTACCGAAACTATGGCGAGAAGCCCAAGTAGGATTAATGAATGGTATTTTTCTTGCCAGCTTGATTTTTGGGGTTGCATCCGTTTTTGAAAATTCAGAATTAGGCGTGGTGGTAAGTGTTTCTTTGTTTACGGTCATTTTATTTGCAGCGATTTTCGGAACATTATTTCCCTTGATTTTAAATCGGTATAAAATCGATCCAGCCTTGGCAATTGGACCATTTGTCACCACTTTAAATGACATCATTGGACTTTTTATTTACTTCTCAATTGGACTTCTGATCTATGGTTCTTGAGAAATCAGAACTTTTCATTACTTTTGCACTCCACTAAATACCTGGAGAGGTGTCCGAGTGGTTGAAGGAGCACGCCTGGAAAGTGTGTATAGGCCTAAAGCTTATCGCGGGTTCGAATCCCGCTCTCTCCGCCAAAGAATCTAAAAGCTAGCCGTTAGGCTGGCTTTTTTTGTTTCCACTCGCGCCAAAAGCTCGCTTTTGTAAGCGAAGTGAAACAAAAAAGCCAAAGTTGCGCAGCAACTTAGCTTTTAGATTATTTGAAGCGTCCCCTACAACGGGTTCACGAGCGACAGCGAGTAATCCTCCCCATCAGGAGTAAAACGAATCATAGCTATGTCTGATTAACGACTGCGCCAATCACTACCTAAACCTTTTCATGAGTAAAACGAATGAAACAGAAAGGAATATCTACTTTCTTTCCCAAAAAACACATCCCATACTATCTCATGAGTAAAACGAATGAAACATAAAAGAATATCTACTTTCTTTTCCAAGAATACATCCATAATAATTCATGAGTAAAACGAATGGAACAGAAAGGAATATCTACTTTCTTATCCAAGAATACATCCCATAATAATTCATGAGTAAAACGAATCATAGCTATGCCTGATTAACGACTTCGCCAATTACTACCTAAACCTTTTCATGAGTAAAACGAATGAA
>JANRBR010000025.1 GCA_030727405.1 Crocinitomicaceae bacterium | reverse complement strand
CAATTTCGTCCAAAATATGACGACATGATAAAACGATTCTACAAACTAAACAGTATTTGGTATATCGACCTTCCAGAATATTTAGATAAGGGTTTAGGAAGCCTCGCGGACCTCATGATGGTGGATGGTGCCGATACTTTTCTTGATTTGTTGTCGAATGGACAAAAAGAAGTACAGGTACGCTTTAGTCATCAGGTATTTACAGAGGCACGTTTCACACTTATTGCAGAGAATTTTGGCAAAAACCAAAACTTGCTCAAGCTCATTGGACATGCACCAGTGAATTATGGGCGCTACTACCGCGTTAAGGAACTTCATAATCATCGTCTTTGGCTTTGTCCGGTAACGGAATATGTTTTTGGAGGTGCTTACCCTGACGTGATCTGGGTGGATTGAGCAGTCTGGATTTCATTTATTCTGAAGGAGCATCGAATAGACTTCAAAATAGAAATTTTTAGGGAGTCGAAAACGATGATTCCTTTTCTCATAAGAAGCCTCAAACTAGATCGCGAACCATCCATCTACAGGGCAAACACAAGATGCTCTGCACTATAACTTATTTTTAATTAAGTCAAAGTTTTGAAATTCAAATAAAAACAGATAGATTTGAGACTGGACTTACAATGAAATACAAAAGTGCTTCACCGTTCGTCTATGAAACAATTTAGTTAAACGAAAAGAATAGATTATTTAAAGAGGCTTTTATGTACAGTGAACAAATAGAAAAATTAATTGAAATGGCCTTGATGGACGGGGATCTTTCTGAAAAAGAAAAACAAATTCTTTTCAAAAAAGCGGAGTCTATGGGCATCGATTTGGATGAGTTTGAAATGGTATTAGAAGCTAGGCTTTTCGAGAAAAAACAAGATACTGCAGAAGCGAACCAGGCGAATCAAGCGAGTGAAGCTGCCGCTGCTGCTGCAAATGCTGCTGCTAATGCCACTGCTGCTCCGAAATCAGATAAATTGGGAGATGTGAAAAAGTGTCCAGGTTGTGGAGCCATTACCCAATCGTTTACTTCCCGATGTGCGGATTGTGGTACAGAATTCAGAAACGTAGCGGCATCGCAAAACATCACGAAGTTTTTTGAAAAATTGAATGAACTAGAGGCAAGTAGAGGTGAAGCCTTGTTTGTTACGGAAAATTTAAGTGGAAACATCGGTTGTGGAACCATGATCAAATGGTTCTTTTTCTATCCTATTCTATTGCCGTATAACATCATCATTTTTGCCATTAACAAGTCAAAACCACCAAAATGGTCTGCGACCGACGTGAGAAAAGAAGAGATGATCATCAATTTCCCTGTGCCAAATTCCAAGGAGGAAATCATTGAATTTTTAACGCTTTCGGTTAGTAAGATTCAGGACATAAGCATCATGAAGCGATTTAACGAAGAAGGAAAGTATTTGGCTAAATGGAACAATATTTGGCGTCAGAAAGCGGAGCAAATCTTCACGAAAGCGAAGTTATCCTTGGCTGACGACAAAGCAACAATACAAGTCATCGAACAATTGTTGATCGATGCGAAAATCATTCAAACGAAAAAATAGTTATGGGACTTTTCGGTAAAAAAGAAGAAGGTGGATTCATGGATGTCATCCGTTGTGATGAGCAAGAATACCTGGTATGGAAATGGAGGCCTTCTGGCGATGCCAACTCGACAAAAAAGGAAAACGCCATCCGTTATGGAAGTAGTTTACGGGTAAAAGATGGTGAATTGGCCGTTTTTGTTTACCAGCAGAAAGATGGTTCCATGCAAGATTTCATTGTTGGACCCTACGATCAAACCATCAAAACGGCGAATTTCCCGATTCTTACGAGCATCGTTGGTGCTGCCTTTGGTGGATCGTCTCCTTTTCAAGCAGAAATCTATTTCATCAACTTGGCGGGGAACATTCCAATCAAGTTTGGTATTCCTTACTTCAATATTACGGACAGCAGGTTGCCAGATTTTCCTGTTCCGATGTCCGTTAGAGGTCAGATTATTTTTAACATCACGGATTACAAACTGTTCATTAAAAACACCCGTTTGATCAATTTCGAATTGGAGGAGTTTAAAAATTTGATCAAGTCTGCCGTGACGAGCAGCGTGAAGTCGGGGGTGATGAACATCAACCGAACGAATCCACTCAATTTGGTTCAAATTGAAGAAAATTTGGATTTCATCAATGAGGCATTGAAAAGCAAATTGAAAGATGTGTTTTCAGAAGACTTTGGTGTGAACCTGAAACGGTTCGACATCGACTCATTGGAGCTAGACCAGGAAAGCGAAGGCTTCCAAAAATTATTGAGTGTCACGCGCGATCAGCAAGCAAAAACCCTTTCTGCTCAAACGGATGTCAACATCAAAAACTTGAACGACATGCAGGAAATCAATGCCCAAAATATGGCGGATACCTTGCAAATTCAACGAGAAGAAGCACAAAGAGCACAGAAATTACAAACCGAAACCAACTTTATGGGGGCTCACGCCTTAAACCAACAAACCGACGTGTTAAAAACTGCGGCAAGTAGCTTGGGTGAAATGGGCAACATGGGCGGAGCCGGCGGCGGAATGAATGCTGCGGGCATGATGACTGGAATGGCCATGGGTGGCGCTATGGGTGGACAAATGGCCGGTATGATGAACCAAATGGGTCAAACCATGAACCAAGCACAAAACACACCACCTCCACCGCCTCAAATCCAATACAACGTCTCCTTAAATGGTCAAACCGCTGGTCCATTCAACATGCAGCAATTGCAGCAAATGGTTCAAAGTGGACAATTGACCACGAACACACACGTTTGGAAGCAAGGCATGACGAATTGGGAATTGGCAGGAAACGTACAAGAACTGACGGCGCTCTTTGGAGCAGTTCCACCACCACCACCACCAGTGATGTAATTCACTTAAAACCAAAGCACATGGACGATAATTTCTTAGCATTAGATAAGCTTGTTGAATTTGGCTTGAGCATGGCCGTAGCACAGCAAATGGTTCAGACAATGAACCACACACTAAACAACATGCAAACGAATGGCGTAGGCACGGCTGTATCAGCGGCTCCTGCACAAACCTTGTATTATGCGATCCTAGATGGTGGTCAAGCCGGACCATTTTCGGAACAAGAAATCAGTCGTTTAATTGCCTCCAAACAAATATTAAAGGACACCTACATTTGGAAACCGGGATTGTCCAACTGGCTTCTTGCCGAACAATTACCCGAAGTATTAAGGCTTGTAGCCCTGTGTCCACCACCTGTACCTAAAATTTAAGTATCATGAAAGTAAATACGAGTTTTATCCTCATTTCCGTTGCCATGAGCGCACTTTTAGCTTATGGATTATATGCCTATGCACCGGAAGAAAACAAGGAGCTCCTGACCATTGGTGGATTCATTTCTTTCTTAACCACGCTTGCCTTTACCCTTGGTGTCCAGTTTGAATACCCGCGCACAACAACCAACATCAGGACTTTGTCCTCCCTTTTCTTTTTGATCATGTTGATTGGCAATGTTGTCTTCTCTCGAATTCAATTCAGCACACCGTCCTATATCGTGACCATGGGAATCTTATTGTGCGTTTACCTCATTGCCTTTACGGGCATCAAACGCGCGCAACAGTAGATAAGTGAAATTCGCATCCATTGG
>JANRBR010000024.1 GCA_030727405.1 Crocinitomicaceae bacterium | reverse complement strand
TTCAAACAATTCGATGACTTCATCCGATTTCAAAGGAGGTACGTCCTCAGGAATTGTCGGAAGAATGTTAAAATGTGTGAATATTAACAATAGGAAAAGAAGCGTTAATGAGATTGAAGTGTACACCAAGGAACGCTTAACCTCACTGCGAGACTCCATGTAATCTTTTTCAAATATGTCAACGTATCCGCTCATCTTTTATACTTTACTCGTTTTAACGCAAACGATCCTTAAATCTAACTATGTTCTTTCGTGGCAATGATCATTTTAAGTTGATTCACCATTCCAATCTCCAATAGGTCTACTAATTCTTGCACTTTTGAATCAAAGGGGATGCGCAAAACGACTGTTGTATCTCCTTTTTTCTTGGTCTCTTCCACCAAAACAGGGCCAATTTGATCGTATGCAACTTCCTTGTTGTCAATGCTGTATTTTTTGACACTCGTCACTGGATCAATTTCCACGGACAGTGCCACATGTGCCTTGTTCGTTTTCTCATTATTCTTTGCCTGTGGAAGCGGAACTTTAATGACGTTCGGATTCGCAAGGGTGGAAATAATTAAAAAGAACAACAACAAGAAAAACATGATGTCGCTCAATGCAGAAGTAGCTACCTCCGCATGGAACCTTCTATTACGCTTTATTGCCATCGCTTGGTCGATTCAATTTGATGAATTCTAAGTTTACTCGTTGAATTGCTAACGCATAGTTATCAATCATTCCGTTTAATAAGTGGTAAGCTGTAAAGGCGATAATTCCAACAACCAAACCAGATCCGGAGGAAATCATTTTTTCATATAATCCTCCTGAAATGTTCCCAATGGATACGTTTTCTGTTACCGAGATGGAATAGAAAATTTTAATTACCCCTGAAATCGTTCCGATAAATCCTAAGGTTGGTGCAATCCCGGCAATTAAACCTAAATGACCAATGTTCTTCTCCATTTTTCCAATTTCGATGTTCGCTACTTTCTCCATGTTCGATTCAATTTGTGGAATTGGTCTACCCATCGACTGAACTCCTTCACGCACAACATTTGCGAATGCGGTTTGATCCTGTGAAAGGGTGTTTAAAGCACCTTGAATATTAGCGTTCTCTAAATTCGATTTGATTTGTGTCAACATGTTTTTGTTATGCTTTGTCATGCGCTTAATGTACAAATAACGCTCAACGGCTACATAGGATGTATAAAACAATAGAAGTGCAATTGGAATTAAAAAGACACCACCTTTCATTAAGAACTCTAAAGCAGAAATTTCTTCTACGATTTTACCTGTTTCTGCAGCGGTAGTTGTAGCGACTGGTGCTACTTGATCCTGCGCATAAATAAATCCTGTCGAGATCAATGAAGTGATCACAAATAGATATTTCAATTGTTTTTTCATACGTTTAATTAGTTTTCGTCGGATAAAAGTAAAAAATGAACACAGGTTAAATCGACCATAGGTCATTAGATATTCACATCAAATTGTTATTTCACTTTTAACGTACAAGAACAACGCATAATCGTTCATTTTGGTACACGTTAAAAATGAATCTCGTTTGGCTTATAAGAAAGACGGACATCAAATCCTTACTTCTTACATAATATCCATCGCTTTTCTTCGTTCGGAATCAAATAAGATTCATTAATTTCGCGCTATTCATGGACCAAACACACCTCCTGAAATCCATTGCCAAACTTGGGCAAATTGATCAAACGGCTTCGCTTTTAAGCCAGGGGAGCGTGCGTGTCCATTGGAAAGGACTCGTAGGATCTGCTAAATCCTTGACATCCATTTCTGTAGCGCAGCAAGTCCCTGGGAATCACTTATTCATTCTGAACGACAAAGAAGAGGCGGCATATTTCCTGAATGACCTTGAGGGAATCTTTCCAGAGGATAAAAGGGTTTTGTTTTTTCCGGCATCCTACCGCGTTCCTTATCAATTAGAAGAAACCGATAACGCCAATGTTGTTACACGTGCCGAGGTACTTGAACGTATTTCTGGTGGCGCGAATGCTTGGGTGGTGACCTATCCTGAAGCTCTTTTTGAAAAAGTCCCTACACAAAAGAACCTCATTAAGAATACACTGAGAATCGAAGTAAGGAAGAATTATAGCATTGATTTCATCAATGAATTGCTTTTGGAATATCAGTTTGACCGGGTCGATTTCGTTTATGAACCTGGTCAGTTTTCCATTCGTGGAGGAATTGTAGATGTCTTTTCATATGCCAATGATTTTCCGTTTCGAATTGAATTCTTTGGCGAAGAAGTAGAGTCCATACGAACCTTTGACGCGGCAACTCAGTTGTCTATTGGCACACATGCCTTCTTTAACGTCATCCCAAACATTCAAGGTCAAATGACCATCGAATCTCAGGAAGATATCTTTACTTTTTTAGGGCCAGATTTATGTTGCTGGATAAGTTCCTTTGAACGAACAGAAAGCATTCTCAGAAAAGAATACGACCATTCCGTAGAAATCTACACCGATTTAAATGAAACCGTTCGACACACACTACCGAGCTCTTTATACCTTTCGTCTGTTGAGTTTCAAAAGAGCTTAGAACGGACCAAAATCATCGAATGGGGTCCTGTTTACCATTATTCGAGTAAACATGTTTTTCAATTTGATTTCATTCCACAACCAAATTTCAATAAAAATTTCGACCTGCTTAAAACCGATTTACTCGCAAGGCAGGCGAATCGCTTTGACAACCTGATATTTTCAAATCAACCAAGACAGATTGAACGTCTTTATCAAATTTTTGAAGACATCGGGGCAGAAGTGAATTTCACGGCCATGAATTTTGCCTTGCACGAAGGATTTATTTCTCCTGAGCTGAAACTTGTCTGCTACACGGATCATCAAATCTTTGAACGATACCACCGCTTTCGTTTGAAAGAAGGATTTCGTCAAGCCAAGCAAGCCCTCACATTAAAGGAAATATACAACCTTCAGAAAGGTGATTATGTGACGCACATCGATCATGGCGTTGGTCAATTTTCCGGTTTGGAAACCATCGATGTGAATGGGAAACCACAAGAAGCCATTCGACTCATTTACAAAGATGGGGATGTGCTTTACGTCGGAATTCACTCCTTACATCGCATTTCGAAGTTTACAGGGAAAGACGGCTCCATCCCAAAAATGAATAAGCTAGGTACCCAAACATGGGCAACTTTAAAGAATAAAACCAAGAAAAAAATCAAGGAACTTGCCTTTGATTTAATTCAACTTTACGCAAAACGTCGGAGTCAACCAGGATTCACCTTTTCGCCCGATAGTTATTTGCAAAATGAATTGGAGGCCTCTTTTATGTTTGAAGACACGCCAGATCAATTCAAAGCAACGCAAGACATCAAGCGCGACATGGAGGCATCAACACCCATGGATCGTCTGGTATGTGGAGATGTTGGATTTGGAAAGACTGAGGTGGCCATTCGTGCAGCGTTCAAAGCGGTCACTGATTCGAAACAAGTCGCAGTACTGGTTCCAACCACCATCTTATCCCTTCAACATTACCGTAGTTTCAAAGAAAGGCTTTCGGCATTTCCTTGTTCGGTAGATTACATCAATCGATTTAAATCAGCTAAAGACATTACTGAAACGCTTAAAAAATTAGCAGAAGGTAAAATCGACATCCTAATCGGAACGCATGCAGTCGTTGCTGACCGTGTAAAATTCAAAGATTTGGGATTGATGATCATTGACGAGGAACAAAAGTTTGGTGTTTCAGTCAAAGACAAGTTGAAAACCATCCGAACCACCGTTGACACCCTAACACTCACAGCAACGCCGATTCCAAGAACCCTGCAGTTCTCCTTGATGGGTGCACGGGATTTAAGCATCATCAACACACCACCTCCTAACCGTCAGCCCGTATTAACAGAAATTATTTCCTTTCAAGAGGAAACCATACGGGATGCTATTGCCTATGAAGTATCGCGCGGTGGACAAGTGTTTTTTGTCAATAACCGCTTGTCGAACATTCGCGAAATCGCAGGGATGATCAGCAGACTTTGCCCTGGCGTACGAGTGGGAATAGGTCATGGACAAATGGATGGAAAACAGCTGGAAAAAATCATGATGGATTTCATTAATGGAACTTATGACGTGCTCTTAGCAACAACCATTATCGAATCTGGTATCGACATATCAAATGCAAACACGATCATCATCAACGATGCCCATAAATTTGGATTAAGTGATTTGCATCAATTAAGGGGAAGGGTTGGTCGCTCCAATAAAAAAGGATTTTGTTACTTAGTCGCTCCAAAATTTAGCGTCTTAACAAGTGAGGCACGTAAACGCTTGGAAGCGCTTGTACAGTTCTCAGATTTGGGTTCAGGATTCAACATCGCTATGAAGGATTTAGACATCCGAGGAGCGGGGAATATGTTGGGAGGAGAACAAAGTGGTTTTATCTCAGAAATTGGCTTTGAAATGTATCAAAAAATCTTGAATGAAGCTATGCAAGAACTCAAAGAAAGTGAGTTTAAAGAACTCTTTGATGACCGTCATACAGATCAATTCATGGCATCTTATGTACAAGATTGCATTTTTGAGACAGACATGGAAGTGAGAATCCCAGACGATTATGTCAATAACGTGGCAGAACGATTGAGTTTGTATCAGGCATTGGATCACTTGAAGAACAAAGCTGAATTAGATCAATTTTCAAAAGAATTAGCCGATCGATTTGGACCACTTCCGAGGGAGGTTAAAGAATTGTTGTTTTCATTCGAACTTCGTTGGTTGGCTGAAGAATTAGGCTTGGAACGTTTGGTGATCAAATCGGAGAAATTAGTTGGTTACTTTATTGCAAATCCCCAATCTCCTTTCTTTGAAACAGAAGCCTTTACGTTTACATTAAATGCTATCATGAAGCATCAGTCCGGGTACCGCCTTGTACAACAAAACGATAAGCTCAGGCTTGTGGTGGAACCCATTCGCCACATCAAGGATGCATTTGAAAAATTAAGTGCACTGAAGGCTCCAATCGACTAGCTTTCTGCAAAATCGAATAACTGTTAACCTACATCAAGAGAAAATTCACGAATTGGCGCAAACTTTGCAGTCAATTGATTGTTTAACTTAAAAAATAAAAAATAGCATGAAAAAAGTAGTTTTATCATTATTTGCAGCATTTGCATTATTCTCTTTCACAGCATTGGAATTGGCTAACTGGTCAATGGATGGTGCTCATTCACGATTAGGATTTACCATCCAACACATGGGTATCACAGATATTCATGGTCAATTCTCTAACTTTGATGTGAAAATTAGTACTCCGAACGATGACTTCACAGGTGCATCCATTGAAATGACCGCACAAGCGAATTCCATCAATACGGGAATTGAAATGCGTGACAATCACTTGAAAACAGCGGATTTCTTTGATGCTGAAAAATTCCCAACCTTAACCTTTAAAAGTACTTCTGTTAAAAAAGCGAAAGGGAACAAATATGAAATCGTTGGTGATTTCACCATGCACGGCATCACTAAATCAGTTGTTTTAACAGCAGTTAATACGGGTGTAGTGAAGAACCAAGCTGGAAACGATGTAGCTGGATTGAGCATTTCAGGAGTAGTGAAACGTTCTGATTTTGGTGTTGGTCAAGCTGGACCAGGTTTATCCGATGAGGTAAAACTTGTTGCTGACCTAGAAGTTTCTAAAAATTAATACAAAAAACCTTATTTCGATGAAATCATTAAGCTTGTTATTGCTGTGTTTTCTTTCTTTTGCAAGTCAAGCACAAGCATGGAAAATTTTAGAAACACATAAAGTTGCTTTTTCAAACAAAGATGTGAGTGGCACATTTGATCAAATGAGCGGCACTATTGTCTTCGACGCAGCGAATTTAAGCACCGCCAAATTAACATTCAAATTAAAGGTTTCTTCGATTAACACGGGTAATGGCTTGCAAAATAAACATGCCATTGGGGACGAATGGTTCCACGCAGAAAAATATCCTTACATCGAATTCGTATCCACTAAAATTCAGAAAACCGATGCCGGATATAAGGCAAGTGGTAAACTTGAAATGCATGGCGTTAAAAAGGATGTGGTTATTCCATTTACTTTTACTAAAAAAGGTACAAAAGGCACTTTTATCGCTAAATTTAACGTGAATCGATCGGATTATAATATCGGCAAGAAAGGAAATGAAGTCGCTGACAACATTAAAATCACAGCCACATTACCCGTTCAAAAAAAATAAAATATGAAAAAGAAAATCATTTTTGCACTTAGTTCTGGTTTGTTAGCAGGATTGGTCTCCTTTGGATGGAGTGCCATCTTTCAAAGCGATCAATTTACAGGAGAAGACTATTCATCTGTTGTTCCTGTGCCTGCGATCTTTATTTCTTGTCTAATAGGCACGATTTTAGCGACTGGAGGACATTGGTTAGTGTTAAAATTTCTTTCCAAAAAAACTGGAGAAATCGTTTTTGGATTTTTATTTAGCATGTTATCTACCGCTTCTTTGTTAAGAGTATTGCTGTTCCAATTTGGAGACAAATGCCAGGATTGTGATCAAATTGCATTCTGGGGTTATGCGATGCCGATGCATTTTTTCCCATTTTTAGCGTGGTATACACTTAAGCCAATGATGGAGGATTAACATTGTTTTATTATGAAATGATCTAAAGGATGCTTCGGCATCCTTTTTTTTTGAAAAAATACGCGGTTTTTAACAACGATTTTCCTTTTCTTACGTTTAATAGTATAGTAGATAAATATGATTGGTAAATTTGGTTTCATTTTGCTCGCATTTGCGATGCATTCATTGGCTTATGGCCAGTTGATTACTAATACCAGTTTGTCTCCTCAAGGACTTGTCCAGAATGTATTATTGGGAAGCGGTGTAACAGTCTCCAATGTCATGTACAATGGAAGTCCTGGAGCAATTGGACAATTTACAGCCAATAACACCACATTAGGGATAACTCAGGGAATTGTCATGACAACGGGTACGGTTCAAGCGACTACGAGTGGACCACAAGGACCAAATGATGAAACAAATGCCGGAATGGATAATAACGCTCCTGGCTCACCTCTGTTAAGCAACCAATTACTTGGTGGAACACAAACCTATAACGCGGCAACCCTTGAATTTGATTTCATTCCTTATGCGGATACCGTTCGATTTAAGTATGTGTTTGGCTCAGACGAATACCCGGAATTTGCGCCTCCGAATAATTCAGGATACAACGATGTGTTTGGCTTTTTTATTTCTGGACCAGGAATTGTTGGTATGCAGAACATCGCAAGTCTACCAAATGGGGGAGGAATTGTTTCCATTAACAATGTCAACGCTATTACCAACCAACAGTATTTTCATTTTAATGGTGATGGGAATATGGCGCCTTACAATGCTAGTCCGCAATACATTCAATACGATGGGTTTACTCATGTGTTAGAGGCGGTTTCCAAAGTCCAATGCGGACAAACCTACCATTTAATAATTGCGATTGCCGATGCAGGTGATGGAGCATGGGATTCGGGTATGTTTTTAGAAGCAAACAGCCTTTCTACCAAGACCCCGATTGAAATCGACTACACGCTCTCTCAACAAGTGTATACAAATCCAGATTGGCTGGCGGAAGGATGTGTTTCAGCTTCTGTAACATTGACACGTCAAAATAACTTAAACACTTCGTTAACAATTCCAGTTCAAGTCAGCGGAACTGCCACCAACGGCTTGGATTTCAATGGAATTCCCGGAAACATTACGTTCAATGCTGGTCAAGCAACCGCGACTTTTACCATGAATGCACTTTTCGATAACTTAAGCGAAGGACTAGAAAATGTGGTACTTACTTTCCCAATCAGTGATCCTTGTGGAAACATTACACCTCTTGTCGTGACGCTTTATATTCAAGATGTCGCCCCAGTCAATGTGGTCATCAATGGAGGAACCATTTCTTGTCCTGGAGACCCCGTAACCTTAAGTACGACGGTAACAGGAGGAGTAACACCTTATCAATATACTTGGAGCACCGGGGAAACAACGAGTTCCATCAGTTTGACACCTTCGGCAACCCAAACCATTTCGGTTCAAGTTACAGATGCATGTGCGAGCGCTCCAACTTCGACATCCATTGTGGTAACCGTCCCGCAATTCCAGCCGATTAGTTTCATTCTGAGTAATGATGTGACTGAAATATGTCCATTTATCCCGCAGGATTTTGGCGTTATAACGAGTGGAGGAACGGGTGTGTATTCCTACACTTGGACCGCGAATAATTCCATAGTCGGACTAGGAGACTCCATTTCTGTTGCACCTGCAACAACAACGAATTATACCATCGTAGTTAGTGATAATTGCGGGAATACCGCAGTAGATTCTGTCTTGTATACCATAACGAGCGCTCCTTTGACGCTGCAGTTTAATGGTCCTATCCAAATTTGCCCAGGTGATAGTGCATTCATACAAGTCTCAGCTAATGGAGGGTTTGGCAATTATTATTATTTGTGGACGCAAACAAATCAAACCGTTCCAGGAATTTGGGTGCAACCAAACACAAGTACTTCCTATGTCGTTCAAGTTTCTGATGAATGTCAAACATTTGTTGTAACAGGTGCGGCACTTGTGCAGGTTGTAAAACCAACAGCTGATTTTTGGATCATGACACAATATCCAACAGAGGCATTGTCCACCTCGTTTTTAAATCAATCCCAAAATGCATGGGCATATGTCTGGGATTTTGGCGATGGTACGCAACAATCATTTTTAGTGAATCCGAATCATATTTATGAGGACCAAGGCGATTATTTAGTGACCTTAACCGCTACAGATCAAAAAGGATGTGTGGATAGCGTGAGTAAATGGATCCGCATTCTACCGGAAAGGTATATTTACTTCCCGAATTCATTTACACCTGACCAAGATAACTGCAATGAGTTTTACTTTGGACAATTCATTGGCTTATTAGGCGGTCATTTTTACCTATACAACCGTTGGGGAGAACTCATATTTGAATCGGAAGATTTGAATTTTAAGTGGGATGGCACTTACAATGGTGTTCCGGTACAAATTGGCACCTACTCTTGGCGTTTTGTGTATGAAATTGGCAAGGGCATATTTGAAGATATGACGGGACATGTGAACGTCATTCGTTAAAGCGAATTGATGACCGCTTCGGGAACGGGATAATTCAATGATTTAGCCTTTATAAGGTAGTTTTTCGCTTTTGTTTTATTGCCAATTTGCTGTTGAGCAATCCCAGCATTATACCAAGCAAATGGATCACTTGGATTCAATTCAATGGCTTTTTCCAACGATTCTGCGCCTTGTTGGTATTTCCCTAAATTCACGAATGCCGTGCCCATGTAGAAATAAGATTCCCATCGATTTGGGGCTTGCTTTTTCATACGCTCACTTGCGGCAATGCATTCTTCATACATTTTTCCGTTTAAATAGGCCGCACACAAATTGATTAAGGTTCCAAGGTCATTTTTATTGATTTTCAAGGCCATATTGAAGTCCTTACAAGCCTCTGCGTGTTTAAGCATTTTGGCGTAGGTAATCCCCCTGTTCAGGTAAACATCAAAGGACTTGGGATTGCGTTCTAATGCCAAATTATACATCTGTAGGGATGAATCATATTGATTCATTAAGGCGTACATGTTTCCAACATTGGAATAGATTAAAGGATCTTTGACACGCGCTTTAACGAGTACTAAATAATCCTTCATTGCTGCAGCAGAATCCCCATGCTCTCGATAATAATTTCCTCGGTTTTTGTAAGCTACTTCCGCTCCTGTTTGAAGTACCTTGACCTTGCCTTCATTCATTTGAAGTACAAACGGATGTTTTTGTATCACGTCTGACCAAAGCGTACCTGAATTCGTCCAAACTTTTGTGCGTTCATGTGCAAGGACCATAAATACAACTGCATAAACGATTGTCCCAGCAATGATCCAATTTTTTAAGCGCAAATAGTGTTTCCATCTTTCTAGGAATACGAATAACATAAATACAATTCCGATGTAAGGAACATAACTGTATCGGTCAGCCGTTATAGCCGATCCCACACTGATGAATTGTAATACTAAGGCAATCATTAGCGTAAAAAACCCAAGTCCAAATAATGCGATTTTAAATGTTTCAACACCTTTTTTCCTAGAAAGAAATAGTATGCCTCCCATTGAAATGAGGATGACAAAAGGTGCGAGGGTAAACTGCCACGGCAACTGGTTTAATTGATCTAAATTTGGATAAGGATAAAATGCAGATAAGCCAAGCGGAACAAAAAATTTGCTCCAATAAGAAAGGAATCCATAGGATGCGAACATCAATCTTTGCCATCCTGAGAAAAAATCGAAATCGGTTATGGCGCCTTTCGATTGAATTTCAATGGCATTCAAACCAAACCACAAGGCAACAGCGATGAATGGAATTTTCTCTAGGAGGGTTTTCCAATTCAATTTGCGACCGTTGAGGTAATCCATTAAAATCAAAACGAATGGAAGGGGAACAGCCATTGCCTTGCTTAAACAGGAAAGAATAAACAGTCCGAAACAAATGACGAGCCAAATATAGTTGTTCTTTTTTTGAAAGCGCAGGTAACTAAGAAGGGATAAAAGAAAGAAGAAGGTATAAAGAACATCCTTACGTTCCGAAATCCAGGCGACACTTTCCACATGCATCGGATGAATGGCAAACAACAAAGCACCGAAAAACGAAACAAAAAGTGATCCATTGGCAAGATGGAAAAGCAAAATGAAAACCAATAAGGCATTGAGGACGTGTAAAAACAAGTTCGTCTGGAAATAGGGTTGAATGTCTAATTCAGCAGATTCAAAGTTTTTGGCTAATGTCCACATGGTGACAGGATGGTAATTCAGCATTACCTGGGTACTCGGTTTCCAAAGTAATGCAGCACTATCCGCATCTTGGGTTTTGATTAGAGGTTGATTCACAACATAACCTAAGTCATCCCAATTGGTAAATTCTTTCTCTGGCGAAAAACCTGGGGAATACGTAAAATACGTAGCAATAACGATGATTGCCAATAAGACAAGATGGCTTGTCTTACCGTACCAAGATACTTGAGACACTAGGGAATCTTGAGCTAATTTCTTTTCTTTTGACCCCATTTCAAGGATTCTTAATCGTTCGAAATGATCTCGAATAATTCGTTTAAGTTCGGTGAAATGATCACCTCAATGCGTCTATTTTTTGCTTTGTCATTGACATCCACTGGATGGAATTCTCCACGTCCAGCTGCCATGACTTGCATGGGAGACATTGTGGAATGCGCCAGTAGGATTTCTACAACAGACGTTGCTCTAAGCACAGAAAGTTCCCAGTTGTTTTTTGGTGAATTCGGGCTAGATAATTTATCTGAATCTGTGTGACCTTCCACGACAATTTCCAAATCCAATTCACTTTCCAATACTTGTCCCAATTGAATCAAGGCATCCTTGCCCTCTGGTTCAACAAAAGTAGATCCAGACTTAAAAAGTAATTTTGCTTCTAAACTTACGTAGATCTTACCGTTTTTTTGCACCACGGTCAATCCTTTGTTTTCAAAACCACGCAAAGCATTCGCAACTTTTGCCTTTAATAACTGTATTCCGGCATCTTTTTTACGAATCGCTTCTTCCAACTCATTTACACGTTTTTCACGTTCTTCTAGTAATTTTTGCTTGGCTTTTAATTCCTCATCGAGTTTTAACAGAGCATCGGCCTTTTGTTGCAAGGCTTTGTTTGTGTTTTCAAGTTCCGTCTGCAATTCAGCAGTTTCCTTTGCACTTAAATTTTTCAGTTTATTGAAAGATCCTTCCAAAGATTCATGTTGAGACAATAATTCATCGTAATCTCTTTGTAGCAAGCGCATCGCATAACCAGTGGCGGATGTGTCTTGTTTTAATTTAGCAACATCGCGTGCGGCAAGGTCGTATTTATTTTGTAAATCCTTAGACAATGATTCGAAATCACTTGAGCTCTTTTTAAACTTTGCCAATTCTTCCGAACATGCTTTTTCTCTGGCTTCAAGTTCTTTATACTTCTTTGGGGCTACACACGAACCCATACCGATAAAGACACAAATAGCCGAAATGATGAAAGACCTTTTTTTCATAATAAAGTGGTTTGCTGCAAATTTCGAAAAGATCACCCTTCTTTCTTGGCTACCTCGATGAACTTTTAAACAATGAAAATTTCATAATTGTTATTTTCATCTATTCGATTGACTAGACGTCCTCATTAGGAATTTGTAACTTTGCACAAAATATCGAGCATGCAGCAAAAAAAAGTGAAACTTTCAGAGGCAATGAAACAATTTCAATCTGAAGTTGAAACGGATATTCTTTCGGCCCTAAAAGTATTGGAGCAGCAAGGAGACTTATCCATTCTACCTCAAGTGATTGAAAAATTGCGTCGCTGCGATCTTACCATTGAAAAAGCTATTTTGTTGTTTCTAGCAGACATTCAAAAACCAGAGGCAGCAACTTTTTTCATCCAATTCCTAGCTGAAGAGAAAGACGCTCAGCTTCGTCAGAAAGTTTTGACAAGTATCTGGAATTCGAAACTACCCTATGACGATCATTTACCGTTTTTTGTCATGTTGGCATCTACAGGTGATTTTATGCAGGCTTTGGAGTGCTTAACCATCATCGAAAACATGCAAGGGCCATTCGAGGAACACCACTTACTTGAATCTCAATTATTGTTAAAAGAATACGTGGAAGAGTCAAAACAAGAAGACGAACAAAAACGACAAATCATGAGTGAAATCGCTTGGTTTATTAAAGAACAAAACGAAGGGATTGACGCGGATTTATTGATTGAAGATTAATTCCCCTTCAATTTACCTAACTTTGTAAAAATCAGCACATATGTTGCAATCAATGACAGGATTTGGAAAAAGCAATGGCTTGTTCCAATCGAAAAAAGTTTCCGTAGAAATCCGCTCTTTAAACAGCAAGGGATTAGACCTGAACCTAAGAATTCCAAGCATTTATAGAGATTTGGAATCTGAATTGCGCAAATTACTCGGAGAGCAATTGGATAGAGGCAAAATCGATTTAGGCATATACATTGAAAGCCAAAATGATTTATCAAACGGACTTATAAATACCGAATTGGCAACCAATTTTTACCAAGAGTTGAAAAAGTTGAATGAATCTTGGGGTGAAGCACCGGTGGATTATTTATCTATGGTGTTAAGAATGCCCGAAGTACTCAATCAACAAGCTCCTGAAATAAGCGAGGAAGAAAAAACGTTTATCATGGACTTAGCCACAAGCGCGTGTCACAAACTCACCCAATTTAGAGCCCAAGAAGGTCTAGCGTTGCAAAGTGACTTTTCGGAGAAAATAGAAGCCATCAGAAATGGATTACAAGAAATTAGCGTATTTGAACCTGAACGAATTCAAGTGATACGCGAGCGTATTTTCAAAGCTTTAACGGATTTATCAGATGTGCGAATTGATGAAAATCGCTTAGAGCAAGAGATGATTTTTTACTTGGAAAAGCTGGATGTTTCGGAAGAAAAAATGCGTTTAACCAATCACTTGGATTATTTTTTATCGACCATGGTGATTCCGCGCAATGGAAAAAAACTCGGCTTTATTTGTCAAGAAATGGGCAGGGAGATCAACACTTTGGGAAGTAAGTGCAATCATGCTGAAATTCAAAAACGTGTGGTGGACATGAAAGATTGTTTGGAAAAAATGAAAGAGCAAGTTTTAAATACCTTGTAAAATAGGGAGCATGGAAGAGAAAAGCATCATCATCTCAGCACCTTCTGGCGCCGGAAAAACAACCATAGTTCAGGCGATACTAAAACGAATTCCACAACTGGCTTTTTCGATTTCTGCTTGTTCAAGAGCGCCAAGAGGAAAAGAAATACATGGTGTCGATTATTACTTTTTAGGGAAGGAGCTGTTTCAACAACGCATAGAAGAAGAGGCACTCATCGAATGGGAAGAAGTGTATCCTGGCATGTACTACGGAACATTGAAATCAGAGTTGACACGTATTTGGGGGGAAGGAAAAACGGTCATCTTCGATGTAGATGTGGAAGGCGGACTTAAACTCAAGAAAATGATGGGGGAAAAGGCACTAAGCATCTTTATCCAACCTCCATCTATGGAAGAGCTTGAACGCAGATTAGTCTCGAGAAATACGGATTCCATCGATAAAATAAAAACCCGACTTGCAAAGGCAGAACAAGAAATGGAACGCGCCAAAGGATTTGACGTTGTTGTCATCAATGACCAATTAGATGCAGCCATTGAAACGGTTTATAGTACCATCCAAAAATTCATTGCATCATGAAAATAGGATTGTATTTTGGAACATTTAATCCGATTCACGTTGGACACCTTATCATTGCCAATTATATGGCAGAACACACTGATTTGGATCAAGTATGGATGGTTGTCACACCTCAGAATCCTCTAAAAGATAAATCCACCTTGCTAAAGGATGCACATCGCCTCAACATCGTTCGGGAAGCGATTGAGGACAATCCTAAGTTGAGAGCTTCTGACATTGAATTCCACTTACCCAAACCGAATTACACCATTTCCACATTAACCCATTTAAAGGAAAAATACCCAAGTCATGATTTTTCGTTAATCATGGGAGAAGATAATTTGAGGACCTTTCATAAATGGTACAACCATGAAGTCATATTGGAGAATCACATGATTTATGTCTATCCAAGAGTTTTAACGAGTTCAGAAGAAGCTGAGGTTGTTGAACAAAAAGGAACGATTGATCACCCGTATCGAAATTCAAAAAAGGTTATTTTTTGCGATGATGCTCCGATTATGAAAGTATCTGCCAGTTTCATTCGTCAGTCCATAAAAGAAGGCAAGGACGTTCGATATTTGTTGACAGAACCAGTTTACCAATACATAACGGACATGCATTTCTATAAATGAAAAAAGGGACTTACTAGAAGTCCCTTTTTACTTAGTTGGAAGATCGTGTTTAGTTTTTCAAAAACTTCACTGTTTCTACACCGTTTTCATGACGAACATGTATGAAATAGATTCCAGCATTTAAACCAGATAAATCAAAGGTTAAATCGTTCGAGTTTTCTATCGCTCTTGATTCGATTGTTTTTCCTTCAATGTTTGTTAAGGTGATTTCTGTAGCCTTCATTGAATTCGTAATTCCATTTACCGTAATAAACGAATTTGTTGGGTTAGGACTAACTGAAATTGGAGAAATGATGCCTTCAATGACACCAGCACTTCCTACCACAATTTTATATCCTGGGAAAGAAACGGTTTGTGTTACTGGAGTTGGCGGCAAACCAGGAAATAGCGTAACCAATACCGTAGCACTTACGTCAATCGTGATTGGAAATGTCCCTGTAGCCGTTGTTACTCCCCAAATATTTGCGCAGCCATTTGCGCCACCCGCGTATGCGCATGTACTAATGTTACATGCATAGTTGAATCCGTTCGGTAGACCATTCACACCTGTTACGGTAAAGCCTTGAATGGGAGAACCTACAAATTGACCCGTTGCATCGAGCTCAGCAGTAACAGTTGCAGGCACTTTAAAATTTAGATCTGTTGAATAGGCGACATTTGCTAATGCAGGAGGGAAATTCTGAGTTGTATCAGGCCAAACGCCGTACGTTGAATCAACAAAATTAGCTCCTGGCGTACAAGACTGTGCCCAAGAAGCAGCGTTCAACAAAAGTGATGACAAAGCGATAAACAAAAGTTTTTTCATAATTCAAGTTAATTAATATGGTCAAATATATGATTTTTTATAATCACCTGTATAAAACGCAGGATTTTGGGATTATTGTATCAGGATGAAAGTACTATCCACTCAAGTTTTTTACATTTGCAGCATGATACTATATAATGTTACCGTAAGCATTGATCGGGAAATAGAACAAGATTGGTTAGAATGGATGAGAAAATGCCATATTCCTGAAGTTATGGAAACGGGCTGTTTTCTCGAATGTCGCATTTCAAGAATTCAAGGCGAAGAAGATGGTGGATCGAGTTATTCCTTCTTGTATTTAGCACCAACTTCAGAAAAAATGGACGAGTATCAACAACATTTTGCGCCAAAATTACAGCAAGACCATTCCCTAAGATACCAAGGTAAATTCGCCGCATTTCGAACCCTTTTAACGGTCATCGAAGAATTCAAAGCACCATGAACGTTAAACCAAAAAAACACCTCGGGCAACACTTTTTAAAAGATTTAGAAACGTGTGAGAAAATAGCCAAACAAGTTTCTTTTCACCGTGATTGTCGACGCGTGTTGGAAATAGGCCCCGGTATGGGAGCTTTAACGGATTTTTTAATTTTACAAGGAGAAATTGAATTGCACCTTGTTGACATCGATGCTGAATCCATTGAATATTTGCACCACAAATACCCTAAGATGGGTGACCGTATCATTTATGCCGATTTTCTTCGTCAAGATTTGAAGGAAATAATGGGTCATGAACCCTTTATAGTAGCCGGAAATTTCCCTTATAATATTTCTTCACAAATATTGTTTAAGTGCTTGGAATACCGAAATCAAATTCCTGAAATTATGGGAATGTTTCAGCGGGAGGTAGCCGTCAGAATTGCCGAAAAACCGGGGTCAAAAGAATATGGGATTTTAAGTGTTTTCATGCAGGCATTTTATGACATCACCTATTGTTTTACGGTAGATGAACACGTTTTCATCCCACCACCAAAAGTGAAGTCTGGAGTGATTCGCTGTGTACGAAATGAACGCGAGTCTCTGCCATGTAACGAAGCAATGTTTATGCGCGTGGTGAAAACCGCTTTTCAGCAAAGAAGAAAAACACTCCGAAACTCTATAAAGTCTTTAACACACGACGCACCTCTTCCTGAGAAATTTGTCACCCAACGACCGGAAAGATTAAGCGTTGATGACTTCATCGAATTGACTTTGTTTATCGAGGGCTTAGGGAGTAAATAAGTCTTGAGAACCAGACTTGGACACTTCTTGTCCGAATCGAAATTCTTTTAAACTTACCACATTTCCATTTTCACCATAAACGATGAATGGACCATGTTTCAAGCCATTTTTATAATGAATTTCATAGACCAAATTGCCTCTTGGATCTAGTTGTTTAAATACCCCATCCAATTTCCCTTCTCGGTATTCAGAAATGATGGTTGGAACCACTCCTCCGGGATAATAGTCAATCCATTGCCCATGTTTCACTCCTTTTCGGTATTTCCCTTTTGCTTTTAATTGAAAATCCTTCTGTGAATAAGCCTCATATTTTCCGTGGAAATCACTTGCTGTTTCTTTTAAGCCCATGATGGCCATATCATTAGTGGCATTTTTTTCGGTAAAAATTTTATACTGAACTTTTTCTTTTAAACGACCATTGTTGTAATACGAATACCAAGTACCAACTTTAAATCCATTTTTGTATTTTCCAGCATTCGATAAAACGCTTTCAGGTGTATAGGAAACCCAAGAACCATTGATCACTCCATGTTTAAATTCTGCCTTGTTCTTCAATGCCCCATTTCCCCAGTAATTGTACCAAACACCTTCTTCTTTACCATTCTGATACTGTCCACTCATTAAAAGTACGCCATCTTCATACCAGGTCTCCCATTTCCCGTCTCGTAAATCGCTTGTATAATTCCCTTTTCTATACGGCGTTCCATTCTGATAGTAATAATTCCATTCACCGGATTTGAGCCCATTTTTATATCTGGCAACATAGGATATTTCACCGGAAGAAAAGTAGTAATTCCATACACTATCTTGCTTGTCATGAATGAAGTAACCATTCATTTCAATTTTGTTTTCAGCCGTTTTCCAAAGCCAAAAACCATGTTTCTTCCCTTGTTTATAGCTGCCAGATGTGACGGTGTCGCCATTTGAAGCCAAGGCCAAATAAGCACCATCGAGTGAATCAGCCAGGTAGGTAATTCGTTTTTCAAGTACACCTTGGTATTCATAAAATTCCCAAACCCCATCTTTCTTTCCGTCCTTGAATGCTCCTCCAACGGATAAAACACCATTAGCCGTTCGCTCTTCAAAACTTCCGTTTTTTAAGCCATTTCGAAACGTGTAATAGGCTTTCACAACACCATTTGTGTAGCGCTCTTCAATGATTCCATTGCCATCGATCACTGTTTGACGATGTGCTGAGTCTTCCTCCCAACTTGCCATGAGGTAAACGGTATCGTTTACCACTCGTTCGATCGACTTTTCTTTTCCGTTGTTGTAATAATAATGCCATTCTCCTACGGGACTTCCCAATTCGAATTGTCCTTTTGTAATCAATTTTCCAGTTTCATTCCATTGAAAAAACAAACTATCAGGTACATTGAATTTAAAATAGGACTCCTCCTTCACTTGTTTATTTGGGTAATAAAAGACGCGCTTGCCAAATAATCGATCCCTGTAGTAATTGCTTTCCTCTTCCAAAAGTCCATCGTAAGAATAAAACGTCCATTTTCCATGCTTTTCAGTGCTTTTAGGCACCACATCACTAACGTAGTATGTCCCAATGGCTTGTATGTGTTTGTTGCTCGCATCCCAATACAAACGAACTTTCGGACTTAAGTTTTCTTTCAAAACCTTTTGACCAAAGACAGGGTTCAGGACCAACAAGACCAGAATGAGAAAGGTGTTTTTCATGGAGGATTATTTCTTTAAAAAGAACTGAAGGATTAAAAACAATCCAAATAAGGTAAATACGATGCCAATCAAGCGATTTAAGGCATTCAATAAGGATTGATTCACAAGAGGTCTGATTTTTTTCGCCGCGAGAATTTTCAGTACATCGATGCTAAAAAAGGTAAGTAAAACAAGACCTAAGAACAGAAAAGCCCATAAAGTACTGTTATCCTCCGGAACCGCATTGTTTGCGACAGACGCCACGCTGACCCAATAGAAAATCACCATTGGATTGGCGAAATTTAACACGAATCCTTTTAATGCCAAAAAGACATAATCTTTCGTGTTTTTATTTGACTTTTTTTGATCGATGTCTACTTCAATGCCTTCTAATTTGGTCGAATCCATCAATTCGACTTTTTTAAATAAGCTGATAAGACCGTATACGACGAAAATACTCCCTCCAATGATGCTAAACATGAGTTTGTTTCCAGCGATTAATCCTTTAATCTGTTCAATAAACATCACGGCAATGAGCACATAAATGACGTCACTGATTAACACACCCAAATCCAAGGCAAGGGCGGAACGAAATCCTTTTGTGATGCTTGTTTCAAGTAAAAGAAAAAAGACGGGTCCAATCATCACACTCAATAAAAACCCAATACTAAATGCTTGAATGAAGAAATCCATACAACAAAAATAGGATTTCTTTTTGCTTGAGAAAGGGGTTTTATAGATTGTTATGCTGTGATGCATGAATATTTCAATGATTTCCACTAAATTTGCCTATCAAAAATGAATACATGAAAACTGGACTAGCGAATCAAAAATTAGATGCCATCATCGCAAATGTTGAAAAAAGTGGAGTGACTGCCTCAAATTTGGTGGAAGATTTAAAAGCTTTACGCGAAATGGCTTTGTTGGAACAGGATCCATTAGTCGTTAAATTATTGCGTTTGACATATGAGTTTTTAACTGAAAACGAATGTTTTGATGTGCAGGCTCAGTATGATGAAGACGAGGAGGGCAACGAATATCCAATTGAAATAGACGATAAGGAAAACTTATTGTATTTATTGAACCTATTGAAAAATGCAGATCATAAAATCAACCGTGAGGAAATGAAAGATTATCGTTCTGCGTTGAAAACTGAATTATATTAATAAAACCGAGGCAACCTTTTTTTTAGGTTGAACGTCTAACTCATAGCCGAACAATAACGTTTGTTCAGTTTTGGTTTTATTTAACTTGCAGTAACCTGAAAAGATTGAAAGCGAACAAGTTCCTTTTTATCTTTTCAGGTTTTTTTATGCCCTATGAACAATATTGGCAATATTTGGCATCTTCCAAGTGTTCGAATGCTTGCTGAGGATCCATTAAATGCTGAACAATTTCTTCTAAAACATTGGTCAGGTAGGGTAACATATCCGAAATTCCTCCATCACTTACAGATAGATTGAATTCTTCATGGACATTAATTAACGAAGAAATTTTAGCTTCCGCGGGCATAAATCCATACTTTTCTTTGAAAAATAGGCAATAAAGTGAAAGTTGGAAAGCGTGTTTTCCTTTGACAAAGGATGGAATCAGCCCATGTTGATTTATTTTAAAGTTCACATGTTCTTTTTTAACCGTTCCTGTTTTGTAATCAATCACGCGATAGCGATCTCCTATACGGTCTATGCGGTCAATAAACCCTTTAAAACGGAGAATTCGTGTTCCATTTTCTGTTTCTACCTCAATATTGGCATGCATTTCCGCTTCGATTTGTTCAATGAAAAGTGGTTCGGTCAAATTTTGAATGAATTGAAGTTCTTTTTCAAGGATGTTTTTGGTGATCTCGATTGCCATCTCATAACTCAAGCGATTTTTCCCCGTTTTGAAAAGGGATTCATCTTGGTCAAAGTGATCCATAAATCCACGATAAATATGCTCTTTAAAACTGGCAATCATTTTTAAGAGGTCTTTTTCTCGTAGAGGAGGGGGAGGGGGAGAAACAAAGGAGCCATTTTTATCTCTTTGAGCGTAGGGCGTGTAAAGAAGTTCAAGGGCTGTGTGAATGATGCTTCCAAACGTATGGTTTTCGATTTCTTCTTCGACTTCTTTATCCTCGCCAAATTCAACCAAGTAGCGATAATAATAATCAAGTGGACAAATCATGTATTTATTGATGGCCGAGGCAGACAGTGATCGTTCTAAAAACGCATCGATGCGGGCAAGTACTTCTGGTGTTTTTTGAATTTTGGTGGCACTAGTCAACGCACGCTCAGCAAATGGAATGTGGTAAAAGTTCTTCTCCCATTTTATGGCAGAATTGGTTTTAGCGAGTTCCATTTCTAATTGCATGAGGTATCTACTCGCTTCGTTGCTACCTATTTGTTCGGATGAGGCCGTGTATGTGGCGGTAATTTTTTCGGCATGATGCAATAAACGGTAAAAATGATGCGCAAATAGCCCTTGTTTTTCTCTGGTAGATGGCAATTGAAAAGCAGCCCGCAGATCCATAGGGATTAGGGTTCGTATCGGATTGTTATTTGGAAGTTTTCCTTCATTCAAACCTAAGATGATGAGGTTTTTAAAATCCAACATTCGCGTTTCCAACAAGCCCATGATTTGAAGCCCGTTTGTTGGATTTCCATGAAAAGCAATGTTCGTTGTTGACCAATGTTGATTTAAGAGCAATTTAAAACTCCTCATTTCCATGGTTGGAATACCTTCCTTTAAGAGTGCATCAAAACCGCGCAAGGCTTGATCTAGAACTTGAACGGCTGTTTTTTCAAATTCATAATTTTCAGCAAAGGAATCAATGAATAGCGCATTTAATTGCCTTATTTTATCCAATGCAACCGTCCAGTTTCCTTCCCAGTCCTCTGTTGCCAATTCAAAAATCTCTTTTGCTTTTTGCGGGAGTGGAATGCGCTCAAGGGTTTGAAATACCTTATTCTTCCGAATGCTGTCTTGCTCGATATTCGTAAGCTCTTTTTTTTCTGATTCCGGCAAGGAAGCGAGGCAAAAAACATGGTTTAAAATGCGTTGAAAGTCTTTGAAATAAAGGGCTTTTGTTTTAAATCGCCGTTTATTTTCCTGAATGGTAAAGAGTAAGTCAATCCAGGATTTCACCGGTGTTTGCTGCAGTGGGAGACCTAAGGTAATGTTTGCTTTTCCAACGGAAGATGGAATGTTTTTAACCAACGAATGAATCAACGACTCATCAGCTAATAACACTAAGGTTTCGTCAAGTTCAGCTTGATTTAATTTTGCGAGTTCAGTAGCAGCTACCTTTGTTTGACCCGTGTGTTGAGAGCACTCAATGACCTTTACGTCCAGGTTATTTGATTGTAATCGATTTTGAATAAACGATGGATGGTTTATTTCTAAATAGGACAGGTCAGCTCTTAAAAATGCACCTGCTTCGTGTTGTTCATTATTCAGGTAATAGGAATCCGCATCGATGATGAATTCGGCATCGCCTCGTTTCATTAAATTTTTAATCAGTTGTAGCTCTGATTTTGACAAGGCATTAAATCCTGCGAAAATGTATTTTTTCTTCGGTGCTATTAAAAGGTTCGTTTGTTCCGCTATCTGACGGTAGGAAAAAGCAAGCGTTTGCTGATTTCGTTTCGATAGTTTTTCCATGAGCTTCGAATGCAACAATGGAATTTGTTCCCAAAAAGCCATGAATTTCAATTGGGAATCACTGTAATTTTCTTCGTCAATCTGCCAGCTTTCCAGCTCTTTAATGGATTTTAAGTTTTTAAAAATTTGATCTTGGTCAATTAAGTACCGATCTAGGTCATTGAAATCGCTTAATAAGGTGGAACCCCATGTCAGGAAGGATTCAAAACTTTCTCCTGCACCTTCTTTGGTTTCAATGTAACATTCATAAAGGACGATAAGTAAGCGCGTTGGGTCGATTATGTTAGAGAATTGCGCTCGAATCCATCGGTCAATGGTCAGCATTTCGGGAGCGATTAGCGCGCCATTATTCCATTTAAAGAGTGCATTCCCTAGGTATTTCACCGCTCGTTCCGATGGCAAAATGACCACCAGTTCGTCTCGATTAGGATAATCGCTCAGTATTTTTTTTGCAAGTTGATCAATGAATAACATTCGTATAAACGCGTTGATGGTGTGTTAACGAAGTTACGTATTCTATTCGAACCAAACCTTTGAGAAAAATTGATTTGGGCGATTTGAGTGCATGAATTTATTCCCTCCGTACGTTTTGATTACAGCAAAATGTTTAGCCCCGAATTGTATCTGAACGAAGTTTAATCCTTCCGGGTATGTGTTGGACAATCCTTCATAGACGGTATCGCCATCATCCATAATGATTTTGCGAATATCTGTGTTCGGTGATGTTGCAATGTAAATCGATGCGATTTCTTCTGGGCTAATTGTCTCATCTATGGGCATAATTGAAATTTCATAGGTGTTCCCTTGTCCAAGTTCGCGGTAAATGACTCTGGTACTGTTGTCCGATTCGTTCAACACGATAGGTTTTCCTGGGAATTTCGCAATGAGTCCGGAGGACTCATCCTTGTAGATAAATTCCTTTGCCGAACGAACCATTTTCTCATCGTAACAAGGTGTTTCTGAGTGCGTCCATTTCACCAACCTAATTTTATATCCTTTTGATCGAAGAAGGTTCAAAATACCTCCTGTACTACCTAAATGTCCCGCACCAACAGCACAGAAAAAACTTGTTTTCGTTTTCAGAATGGAGTCGAGTTTAACCGCCATTTTCACATTTCGTTTGGTAATGACTTCTTCATAAAGATTGTTTTGAATGGACATATTCGCTCTCATGAATTTATCCAAGGCTAAAAGATCACCTTTGAGGTATAATTCAACAAGTCGTTCATTCGTGAAATCATTCACCGCATTATCGATAAATTGTTTATTGGAAACTTGAATATGGTCGGTAAGTAATTCAAATTGATCAGCAATGGATTCAAGAGGAATAAATCCTTTCCCAGCATTTAAGCAATATTGTTGAAAATACGCATCTAAGAATTGAGGCATTCCATCTTCATCTCCATAGAATGTTTTACTCGCTTCATTTTCAGCAGTATATGAATTTCCGTCCTTATCGTACAGGGTTTTAGGCAAGTCGGTTCGGGTATCTAACTCATTAAATAAGCTAAAAATATCCGTTTCAAGAATTAATTTTTGAGTTTGATTTAATCCAACATAAATGGAATCCGCTAATTGGAACAAGCGCTTGTCGTTGGAATGTAATGATCCAAACAGGTAGGATTTTGAGGATAATCCATTTCCGGAGATTTCCCAGAAAAGTTCTTTATCGGACTCATAATTTTGACCGAAGGAGCAGATGCCAAAATAAAAAAAAGTAAAAAGTAGGATGAGTTGTTTCATTTGTCATTCAAAGTTACATTTTTACCTGGAGATTAGAGGAAAATTCGTTGCACATGATCTTCTCCGAAGGCATATGCTAAATAAGCCAAGGATGGAATTTCTTTTGTCATCAGGATGGGCGACCTTCTACCGAGTGCGATTTTCCCATGCGTATCAGATAATTCGACTGCCGCAGCTGCGTTAATGGTTAAAGCGTTAATCGCTTCTTCAGGCGTCATCTTTTGCTTTACGCAGGCAAGTGATAAAATGGTCATTAAATGGTAATTCGGTGAAGAGCCCGGATTAAAATCACTGGCCAGCGCCAAGGGTAGTCCTGCTGAAATGATGCGGCGTGCGTCTCCGTAAGGGATGGACAGAAAATGGGAACATCCTGGAAGAAGGGTAGGGATGCTTGTTGAATTTTTCAAGGCTTCTAAATCCTGTTCATCTATTTCTTCTAAATGATCAACGGAAATTGCTCCAAGTTCAACTGCCTTTTTTACACCTCCGAGGATGTTGAATTGATTGACATGAACTTTTGGTTTTAATCCAATCGCTATACCCGCTTTTAAAATTTCCTCCATTTCATCAACGGAAAAATAATTGCGTTCACAAAACACATCGATGTAATCCGCTAGGTTTTCTTTTTGAATGATAGGCAACATTTCATCAATTAATAAATCGATATAGCCTCGTTTATTTTCTTTAAATGCTACAGGGTAAGCATGCGCACCTAAAAATGTTGCTTTAATGCTTATCGGCATGTTTTCCTTCAAGCGTTTTATCACGCGAAGCATTTTCAATTCCCCTTCGCGTGAAAGTCCGTAACCAGATTTAATTTCCAATGCTCCAGTTCCAGATTGAATGATTTTTTCCACCCGAATTTTTGCAGCTTCATAAAGTTCATCTTCTGAAAGCGCTGCTAATTTTCTAGCAGAATTTAAGATTCCTCCTCCTTTTGCTGCGATTTCTTCGTAACTCAAGCCATGAATTCGATCCACAAATTCCTCTTCACGCGTTTTGGCAAAAACGGCATGTGTGTGAGAATCAATGAAAGCAGGAAGAACGAAACAGCCTTCGGCATCGATGATTTCAACATCGCGCCAATCGATGATTCCTTCCCAATCATTCATCAATCCATAGCCGATGACTTCACTGTCCTCAAGTGCCAAATACGCATCCTCCATCACATCCAGTTCTTGCATTTGGCTTCCTTTGCGAACTGCCGGAATATTTTCACCTGCTTGCACAAGTCCTTTGATGTTTTTGATGAGGATTTTAGCCATATTGTGATTTTGTTATAAAGATACGTGCTTCATTGATTCGGTTGGAAATTCAACGCGAAATTTGTATATTTAAGTATAAAATAGGAGTATGAAAAAAGAGGAGTTGGGTATTTGGGGGGAAGACGAGGCATTAGCTTATTTACAGCGTAAAGGCTATCAACTCATAGACCGGAATATTCGGTTCAAAAAATACGAAGTAGACTTGGTTTTAACGGATGGTTCTGAATTGGTCATTGTGGAAGTCAAAGCACGTTGTACGTCACAAATTGGCGAACCATGGCGAGCGGTAACTCGATCCAAACAGCGTCAAATCATTACCGTTGCAGACCAATACGTTCAAACAAATCAACTGGACAAGAATGTCCGTTTTGACATCGTATCGATTATTCACAATACACATCAAACCAGTATAGAACACATCATTGATGCATTTTCTGCTTAGTCCTTATATGTGTAAGGCGCGATTATCTGTGGCAGCTAAAGCTGCTTCTTTCATCGCCTCTGAATAGGTTGGGTGACCGTGACAAATACGTGCGATGTCCTCAGCAGAAGCACGGTATTCCATTGCCGTAACAGCTTCCATGATTAAATCTGCAGCTCGAGGGGCGATCATGTGAACACCAAGTACTTCATCGGTTTTTTCATCAGCAAGGATTTTAATGAATCCACTTGTATCCATGCTTGCACGGGCTCTTCCTAAAGCTTTGATGGGGAAATTCCCCACTTTATAGGAAATTCCTGCAGCTTTCAATTCTTCCTCTGTTTTACCAACAGCAGCAATTTCAGGCCATGTATACACAACACCTGGAATTAAATTATAATTGATGTGTGGTTTTTGACCGGCAATGCATTCAGCTACAAAAACACCTTCTTCTTCTGCTTTGTGAGCTAACATAGCTCCACGTACCACGTCACCGATGGCAAAAATATGCGGAAGGGCAGTTTGTAAATGTTCGTTTACTTCAATTTGGCCTCGCTCTGAAGCTTTAAGTCCCGCTTTATCTAAGTTTAATCCTTCCGTGTAAGGCTTTCTTCCGACAGCAACCAGGCAATAATCCGCCTCAAGTGTTACCGTCTCACCTTTTTTATTTTCGGCCGTTAAAACGACTTTTTTACCCGCATTTTCAACTTTCAACACACGGTGTTCCATGTGAAATTTAAATCCTTCTTTTTTCAGGATTTTGGTGAATTCTTTTCCAATTCCAGCATCCATTGTTGGGAGAATGGTTGGAGCAAACTCGATTACTTCTACTTCCGAACCCAAACGTGCATAAACGGATCCTAATTCTAGTCCAATCACTCCACCTCCAATCACCAACATCCGTTTAGGAATTTCGGTCATATTCAAGGCTTCTGTTGACGTAATGATGCGTTTTTTGTCCGGTTCCATTCCCGGAAAATAATTTGGTTTAGATCCCGTTGCTAAAATGATGTTTTTACCTTGAAGTATGGTCTCTGTTCCATCCGTTGACTTTACAAGTATGGAATTGGCATCCGAAAAAGAACCGTGACCATGATACACGGTAACTTTATTTTTATCCATTAAAAATTTGACGCCGGCACAGGTTTGGCTCACTACTTCATTCTTGCGGTTGATCATTTGCGATAAGTTCGCTTTTAAGCCTGTAATTTCAATGCCATGTGTTTTAAAATTGTGCTGCGCATTGTGAAAATGTTCCGATGAATCTAACAATGCTTTTGAAGGGATACAACCTACATTTAAACATGTTCCACCTAGCGTTGTATATTTCTCAACCAATGCGGTTTTTAAGCCTAATTGGGCACATCGAAGCGCAGAAACATATCCACCCGGTCCTGATCCTACTACAATTACATCAAAAGCATTCATCTTGTCAATTTTTCGTCAAAGTTAGCACAACAATTCACAAGATGAAAACAGTTCGCACATATCCTTTTACAAAAATCAAACTCTTTTGAGTTTTATTCGTTCTAAAGAGTGATGAAAAAATGTTTGATAATTGGTTATGGTTGGCTAGGAAAACCTCTTGTAGATTCGTTATTGAAGGAAGGCAACGAAGTGTGGGCAACGACTACTTTGGAAGAAAAAGGTTCCGAAATGCTAAAAAATGGCATTCATCCTATCGTATTAACAAGCGAATTTGGCCAAATCACTTGGCAAAACAAGCACATCCACGATTTTGATGTCGTCATCCTTTTATGGCCACCTTTTGACCAAGTCCTACCCTCGATGAAAACGGTTTTTGCCAATCTTAGGTTCAAGACCTTGGTTTTTACGAGTTCAACGGGTGTTTATTTTTCATCGAACGCCCCCATCACGGAAGATTCTCCTATTGACGTGACTCACAAGGCGTCCATGATGGAATTGTTTATACAAGATCACATAGATTCAAAGATCGTTATTTTGCGTTTGGCAGGTCACATAGGACCCGGTCGTCATCCATTAAACTTTATGCTCCGTAGTCAAAAACCCCTCTCAAATGGCGACGCAGTGGTAAATTTGGTTCAGCAAACGGATATGATTCAAGCCATCAAACTGGCCACAACAATTGATTTTCCTAGTGGAATTTACAATGTGTGTGCACCTGAACATCCAACAAGGGCCGAATATTATGGTGGGTTGGCAAAAAAATGGCTAAATCAAGACTTACAAATAGCATCTGGAAACATTGGCAAGTTAATTGATGGAACAAAAATAACGAGGGAATCTTCCTTCGAATACAGCCATTCGATCACGGATATAGATGAATTGGATTTTATAAAAGACAACATTTGACCTATTTTTGCGTCTAACAACAGACATGCGTAAACTCGTACTTATTTTTTCCTTTTTCATGGCGACCCAAACTTTTGCATCGCATATCATTGGGGGAGATATCTATTACGATTATTTAGGAGGCAATCAGTACCGTTTTTTCATCACTCTTTATCGGGATTGCAATTCGAGTGGAGCCCAATACGATGACCCACTCGTTTTAACCGTTTACAAGGCAAACGCAGTGTTTTTCACCAATATTTCCGTGCCCTTTCCCGGAAGCGTCTTTTTACCCATAAATTTCAACAATCCTTGTGCGACACCGCCAAATAACATTTGTGTTGAGAGAGCCATATACACAACGGTCGTCACATTGCCACCAACTCCGGGGGGATATGATGTTTCTTATCAACGCTGTTGTAGGGGCCCGAACATCACCAATTTATTGTTTCCAGATGATACCGGAATTACATTGACCACACATGTTCCTGGTTCCGATACTGGATTTACAGCCAATAGTAGTCCGCGTTTCACCAATTATCCACCTGTCCTTTTGTGCAACAATGATCAGTTAATTTTTAACCATGTTGCAACGGACCCAGATGGGGATCAACTCGTGTATTCATTGGTGACGCCTTGGTCTGGCGCAAGTTCTACGAATCCCCAACCTACTCAAGCACCAGCTCCACCTTATTTTCCAGTGCAGTGGAATGGCGGAACATTCTCTGCAACACAACCATTAGGTCCTGGTTCATCCACGCTAATCAACCCTAACACAGGAATGTTGACCGTAAACCCGAACATGATTGGGTTGTTTGTTGTGGGAGTGTGTGTGAAAGAGTACAGAAATGGTGTGTTGGTCGGACAAACGATACGTGATTTTCTCTTTCGGGTATTTGACTGTAACATCGTGCTTCAAGCATTGTTACCACTTCAAACACAGCTTCCAACCTTTGTGTCTTATTGCCAGGGTCTGAACGTTCAGTTTGTCAATAATTCATATGGTGGAACAAGTTATGCCTGGAACTTTGGCGTTCCAAATATCACTAGCGATGTCAGTAGTCAATTTGCTCCAAATTATACTTTTCCTTCCCCAGGAAATTACAATGTTCAATTAATTGTGAATCCGGGAATGCCATGTACCGATACGGCTTACATGAATGTTATTGTAAACAACCCCCTAAATGTTTCATGGACGTCTCAGGATTCCCTGTGTATTCTTGGAAATGAATTTGATTTTGTGGCCAATGTTTCCAATTCCTCCGCTAGTTTAAATTGGGTTTTAGATCCGACAGCCAGTCAAACTTCCGGCAGCGGAAATTCTCTTTTTAATGTCAATTTTTCCACTCCAGGTTATCATGCCGTGGAAGTCATAGCAAACGATGGATCTTGTCAATTAAGCTACATCGATTCAGTGTTCATTTTTGACCTTCCTACGAGTCTTATTTCGGTTCCCCCATTGGTTGAATGTTTGGGTTATACGGTTCCATTTGGAAACAATTCAATTTCCTCCATTTCATTCGATTGGAATGTAAGTTTAAACGGATCTAGTGTCGATCAAAGTACACTGTTTGCACCAACCTTTACTTTTCCGTCGTCCGGAAATTATTTGGTGGAGTTAATTGCGAGTTCGTCTCCCAATTGTTCCGATACAAGTGAAGTCATGGTGACCATCAATGATCCATTAGTTATGTCCATTACCCATACGGATTCCCTTTGTATTGATGACACTTTCGATTTTAATGCAACTGTTTCAGGACCGACTAATGCTTCGTTTTATTGGGATTTTGGGGCGAACGCCAATCCAAATACAGCAACGAGTTTATCTGTTCAAGGATTGAGTTACAGTCAATCCGGCATACAGCCAGTTTATTTTATAGGCACATTCGATAATTGCGCAGACACGATCAGTTCAAGCGTGCAAGTATTTGGACACGCGACGATTGATTTTATGTTCATTAACACCTTGCAGTGCGCTCCATCTGTTGCACAATTTGTCAACCTAAGTCAATCAGATGTTCCAATTCAATATGTTTGGGATTTTGGCGATGGAACTACATCTACGGCAGTTAATCCGAATCATATTTACACAACTCCGGGAAATTACAGTGTTGGCTTAACGTTGAATACCTTATACGGCTGCATGGATACTCTATTTATGTTGCAACAGGACTTAGTCACCGTAAATCCATCTCCAACCGCAGGATTTATGGTCAATCCGGATAAAATAGACGTTTGCCAAAACACCGTTTTTTTCACGGATCAATCAGTAGGAGCGACCAATTATCAATATGTGTTCGATCGAAATGAGTTTACTTCAAATAATGCCAATTTTTCACATGATTATGTAAATGCCGGATCTGATTATCCCATTCAAATTGTTTCCAATGGATATGGTTGCAGGGATACCACTAGGAGAACGGTCATGGTGGAGCCTTTTTCCATTTATGTTCCGAATACCTTTATACCTGATGAAAACAATCGCAACGAGTTGTTTATTCCGGTAACGGATTTTGACATTGTTGCCTGGGAATTTGGAATTTATAACCGCTGGGGCGAATGTATTTTTCAAACGAATGACCCAAAGCAAGCTTGGGACGGAAAATTAAACGGCGTGATGTGTCAGGATGGTTTGTATACCTATAAATTGAAGTATCGCTCTTGCGATAAGCCTTACATTTGGCAGCAGCTGGATGGATTTGTTACCTTGATTCGGTAATCACTTTCGAAGGACAAAATTTTGTCCAAGGTAGACTTTGCGAACGGTTTCATCTGAAGCCAATTCTTCCGCGGTTCCAGATTTCAAAATACTGCCTTCAAACAACAAATAAGCTCGGTCCGTAATCGAAAGTGTTTCTTGTACGTTGTGATCCGTAATCAGGATGCCGATGTTGCGTTTTTTCAATTCTGAAATGATGCTTTGAATGTCCTCTACGGCTATGGGGTCTACCCCTGCAAAAGGCTCATCTAAAAGAACAAATTTAGGATTGGTAGCTAGTGCTCGAGCTATTTCCGTTCTTCGTTTCTCTCCACCTGAAAGGCGATTTCCTAAATTTTTACGTACATGGGTGAGACTAAATTCCTCTAGAAGTTGTTCTAATTTTTCATGACGCGCTTCTTTCGATAATTCGGTCATCTCCAGAATGGCTAAAATGTTATCCTCAACGCTCAATTTCCGAAAGACAGAAACCTCCTGTGGAAGGTACCCGATTCCCATTTGAGCTCTTTTAGACATGGGTAGTTTGGTGATTTCCAAGTCATCCAAGAAAACCTGCCCTTCATCCGGTCTAACAAGTCCAACCATCATGTAGAATGAGGTTGTTTTACCAGCGCCGTTTGGACCTAAAAGCCCAACGATTTCTCCTTGTTGAACTTCCACAGATACTCCGTTTACAACGGGTCGGCCTTTGTAGGTCTTTTTGATATTTTGTGTGTACAATTTCACAATACGAAGGTATTAAAAATTCAATGCATAACGCGCACGAATGCCAAATGGGCTTTCACTAGGTGTGGGGAGAGTCATTCGCCAGATTAGGTCTGCGAAAACAACCGTGGTGGTTTTGATACCTATGAATTGAACTTGGATCGAGTCCGTCGCATAATATCTTTGCAAGAAAAATCCACCGAACGAATCTGTTAAAGTGCCGATTTTCGTTCCGGTAAACTTGACTCTGACATAGGAAATGGGTTCTCCCTTTTCATCCGGTACGGTCCCTTTCACTGTCGTCATTTGACTGAAGGAGGGAAATGGTAGAAAGATGGAGAAAAACAGTAGATTTTTCATTGAGACTGATTTAGTCTTTTTGACTTTTTGCTACACGTTTTGCGACAAGTACGCTTATTTCGAACAACAAGTAAATAGGTATGGTTACAATTACTTGAGAAATGACATCTGGTGGTGTAATGATGGCCGCCAAGATTAATATCACTACTGCGGCATGTTTGCGGTACTTGACTAAAAACTCCGGGGTAAACAAGCCTATTTTCACGAGTAAGTACGTTAACACGGGCAACAAGAAAAACAAACCAGTGTAAAAGACCGTCGATAAAATCGTGCTCATGTAGGAGCTAATGGTGAAATCGTTTTTAATTTGATCGGAAATTTGAAATGCCCCAAAAAACTGAACGCTTAGTGGAGCAACCACAAAGTAACCAAACAAAATACCTGTAAAAAACAGTATACTCACGTAGAATACAATTCCTCTTGCCATTTTCTGTTCCTTGAATTTTAATCCGGGCTTCACGAATGACCATAATTGATGGAAAATATAAGGAAATGCCAACACTGCGCCTCCCATGATGCTCATCATCAGTGCGTATGAAAATTGACCAGAAAGGGTCATGCTTTGAAAATTGACGGGAATTTTATCGATGCAAACGTTCATATACTCGCACAAGAGCCTAAAGGTGATGAATTTCGGGTCCACCATAATCAAGAAAACATTTTCCATGATTTCCTTTTGGTACATCCAAATAACAACAGCGAAAATAATCACTGCAATGGCTGAGCGCATCAACCGCCATCTGAGTTCTTCTAAATGATCAAGAAAAGACATTTGCTTGTTTTCCGACATGGTGCAAAAGTAATGATTTTTATAGGTTGTCGCACTTATTTTAAGAACGTAAATTGTTTACGATGTGAAGCTCCAACTTTGTTTAAAATTAATCGAGATGGAAAAAATATTTGAATTAAAAGAAATGTGGTTTAACAACACAGACAAAGAGGTCGTATTATCTGGAATTCTACACAAAGATTTTCTTCAATACGATACGAAAGTGCGTTTGTCCATTCAACGTTTAAACGCATTGATCAATATTTTACAAAAGAAGAATGAAAATTTTGACCTGTACGATCACATGTGTTGTTTTAACTTGGGATTCATTACCGAGTACAATGTTGTTCTTCCAGCTACGCTAGATAGAAATTTTACACAAGTGGAACTAATGGGAGAGGAGCAAGCTCCTTTGAAACAAATTAGGGCTTAAGGCTGAATGTAAACTGTTTCTTCGTTTACTTTCTCAGCTTCGATTTTAATAATGCCGGCACCTGATTTATTTCCTTTTTTCGCATCGATGTCTAACACCGCAACACCTGCTTGACCTAACTGATACAATTCATTGTAATTAAAGGTCGCCATACCGTTTAAGTTGGTATATGCCGTATCAAAAACAGCAACTTGTTGAGGTGTACCTTGCGTATTCGTACCGTATAGAACAACCATAGCGTTGCTTACACTCGCGTTGTTTTCATCTTTGATGTAAATGTTCGCAACAGTATCTAATTTCTTTCTACATGAGGTAGAAACGATGAGTGCAAGAACAGCTAAAACGATTATATTTTTCATTTTTAAAAGATTAATTCGGTAAGTATATTGTTTTCACAGTAGTCGTGTGAACGCGGCAACGTGCATAATCGTATGCTACTTTATTGTTGTATTTTACGATAATGTCGAAATAACCAGTAGTGTTTTCCTCGCCAGACGTATTAAAGTATTGATCCATATCAACAACAGCAAAGCCAGAAGCATTCGAGAAAACGGTGTCAACAAACGGCAAAGTGGCAGGATTTGATTGTTGATCTCCAATGACAATGACCTTTGCACCATCCATCAACTGATTCGATGAAGAACGAACAAAAACCTTCAGAACTGCTGGGTCTTTCGATTCACAAGAGACACTAAGAATGATGACTAAACTTAATGATAGTAGGTTAAAAATGGTTTTCATATTATTTCGAAAGTTTCAAATTTACATTATTTTTTTTAAATCCTCAAATCTCCTCAATTGATCGTCACGACAACCCTATTGCGTTTTTCTTCTTCGATTTGAATCACTTCACTTCCACTAAGTCCATAGTAGAAAGCATTGACTTTCAATACGAAAACGCCTGCTTGACCTGATTTATAGTAGTTATCAAAATTGAACACAGCGAGTCCACTGGAATTGGTATTTGTACTATCATTAACGATGGTCATTTGTCCTGTATTGGATGTAGGTTCAGCCATTAAACGAACCCGTGCGTTTTTTACAAACTCACCATTCGAGAATTGGACCCCTACTTCTAATGTTGTGGGCTGCTGTTTGTAGCAAGAACTAGTTGCATATAAACAAAGAATGGCCATTAGAATAAATCCTACATTCACCTTGATTTTACCAACAAAATTCTTGTACATTTGCATGTTAAGGCCATTAAACTACTAGTTAAACAAGTTTTAAGCCTTAAAAGTTACACTTTGCTTCAAGAAAATGAATATTAAGGAAATCGTAGACGCTGTTCAGGCATTCGTAATAAATTCTAACCACGATTTAGAGCAATTTCGAATACAATTTTTAGGTTCAAAAGGACAAATCAAGGAATTATATGGTGCGTTAAAAAACGTTCCGAATGAAGATAAAAGATTGGTCGGACAACAAATTAACGAGTTGCGTCAAATCGCAGAGGATAAGTATGCGTTGCACAAAACGACCTTGTCCCACGCGACAGCAGAAACAGTTGAACTAGATCTAAGTCGAACAGGGGCAGACGCACAAATTGGAAGCCATCATCCACTTTCCTTAGTTAGGAAAGAAATCATAGAAATTTTTAATCGTATTGGATATGTGGTGTCAGAAGGACCCGAAATCGAAGACGATTGGCATAATTTTTCCGCCTTAAATTTTCCGCCAGAACATCCAGCAAGAGATATGCAGGATACCTTTTTCGTGGAAAAAGGGGAGCAGGAAATGGCTCTGCGTACACACACGAGCAGTGTTCAAGTGCGCGTGATGGAAAACTCGAAACCGCCGATTCGAACCATTTCGCCAGGAAGGGTTTATCGAAACGAAGCAATTTCTGCGAGGGCACATTGCTTTTTTCATCAAATCGAAGGTCTTTACATTGACAAAAACGTGTCTTTTGCTGATCTGAAGCAAACCTTGCTTTTCTTTGCCAAGGAACTTTTTGGAGAGAAAGCAACGATCCGTTTGCGACCTTCCTATTTCCCGTTTACGGAACCGAGCGCCGAAGTGGATGTATCATGTACTTTGTGTCATGGTAAGGGTTGTAATGTTTGTAAATACTCTGGATGGTTAGAGATTTTAGGATGCGGAATGGTGGATCCAAATGTACTCGACGCATGCGGAATCGATTCGACAATTTATTCTGGTTTTGCTTTCGGTATGGGAGTAGAGCGCATTGCCCAATTGAAATATAGAGTCACTGATTTGCGCCTCTATTCGGAAAATGATATCAGGTTTTTAAAACAGTTTACACCAGGAATATAAAGATGGCATGGAACCTACTTTCGGATAAAAATCAAGTTCAGGAAATTCTTGCAACAAGCAAGGATATCCCCCAGCTTTTTTTTAAACACAGCACCAGGTGCAGCATTTCAACAATGGCTTTAAGACGCTTCGAAAATTCGGGTATTTTAAACGCTAAAAACCTTCAATGTTGGTTTTTAGATCTTTTGGAATACCGTCCGATTTCAAGTGAAATCGAATCACTCACGCGCGTTGTTCATCAATCTCCACAAGTAATTTTAGTAATCAATGAAGAAATTGTGTACACTGAGAGTCATGGAATGATCGACGCGGATCAAATTCAACAATTATTAGTTTAACCGGAATGAAAAAAACACTCATCATACTTGCACTTCTAGGGCTATTAGCGAGTTACCTAGTACCCATGTTCATGAAAGCGTCCGAAAATACAGAAGCGCCATTTGCGTTTGGATTCAAGGATAATTTGGCCATCAAATACGGTCAAGTGGTTAATGTACCAATTGTGGTGTCAGGGGACGTCAAAGAATTAACAGTGACCTTAAACGGAAAGGTTCTGCAGAAATTTAATCATCCAAAAGAAAAATTGAGTCTTTCCATCGATTCTAAAAACCATCAAATTGGTGCCTATGAATTGGAATTGCAGGGCTTAGATGTTCAGGGACAATTTTTTACTGAAATCCGAAATGTCCGCATTCTTTCAGACATCAAACCCGAAAGGTGGAATCTTGAAATCGTGCAACGATTCCCACATAATCAAACCAGCTTTACTCAAGGATTGGCATTTTCAGGAGACCAATTGTACGAAGGTACGGGAGACCCGGGTGAAAACGGATCAACTTTCGTCGGGAAAATCGATTTAAAATCTGGTGAAATTGGAGAGAAGATTGGGCTTGATGCCAGTCATTTTGGTGAGGGAATTACGATTCTTGGGGATGAACTGTTTCAACTAACTTGGATGAACCGTAAATGTTTAGTTTACAACAAAAATACCTTGAAAAGCACACGTGTATTGTCTTACACAACAGAAGGATGGGGTATTTGCACGGATGGAAAATTACTTTATATGTCCGATGGATCAGAACGCATTTATGTCCGCAATCCAAAGAATTTCCAGATCATCAAAACGATAGAAGTGTACACCAATGAAATGGCTGTCACCAGATTAAACGAACTCGAATATGTGAATGGATTGATTTACGCCAATATTTGGACCTCCAATGAAGTTGCTGTGATTGATCCACTAACTGGAAAAGTAATTGCCCTCATTGATGCCACGAACTTGGTAAATGAAGGCAAGGGCAACGGGGAAGTTTTGAATGGAATTGCGTATCACCCAAGCACAGAGAAATTATATATGACGGGTAAATTTTGGCCAGCATTATTTGAAGTGAAGGTTCGCAAAAAATAACTCGAAAAAACGAATTTCCCCATTCTTTTCAGTAGTAAGCAATTTAGTGGTTGTTATTTGCGTTAATTCACCAGAAATGAAATCCTATGGAACAAGCAAAAAAAGATTGGAATGAACTAAAGAGCAACGATAGTTGGTCCATTTTTAAAATCATGTCTGAATTTGTAGAGGGATATGATCGCATGTCTAAAATCGGACCTTGTGTTTCCATTTTTGGTTCAGCACGGACAAAGGAAGACAACCCTCATTACACGATGGGAGTTGAGATTGCGGAAAAATTAGCAAGTCTAGGTTACGGGATCATCACAGGTGGAGGCCCAGGCCTTATGGAAGCCGCAAATAAAGGGGCTCAAAAAGGAAATGGAAAGTCCGTAGGCTTGAACATTGATTTACCTTTTGAACAAAACCATAATCCGTTCATTGATCAAGAACATAATTTGGAGTTTGATTATTTCTTTGTTCGAAAAGTAATCTTTGTAAAATACTCCCAAGCCTTTGTCATACTTCCTGGTGGATTTGGCACCTTGGATGAGTTCTTTGAAGCCATGACCTTGATTCAAACCAAAAAAATCACCAAACGTCCCGTCGTACTAGTCGGAAGTGACTATTGGAGCGGTCTACTGAAATGGGTCGAAGAAACCATGTTGCTTAAGGAAAAATACATTTCAAAGGATGATTTAATGCTGTATAAATTAGTCGACACTGTCGATGAAGCGGTTGAACACATTGAAGATTTTTACCGTTCACATGCCTTATCTCCGAATTTCTAATCATTTTCACAAAGGAAAGATTAACTTTGATTAATTGAAAAAGAAAAATAGTGTTCCAAAGAATTAAAAATTATATTCTAACAAAATACTTCTTAAAGCAAGTAGGCTTCGTCATTTTGTTCTATTTAGTGATCGTTTTTTCCACGGTCTTATACCTCGATTTCTCAACAAATCACGGTGAAAAAATCGCAGTACCTAATTTGGTTGGATTGAATGCCGAAGAAGCAAAACAAAAAATTGAAGAATTGGATTTGCAATTCCAAATATTGGATAGCATTTATGACCCGAAATTACCCGAAGGTACTGTGTTAGAACAATTGGTCGAGCCAACATCTATATCAATGGTACACGTAAAGTCTGGTCGAATCATTGGCCTGCGTTTGACAAAGAAAAATCAATTGGTAGAAATGCCAAGTTTGGTTCATAAACAATTGCAATTTGCCGAAAGCATCCTTGAACAGCGTGGAATTCGATTCAACATTCAATACCGCTCAACAAGTGAGGCGAATGGTTCTGTTTTGGACCAACTTTACAAAGGACGCCGAATCAAGGAGGGAGATCGCATTCCAATTGGCGCGGTTGTGACACTAATTGTTGGACAAAATGATCAAGGAGAACCGCTAGCTATTCCAAATTTTGTTGGTTTAAGTATGGCCGATGCGCGGTTCATTTTGGACACCTTAGGTGTGACTTCCTTCGACTTTATTTGTACGGATTGTAGTACTGCGGAAGATTCACTTTCAGCCGTGATATTTAGCCAAACTCCTGAGTTCATAGAAGGGTCAACGGTATTTAAATCGACTCATTTCATGTTGTCTATGAAACGTACAATTTCAGACATCGAAAAACCAGAATAAACATGAAAAACTTACTTTTTTTCTGTTGCATTTCTTTCTTCTCTGCTGCCCAGCATTTAGAAATAGGGCCATTAACACGCAATTTTCATTTGTTGGAAAAGAAAGCACAATTGAAATCAGGAAGTCAATCCATTGATAGTACTTTCATCTATCTTTCGGATACCCTTTCCCTTCCGATTTTCGACGAATTTTCAAGTAATAAATTCCAAGAATACACGGCTCAATTTAATGATCCAGGAGTTACGAATCAGTTGTTTTACCGATTGTTGGATCCGATTACCTTACAGCCTTTTCCTTCTTCGGCGGTGTTTACCAATGGTGCTACCTTTAAACGAACCTATGATAGTACAACGGGAACTTTTGTTGATAGTGTTTTTAACGTAATTCCAGTGAAAGTAGCAGATTTTACATCCTATCCATTGAATTACTCAACCGAGGACTTATTTCCTCCTTATTACATTTATGATACCATAGGGGTGCAAGATGAATCTGATACGGTTTGGGTTACAAACCCAAGCTACTTCCAAGATTCTGTCCGCTTGTTTTTTGCGACTTTACAAAATCAAAATGCCATTTGGCTGGATCATCAAGCTTATTTGAATCAACGTTACGCAGTTAATCCAAGATCACTCGGGGTTGTGACATTTGATGGTTTGGATGAAAATGGCTATCCGTATCAAATAGGAACCTCCATTACAAACTATGCTGATCGACTAACATGTAAACCATTAAATTTAGCACCTTTTACGGCAGCAGATTCGCTGTATTTGTCTTTCTTAGTTCAACCGGAAGGATTAGGTGACATACCCGAGCAAGGTGATTCATTGGTGCTGGAATTATATGCAAAGGACTTGGATCAATGGTTTCGAGTTTGGTCCACAAATGGCGATACGACCTATTCTTTTAAAGCAGTTCATTTGCCGATTAAAGAGGCGAAATTTTTCAAAAAAGGGTTTCAATTTAGGTTTAAAAATTACGGTTCATTAGCCGGTTCGTTGGATCATTTTCATATAGATTATGTTCACCTGAGAACGCAATCTAATGCGGCAGATACATTATTCAAAGATTTTGCCTTGTCCTACCCAATCAATTCCCTACTTGAGACGTACACATCCGTTCCTTGGGATCACTATGTGAATGCAGCGGATAATAAAATGACAAGTGCTTTAAAGGTAATGGTTCACAACGGTAGTCCAAATCCGGAAAATTACCAAAACGGAACCATCGTATTTGGTCAAGGAGCTACGAATTACGGTAATTTTACCTTGCAAGGCTTTAATTTGGCCGAGCAGCAAATCAATTATAACCCACGAACGACGCATACTTCCTACCACGATTTATCCACGGGTGCGGAATTCCCTAAGAATTTAGGTGGCATAGAACAGTCTTTTGAAGTTAGCACTGCTGTTTCCGCACAATTCCCGAATGATGTATTCAATGATCAATCAACGTTTTCCCAAGTATTTTATAACTACTACAGTTATGATGATGGAAGTGCGGAAGCGGCATTTGGTCCAACTGGCGTTCAGTCCAGATTGGCAATTGCCTATGAAGCATACGAACCAGATTCATTGATAGGTGTAGCATTTCATTTTGTGCCTTCTGTAACGGATGTGAGCAACAAACTTTTCTTGTTGACTGTTTGGGCAGACGATGGCAATGGTAATCCTGGTCAAGTATTATACGAAGATGATATTTTTAATACAAGATCACCGATTTATGGAACCACGCACAACATGTTTATCAAGTATTACTTTACGGATACAGCCAAAATTGCCGTGCCTGAAAAGTTCTTTGTAGGTTGGCGTCAATTGGATCAAGAAAGGTTGAATTTGGGCTTGGATCGCAACATCGATCATTCAGATAAAATTAAGTTCAGTGTTGATGGAGGTGGAACATGGATGGCTTCTCCCTTTCCTGGTAGTGCGATGATGCGTCCGATTTTTTCCACGGGACTTGATCAAACTTTAGGGTTCCATGCAATCGAGGAAGTACAACAGTTTAGCTGTTTCCCAAATCCAGCAACCGATGAAATCAATTTCCAAGCGAATGTAAATTTGGAAGGGGTAATGAAATCTATATTTGACGCGTCGGGAAGGTTAATCCTTCAAACAATGGAAGAGAAAATTTCGATCAGGGACCTCCAACAAGGAATTTATTTCGTGCATATTCCAACCTTACATGCTCATCCTGTTAAGTTCATTAAACAATGACCGAAGAACTGGTTACCGACCTGGAGAATGACGAGGAAGAGCTTTTTGAACACCATCGGTTTAAAGCAGATCCTGGCCAAGAATCTTTGCGCATCGACAAATTCCTTATTGACCGAATGGCCAATACTTCAAGGAATAAAATTCAAGTTGCCGCTAAGAATGGTAACATCCTTGTAAATGGAGTAAAAGTCAAGCAAAACTATAAGATAAAACCGGGTGATGAGGTCTCCATTGTACTTCCTTATCCTGTTCGAGAAATTGAATTAATTCCGCAAGATATCCCCATTGAGATAGCGTTTGAAGACGAAGAATTATTAGTCGTGAACAAACCTGCAAATATGGTTGTCCATCCGGGTTATGGGAATTATTCTGGGACCTTAGTTAACGCCTTAGTTTATCACATACAGAACTTACCAAAACCACCAAAAGATTATTACGGAAGGCCTGGACTTGTTCACCGCATCGATAAACACACGACAGGATTGCTATTAATCGCTAAAACCGAGTTGGCACTTGTTGAATTGGCTAAGCAATTCTACAATCGAACGACAGAAAGACGTTACCACGCATTGGTTTGGGGCGATATCGAGTCGGACGGAACAATTGAAGGCAACATCGGAAGGTCCTTAAAAAACCGAAAAGTAATGGCTGTATTTAAGGATGGTCAACATGGAAAGGTCGCAATTACTCATTATAAAGTACTTGAGCGCTTCGGTTTGGTTACCTTGATAGAATGCAAATTGGAAACAGGTCGAACACATCAAATTCGTGTGCATATGCAGTCCATCGGTCATCCCTTATTTAATGACTTAGAATACGGCGGAAACAAGATCGTAAAAGGGACACGCTCGGCAAGTTATGAGCGATTCATTCAAAATTGTTTCGAATTGATTCCTGGTCAAGCACTTCATGCTAAAACACTTGGCTTCATACAACCGACAAAACAATCGTATATAGAGTTTGATTCCGCATTACCGGAGGGCTTTGCTGAGCTTATCAAACGATGGAGGAACTATTGTTCGGATTTTAAATAAATATTTCTTATTTTTGCTATCCTTGGATTTAAATTCAAGCTTAAACCACGCTTTATGAAACAATTTTTTATTTTAGCATTTCTTACAATTTCCTTTGCACAGTTTAGTTTTGGACAGAATCTTCCAGAGCCTAAATACATCAGAAAAGCAAACGATACGTATAATTCGGGTAATTATTTTGAGGCGGTAAAAGTTTGTCAAGATGCCTATAAGAAACTTGGTTACAAAGGAACCATTCGTCAAAAGGGAGACATGGCCTATAAAATTGCTGATTCATACCGAAACATGCAGATTTATGATAAGGCTAATGAGTGGTATGGTACGTGCATCGAATTGAAATACTTTGATGTCATGCCTGAAGTTTATTTCTGCCGTGGTGACATGCAACGCATGTTAAAAGAGTTCGATAATTCATTGAAAAGTTATAGAGAGTTCAAACGTATTGCACCTAAATCCCGAGTGAAGGAAGTAGAATCGGCTATTGCTGCTATTGAACAATACCGTGATTTTGAATCGGAAGAATCTAATTATGTCATTAAATGTGAGGACAAGATTAATTCAAAACAATACGACATGTCTCCTTCCTACGGAGATAAAAAAGGTAAGATAATTTATTTTGGAACTAGTCGAGATGAAGCAACCGGAACAGATCGTGATCCAATATCTGGTCAAAAGTACATGGATATTTATAGTGCGGAGTATGACGTAAACGGCAACCCGACAAATGTAAAATCAATCGACACAAAAGGAGTGGTGAACACTACTCAAAATGAAGGAAATGCTTGCTTTGATTCAAAAAAGAAAACGCTTTATTTCACACGTTGTCCTAATGCTGAGAAGCAAGATTTAGGTTGTGAAATCTGGAAGGCAGATTTTAGTGGAGAGGATTTTGAAAATCCTGAGAAAATCACCTTGAAATTAAACGATACCATTTCAGTAGGTCATCCTTGTCTTTCTCCAGATAATATGATGTTGATTTTTGCCTCTGACATGAAAGAAAGTCCAAATGGAGAGAAAAGTTTTGGAGGAAGAGATTTATGGTATGTTACCTACAAAAAAAGAGAGAAAGTTTGGGATTCGATTCCACACAACATGGGAGCGATGTTCAATACAGCAGGAAATGAATTGTTCCCTTCGATTGGTTCTAAAGGACAATTGTATTTTGCAAGTGATGGCCTTCCAGGAATTGGTGGACTAGACATTTTTGTTGCTCAAAAAGATCTTGACTCCAACAAATGGTCTGGAACTAGAAACATGGGTGTTCCTTTTAATTCTCAAGGAAACGATTATGGTTTATGTGACTTTGATGGACGTTCAGGATTCTTTACATCAGAAAGAAAAACATCTTCAAGTAATGAATACACATCCGATATTTGGAGTTATTCTATCCCACCAAATTTTTATGACCTTCGAGTAGTGGTTTATGAGTCTGGAAAAAAGACAAAAAAATTAGCTGGAGCGAAAGTAACGGTAACTGTTTCTGATGGCTCAACATGGGAAGGAACAACAGATGCAAAAGGTAAAGTGAGTTGGAACGAAAAACCAGACAAGAAAAATCGTTGGATCCTTGCAGGATTTGATTACACCTTGAAGGCTGGAAAAGAAGGATATTACGAAGATAAAAGAGGAGCTAAATTCAGTACGAAAGGCATAGACCAAAGTCAGTCCTTCATCTTAGAAATGCCATTATTGCCAATCGGAGAAATTCGCACCCCTGAGGTTCGTTACCCAGTAAGTCAATGGACTTTCATTAACGATGCTTCTTGTATGAGTTTGGACTCTTTGAAATTCTTGGATAGTATGTTAAGAGAATACCCTAACATCACCATCGATTTGTATTCACATACAGATGCACGTGATACCGATGTTAAAAACCAAGTTTTATCAGAAAATAGAGCAAAAGCGGTATACAAATACCTAGTTGAACAAAAGGGAATTGATCCACGACGCATTCGTCCTGTTGGTAAAGGAGAAGCTGAACCAGCAACGTGGGAAGATGAAAATGGTCAGAAAGTTGTCTTAACGGAGGCTTATATCAATCAATACAAAACTACCGATAAAGCTAAATTCGAAAAACTACATCAAATTAATCGTAGAACTACAGCTAAAATCACATCTACAGATTTTAATCCTGCAACCGCACCACCTGCGATTCCAGATTATTTGATATTTAAACCATTACCAAAATAAAAAAAAGGCGCTCATTGAGCGCCTTTTTTGTTATCTTAAAGTAATCAAATAGGTTACTTTGCTTGAGATACAATTACAACAACTTTGGAATGATCGAAGATTGCCCTTCCATCTATTTCAACTAACAGACTCCCGAGACATCGAAATAATTCAATTAGGCACCTGGAACACCTCCGGAAGTGGTCCAGATTTTCAATTTGCCAAAGTGAGATTCGATAAGCTAACATGGTGTGGTTCGATAGAGTTCCATTTGAAAGCATCCGATTGGTACAAACATCAACATCAGGATGATGCTTCTTATCATAATGTCATTTTACACGTCGTTTATGAAAATGATCAGCCTGTTTATTTACACGATTCTTTAATCCCCACAATCGAATTAAAAACATACTTGGAAGGCGAATTTAAATTTCCAAGGCAGTATCAATGGATTAAATCAAATGAAATAGTTTGTAAGAAGCGTTTAAATGGCTTTCAAGATGAATTCCAACAAATGCAACTAAGGTCCTTAGAAGATCGTTTAATGCGAAAGTACTTGGCTTGTTTCGATCAAGAAACCAATGTGTTTGATTTCTACCACTTGATATCAAAAGCCTTCGGCACGAAAACCAATAGCCTATCCTTCGAACTTTTAGCACAACAAATCCCACTTTTAGATCACCTAAGAACATCACCTGAACACATCTTGAAGGATGCGTTAAGCAATCATCAAGGCTGGAAAGGGAAGAACATGATTCTAACAGGACATTTAAAAAACAGGGTGCAATCTTGGACGAAATTTATTCGTTGGTTCCTGGAAGTCAAAGAGCAAAATGTAGCGCGAATCCCTTGGGATATTGGTTTTTTAAGATCCGAAATAAAGAGTAAAATGCTGCAAAATAATTTATTAATTAATGTGAAAACATATTTGATTATGGAGGATCAGCGAAAGATAAAAAAACAAAGCACAGGAGTATTGGAGGCGATGAAATTCTTGAAATCACTTCCAAGTGAAAAGAATGGCATTTCAAACATTTGGAAGTCCGCAGAAATTGAAGCGAAAAATGCTTTGGAAACGCAGGCTAATCTCGAAATTTATCAGCAATTTTGTGCAAATAATAAATGTTTAGATTGTTGTGTTGGGCAACGGTTGATAAAATCATGAGACGACTTCTTCAGAAAATCATTTTTTTCTTCGAAATGCAATCCTTTGGCGTTTGTGAATGGTGGGCTAGGAGGCTTGGTATTCGCATAAGTAAAGTACGCTTGGGCTTTATTTATTTTTCAATTATCGGATTGGGCTCACCCATACTTTTATATTTAGTAATGGCTTGGGTGCTTGAACATAAACATTATTTTAAATTCCAACACAAACAAAAAAAATCCATTTGGGACTTATGAGAATGCTCATCACAGGAAGTAATGGACTTTTGGGTCAAAAATTGGTTGCGCAGTTGTTGCTAAAGGGCATTGATTTCATGGCTAGCTCACTTGGAGTGAATCGCAACAATGATTGTCCAGAGGAAAACTACCGCACCATGGACATCTGCAACCGTGATGAAATTGCCGAAGTTTTCAATGAATTTAAACCCACACATGTTATTCATACTGCTGCAATGACCAATGTAGATGCATGTGAACTCAATCCACAGGAGTGTCAAAGCTTGAATGTAGATTCGGTTCAATTATTGGCCAATCAATGCCTCGCATCAAACTGTCATTTTCAACTTCTTTCAACTGACTTTGTCTTCGATGGCTCAAAAGGAAATTATCAAGAGGAAGATGCACCAAATCCTTTAAGCATATATGGACATTCTAAGCTTCAGGCAGAAGAATATATCAAAGATTTGCCTTCCCTTCAATTTTCCATCGTGCGAACAATCATTGTCTATGGGACAGGGAATCAATTATCGCGTTCAAACATAGTTAAATGGGCAAAAGAAGCCCTTCATGAAGCGAAAGAATTGAGTATAATTGATGACCAATTCCGTGCTCCAACTTGGGCGGATGACCTCGCATGGGCGTGTATTCGAATTTGTGAATTGAATGAAAATGGGATTTTTCATGTCTCAGGGCCTGAAACCATGTCGATTTACGAAATTGTTGAGCGAATTGCAAAGCACTACCAATTATCCATGGACAAAGTAAAACGAACCACTAGTTCTTCACTCAGTCAACCTGCGGTGAGGCCACCACGAACAGGATTCAACCTAAGTAAAGCGAAATCACGCTTGGGATACAACCCAAAAACCTTAGAGGAAACCCTAGACTTCATTTAAAGTTGACCTTGATATTCGTATCTTCTGCATGTGACTTGCAAGCTTTGCATTGCTGTTATCATTGAAAATGATATATTTGTTTTCACTAAATTTATGCTATGTCACTTTGGAGAAAAAAATCACTAGTAGATTTATTGGCTCAGGCCGAAAATAGCCAGATGAAACGCACCTTAGGTGCGGGAAGTCTAATTGCCTTAGGAATTGGAGCAATTATTGGGGCCGGTTTGTTTGTGCGTACCGCTGCAGCAGCATCGGAAGCAGCTGGATCAGGAGTGACCATTTCTTTTGTTATTGCAGCCATTGGTTGTGCCTTAGCAGGACTTTGTTATGCGGAATTCGCATCGATGATTCCGATTTCAGGAAGTGCCTATGCTTACTCGTTTGTGACCATGGGTGAATTAGTGGCGTGGATCATTGGCTGGTCCTTAATCATGGAGTATGCCTTAGGTGCCGCTACCGTTTCCATTGCTTGGAGTGAATACCTCAACAACTTACTCGGAAATGCCATTCCATATGAATGGTGCCATTCACCTTTTGAAAGCATGTACAAGGTATCCCAAGGAATGGTTGCTCAGATACAAGCATTACCTGGACATTGGGAAGGAATTGAAAAAGGAATTTTAAGTGCGGCTCAGTATGAGAATCTTCCTGCTGAAATTGCTTCGAAAGTGATGATAACTTCCGGCTACATCAATGCACCCGCATTAATTATCCTTCTTGCACTAACCTTGCTCTTAATTAAGGGAACAAAAGAATCAGCACTTGTTAATTCCATCATCGTCTTCATCAAAGTTGCGATTGTCTTAGTATTTATTGTGATTGGATGGCAATTCATCAAACCAGAGAACCACACACCTTATTTAATCCCTGAAGGTACATTTGGCCACGAAGGATTCTTCAAATGGGGTTGGGGAGGCGTTCTAGGTGGTGCTGGAATTGTTTTCTTTGCCTTCATTGGATTTGACGCCGTAAGTACAACTGCTCAAGAAGCGAAAAACCCGAAACGAGATATGCCCATTGGAATTTTGGGATCATTGGCCATCTGTACTGTGTTATACATATTGTTTGGACATGTTTTAACAGGTGTAGCAAATTGGAGTGAATTTGCGACTGCAGGTAAAGAGGCCTCTGTGTCCTATGCGATTAAAACTTATATGGCTGGTTACGAATGGTTGGGTACAGGTGTAACCTTAGCCATTCTTGCAGGGTTTTCATCCGTTATATTAGTGATGTTGATGGGACAAAGCCGTGTGTTTTTCTCCATGAGTCAAGACGGATTAATTCCGGCTGCTTTTGGCAAACTTCACCCTAAATTCCAAACACCATACATTGCCAATTGGATGCTCTTTATTTTTGTTGGTGCCTTTGCAGCGTTTGTACCAGGAAGTGTTGCTGGAGATTTGACATCCTTTGGTACCTTATTCGCTTTTATCCTTGTAAGTTTAGGAATTTTGATCATGCGAAAAAGCAATCCTGAATTAAAGAGGCCATTTAAAACACCATTGGTGCCACTCGTTCCTATTCTAGGGATATTGGTTTGTACAGCAATGATTGTATCATTAGATATTGCAACCCTACAAGCAGCAGCTTTATGGATGGGCCTAGGATTGATCATTTATTTCACCTACAGCCGAAGAAATTCTCATTTACATCCGAAAAAGGATTAAATTTTTGATAATTTGATTGAAACTGTCTCCTCCATCGAGGAGACAGTTTTGTTTTAACCAAAAAAAGGCAGACATGGAATCAAAATTAAAACAGTCATTAGGTTTATTAGACGCTACCTTACTTGTGGCTGGATCGATGATTGGATCAGGTATTTTCATTGTTACCGCTCCAATGATGCGCGATATTGGCTCAAGCGGGTGGATGATTGTTTTGTGGGTGCTAACTGGATTAATTACCATTTTCGCCGCCCTCAGTTACGGAGAATTGGCTGGAATGATGCCAAATGCAGGTGGACAATACGTTTACATTCAAAGAGCATATGGGAAAATGATGTCATTCTTGTACGGCTGGACTGTTTTTACCGTCATTCAAACAGGTGTCATTGCCGCAGTTGCAGTGGCATTTGCAAAATATGCCGGGGTCTTTTTTCCTGAGTTAAACGGAGTTTTAATTAAAACCACTTATTTAACCATTTCTTATGGCCAGATCCTTGCTATTGCGAGCATAATGGTGTTGACTATACTGAATTCTCGGGGTGTTCAAAACGGTAAAATTCTACAACTCGTTTTTACCTCCGCAAAACTGTTTGCTTTATTTGCGTTGATTGTGTTGGGATTAGCGATAGGATTAAAAACGGATGTATTTGCGCAAAATTTCGAACACATGTGGGACGCTTACAAAACCGTTGAATTGCCCAGTGGTCAACTTGAAATCATTCCACTGACAGGTTTCGCCTTAATGGGTGCCTTGGGCGCAACCATCATCAATTCACTTTTTTCTTCGGATGCATGGAACAATGTTACGTTTATTGCGGGAGAAATTAAAGACCCAAAGAAGAACATTCCTAAAAGTTTATTTTACGGTACGACCATCGTAACGGTCATCTATATTCTTGCTAACCTGGCTTATCTAGCGTTATTGCCAAAAGGAGGTTCACCAGATGCAACCGATGCCATCGGACAAGGAATTATGTTTGCAAGCAATGACCGGGTAGGAGCTGGAGCGGCTTCCGTTATTTTTGGAGGAATCGGGATCATGTTCATGGCGGCTTTAATTATGATCTCCACTTTTGGTTGCAACAACGGATTGATTTTGGCTGGATCTCGCTTATTTTATGCTATGTCCACAGATGGATTGTTTTTTAAACAAGCGAAAAACTTAAACCGGTTCAATGTGCCAAGTGTAGCCATGTGGATTCAAGGCATTTGGGCAAGTCTCTTGTGTCTATCTGGGAAATACGGAGACCTCTTAGTGTATAGTACTTTTGCCAGTTTAATCTTTTATATCTTAACCATTTTTGGAATTTTTATATTGAGAAAAAAGGAACCAAACACAGAAAGGCCATACAAGGCATTTGGTTATCCCGTAATTCCGGCGCTTTACATCCTTGTTACGCTCGCGATTTGTGTCGATTTATTGGTGTATGATTTTCGAAATGCAGGAATGGGACTAATTATTGTCTTGTTGGGAATACCTGTCTATTTTGTTGCCAATAGAAAACATTAATCCTATACTTTTTTTAAGTTTTCTACGTTAGCTTTTCGAAGGAAAATTACTTGAACATTTTGTCCAATCTAAATTTTGAACGCGCATGTTTCAAGGTAATCCATTTGATGTATCCAGACGTCACCAACGAGGGATATTGGTTTTAATTTTGACTTCTATTCTCATCATTTTCACGCCTCGGCTGTTGATGTCTCTCCATTCAGAAGAATTTTCAACAGAGTTGCACATTACGCCCATTTCAAAAAATCAACATTGGAGAAACGAAACCCATCGATGGAATCGAAGAAAAAATCCTTACCGGAAATGGTCGTCAAAGCAAAAAAAGTTAAGGAAACCCACGGAAAAATTTGACCCCAATTTACTTAGTAAAGAAGAATGGATGTCATTTGGATTGAGTGAAAAGCAAGCATCCGTGGTCTTAAAAATTGCTAAACGAGGAATCGATTCGAATGAGGAACTTCAAAAAATCAAGTTCATCCCAGAAAAGGTATTTGAAAACATCAAGGATTTCACGAAATACGATGTCAAAGAGCATTCAAAAGAGCTCAGTAAAAAACCTGAATTTGAGCCTTCAAATCAAAAGCTAAACATCAATCAAACAAGCGAACAAGAATTAATGGAAATCAAAGGCTTGGGTCCATTTTATGCGCGGCAAATCATGAAGTATCAACAAAGCCTAGGGGGCTTCGTTAGAAAGGAACAAATACTTGAGGTTTGGAAAATGACACCAGAAATCTATGCGCAAATTCAAGCATTTATTCAATGTGAACCAGGCAATCTTCGAAAAATATCCATCAACACAGCAAGTGCGGAAGAACTACAAGCTCATCCTTATCTTAACTGGAACCAAGCAAATTCAATCGTAAAAATGCGCACACAAAAAGGCCGCTTTCACTCCATACCAGAAATAAAAGAATCGGTAATAATTGACGAAGAAACATTCGAAAAAGTCAGACCTTACCTATCTTTGTAGGTATGAACATTCAAGAAAGATTAAAATCGAGCATTCGTGATGTCGCGGATTTCCCTAAACCCGGCATTCTATTTAAAGATATTTCCACCATCATGTTAGATGCTGAGTTATCCGCAGATGTATTGAATCATTTGGTGGAGATGTACAAAGATAAAGGCATTGAAGCTGTTGCAGGGATAGAAAGTAGAGGGTTTTTATTTGGATTTCCTTTGGCCATTCAACTAGGTGTACCCTTCATTTTAATTCGCAAGGAAGGCAAACTTCCTTATGAGAAAATCAAACATGCGTATGACTTGGAGTATGGTAGCGCAGTGATAGAAATGCACAGTGACGCAGTACAGAAGAATCAACGGGTACTCATTCACGATGATTTGTTGGCTACGGGTGGATCAGCGGCAGCGGCAGCCGAATTAATTCAAAAAAGTGGGGCAGAGGTAGCTGGATTTAGCTTTCTCGTAGAACTTAGCTTTTTATCCGGGCAACATAAATTAACTCCATATTCAACGAACATAAACGGATTAATATCGTATTAAATTAACATCAATCAACAACATCAATCAACAACATGAATTTCTCTCTTAATGAAAACCAAGCAATGATCGCCCAAATGGTGCGTGATTTTGCGGAAAAGGAAATCAAACCCTTTTACAAGCAATGGGATGCGGACGAGCATTTTCCAGTGGAAACAATGAAAAAAATGGGAGAGCTCGGTCTCTTGGGTATTTTTATACCTGAAGAATACGGTGGATCTGGATTTTCTTATTTTGAATATGCTACAGCACTAATGGAGCTCGGTAAAGTTTGCGGTGGAATAGGACTAAGCGTTGCGGCACATAACTCGCTTTGCACAGGACACATCTATTACCATGGCAGTGAAGAGCAAAAAAGAAAGTATTTACCAAAACTAGCTTCTGGTGAATTTATCGGTGCATGGGGACTCACAGAGGCCAATACAGGATCGGATGCCATGCGCATGCAAACAACAGCGGTGAAAGACGGCAACGATTGGATTATCAATGGAGCGAAGAATTGGATTACTCACGGATTAAGTGGCGATATTGCAGTGATTTTAGTTCGAACCGGAGATTTATTGGATTCAAATGGAATTACAGCATTTATCATCGAAAAAGGAATGCCTGGATTTTCGGCTGTAAAAATCAAAGATAAATTAGGTGTTCGAGCAAGTGAAACGGCTGAGCTGATCTTCGATCATGTTCGTGTGCCACAAGAAAATGTGATTGGGAACATTGGAGATGGCTTTAAACAAGCCATGCAAATCCTTGATGGCGGACGCGTTTCGATTGCCTCACTTAGCTGTGGAATTGCACGCGGCGCCTATGAATCTTCTGTGAAATACGCGAAAGAAAGGGAGCAATTTGGTCATCCAATCGCGCAATTTCAGGCCATTGCGTTTAAATTAGCGGACATGAAAACCCAAGTAGAGGCGGCGGAATTATTAACTTTTCAAGCGGCGTATCGAAAAAACAATAAACTTGTCATGACGAAAGAGGGGGCGTTTGCAAAGTATTTTGCTTCTGAAGTTTCGGTGAAATGCGGGAATGAAGCTGTTCAAATCATGGGCGGTTACGGATACACAAAAGAGTACCCAGCTGAAAAGTTTCTTCGCGACGCGAAACTCATGACCATCGGTGAAGGGACCTCTGAAATACAAAAATTAGTTATTTCTAGAGAAATATTAAAATAAATTTTTGTGAATTAGGATTAAAGTCATATCTTTGCCACCCTAAGTTTAAATGTAAATTATAGCATATGTTGATCATTCCAATTAAAGAAGGCGAAAACATCGAAAGAGCATTGAAGAAGTACAAGAAAAAGTACGAGAAAACAAATGTGATGAAGCAATTGCGTGGACGCAAAGAGTTTATTAAACCATCTGTGTCTCGTCGCCAGGAAATCATCCGCGCTGCTTACAAACAAAGAATGCAGTCAGCAGAGCTGTAACCTTTGTTCAAAATATTCGTTAAAAAGGAGCTTTTAGCTCCTTTTTTTATGCTTGAACTTTTCATCCAATACCTTTCTTTCGAAAAAAGATATTCCCCACATACCATTGGAGCATATGAGCATGATTTAAATCAATTTATTTCCTTTGCTGACATTAAAACCATTCAGGACTTTCAAGAAGTAAATTCTTTTCTTGTTCGAGGTTGGATTGTTCAATTAATCGATGACCGAATCAGTAACCGCAGTGTCAACCGTAAATTGGCATCCCTTAGAACGTATTTTCGTTGGTTACGAAAAGAAGGAATCATCCAAGTTAACCCGATGGCTAAAATTCAAGGCCCAAGAAACGAAAAACGCTTACCTGTTTTCATCAAAGAATCTGAATTAGACCTCTCCAAAACAAGTAGCCTTTTTTCATCGGATTTTTGTGGTATTCGAGACGAGTTGATTTTTGAATTGTTTTATCAAACAGGAATTCGTCTCAGCGAGCTTATTGGACTAAAAGACATAGATATTAACGAGCAACACATCAAAGTGCTCGGAAAACGAAACAAAGAGCGCCTAATACCTGTTTCTAAAGAATTAGCGCAGTCCATACGGTTGTTTCAAGACCTAAAGCGCAAATTACACATTGAATCTCCAAAGCTTTTCACGCGAGAAAATGGCAAGGATCTCTACCCTGCGTTTGTATACCGTAAAATAAATGCGATTCTAGGCTCATTAACTACCGCAGATAAGAAAAGTCCACACGTTTTGCGACACACCTTCGCCACCCATTTACTCAATCGAGGAACGGGACTTGAAACCTTAAAAGACTTGTTGGGACATGCGAATTTGTCGGCAACACAGGTATATACACACAACTCTTTCGCGCAACTCACTGCTGTTTATGCTCAAGCGCACCCGAGGGGTATGCAGAAATCAAAATAGTTGTAGAGCCACTCTCTGAAATTCCATATCTTTGCAGTCCAATTTTATTGTATGAAGTTAGTTACTGTAGGAAGCGTTGCATTTGATGCTATTGAAACACCGTTTGGAAAAACGGATAAAATCGTTGGAGGAGCCGGAACATTTATTTCCTTGGCCTCTTCTTTTTTCGCGAAGGAGCAAGGTTTAATCTCCGTTGTAGGGGAAGACTTCCCAAGCGAAACACTAGCTTATTTAAAGTCAAAAGGAGTCAACGTTGAAGGGATACAAATCAAAAAAGGAGAGAAAACTTTCTTTTGGTCTGGTAAATACCACAACGACATGAATTCACGTGATACCCTCGTTACGGAATTAAATGTTCTGGGTACGTTTGATCCCATTCTTCCGGAGTCATGTCAAAATCCAGAATACCTCATGCTTGGAAATTTAAGTCCAGAGGTTCAACTTACGGTGATAAACCGCATGGCGAAACGACCAAAATTAATCGCAATGGATACCATGAATTTTTGGATGGATATTGCGCTTGATGATTTAAAGAAAACCATGGCTCATGTCGATGTGTTGATCATTAATGACGAGGAAGCGAGACAGTTATCCAAAGAATATTCATTGGTGCGAGCGGCAAAAATCATTCGTGCAATGGGACCTAAAATCCTCATAATTAAAAAAGGGGAGCACGGAGCATTGTTGTTTCACGGTGAAAACGTCTTTTTTGCACCAGCATTACCACTCGAAGAAGTTTTTGATCCAACAGGAGCAGGGGATACCTTCGCCGGAGGATTTATGGGCTACCTTGCTGCAACAAACGACGATTCTTTTGAAAACATGAAACGAGCAATCATCGCAGGTTCTGCCTTGGCATCTTTTTGCGTAGAGAAATTTGGTACACAACGCCTTACTGAAATTACCATGGATGACGTGAACAAACGAATGAATGAGTTCGTTACTTTGTCTAACTTTGAATTAAACCTAAATGGAACACACTAATTTTCAAGATAAAATACGCCTATTGGCTGAATCCGAAGACTTAATCGGTTTAGGTAGAGATGCTTCCGAATTGCGTCAGGAATTTGAAGATTTCATGATGGAGGCAGAGCGCGTCGAACAGGTCAAAAGATTGGAAGCTTCTGAAAAAGGCGAAAGCTATGAGGAAGTAGATTATCGCCCTGAAAAAGAAGCTTTTTTCGAAGCGTATAAATCCTTCCAGGAGAAAAGAAAAAAACAAGTTGAACTGAAATCTGCTTTAGAAAATGAAAATCTAAAACAGAAAAAAGCACTGATCGATCGCTTGAAAGATGTGATTGAAAATGAAGAGAAAATCGGAACCGCTTTCAATTCTTACAAGGAAATACATGAAAACTGGAAAAAAGTTGGAGACATTCCGAGAGACAAACGCGAAGCCGTTCAAAAAGAATATTCCCGACTTCTTGAGATTTTCTTTTACAACATTAAAATTTACAAAGAATTAAAAGAACACGATTACAAACGCAATCAGCAATTAAAGGAAGCAATCATCTTTAAATTAAAGCAGTTAAGAACGGCAAACTTGCCAGTTCGTGAAGCGGAAGCAACCCTTCGTTCCTTGCAGGATGAATGGGAAGAAATTGGTCCGGTTCAAAATGAAGAGTGGGAATCATTAAAAAATGCTTATTGGGAGACTGTACGTGCCGTTTATGATAAATTCAACGAGCATTACGAGCAACAGCGCGCAGTACTCAAAGAAAACATTGATGCGAAAAAAGCATTGATCGAAAAATTAGCATTGCTTGTTCAAGGAATAGAGCATGTCTCCACTGCGAAAGATTGGGATCACAAAACGAAGGAAGTCCTTGCCCTACAAGAAGCATGGAAGAAAATTGGTTTTGGCTCGAGGAAGGAAAACGAATTGGTATATCAAGAATTTCGCAAGCATTGCGATGTGTTTTTCCAAGCCAAAAAGGAATTCTCGAAGGACATCGAAAGTAAGTTCAAGGATGTTGCAGATAAAAAACGCAAATTAATCGAGGAGGCTAAATCGCTTTGCGATTCAACTGACTGGAAAAATACTTCAGAGAAATTAATCAATTTGCAGAAAAGATGGAAAGAATCAGGAAATGCTGGTCACCGTTTCGAGAATAAATTGTGGTCAGAATTTCGTGGTGCTTGCAACGTGTTTTTTGAAGCGAAGGAAGCCCATTTTAAGGTTCAAGATGAAGCAAATGTGGCTAATTTGACCGCTAAAAACGAACTTATTTCGCAAATACAAGCATGGGAAGTTCCAACGAACAAACAAGAAGCGATTACTGGATTGCGGAATTTCCAACAAGCATTCAATGACTTGGGTCAAGTCCCGATGAAAGAAAAAAAATCAGTCTATCAACAATTTAAAAAGGCAATCGATGAAAAATACGCAGCCTTAAAATTGGAGGGACAAGAAAAAGAAAGCATCCTTTTTAAAGCAAAATTGGATAATTTACAAGGAAGTCCTGATCGATTGAAACTCTTGCAAATAGAAAAAAATGAGATCAGAAAGCAAATCGATGGATTGAATAAGGAAATCATGCAGTTAGAAAACAACCTTGGTTTCTTTGCAAAATCGAAAGGTGCAGATGCTTTGAGGGCAGATGTGGAGAGAAAGGTGAAGCATGCCCAAGAACGCATTCTGAACCTTAAAATGAAAATGAAATTGATTCCTAATGAATAGTTTTATAAACGTCCTATTACTCGTAATTACCTTTCCAACGATGTTGCTTTCCGTCTTCGTTGGATTTGATTTACCAATAGATTTACTGAAAACAACGGGTGCACAAATTCCCTACCGATTTGAAGTTTTTCTAGGATTTGGACTGTTATATGCGATCATCAGTTTAAGAAGGTCCATTCGTCGTTGGATGGGTGTTCGGATGACCTCCCAAAAAATGAAATTCGCCTGGAATGGGGAGGTTAGCAAAGAGCGCAAGCAACGCGTTTTTTTATATACGGTAATTGAATCAGTTGTTCTCTTTTTTCTTGCTTTTTCCTATTACCTTGTGACAAAGGAGGCCATTTTTATTTGTGGTGTTTTGCTCTTTTTTTCTGTAGAATCTTTGCTTTTTCTCCTAATAAATGCGAAAAGTAATTTCAGGGTTGGAATCACATCAAAAGCCATTCTAGTAAGTGATAGAGAAATCATTCTCATCTACCTTGCGGGACTCCGAAAAGTGAGTGTAAGTCAACAAACCGTCTATTTTGATTACATTCAAGACTTACAACTTTCCTTTCCCATTGATTGTGTTGAGCCAGCAGAAAGAGCTGCGTTTTTCACCACATTGGAAGCTCAATTAGACCCTGATCGGGTATTGTTTCAAAACACACAATCTCGTAAATAATCGTACATTTAATCGCTAAATAAATCAGTTACGATTGAAGATATTAATCATCCGTTTTAGTTCCATTGGGGACATCGTACTTACTTTTCCGGTGATTACCGCCATTCGGAATGCGTATCCGGAATCTGAGATCCATTTTGCTACTAAGCGTGCATTTGAAACCTTGCTTTTTGGAGCAAAAGAAATCAACAAAGTACATTTTCTTGATGAGTCTTTTCGTGTATTCAAGGAACAAATTGCCAATGAATCCTTTGATTACATCATTGATTTACACCATAATTTAAGAACACGACGCTTAACTTTTGGTTTGAAAGCGCAAACCGCCCGATTCCATAAATTGAATGTAAAAAAATGGTTGTTGACCCGTTTTGGACTATCCCGAATGCCGGACATGCACATTGTTGATCGGTACCTCAACACCTTGGATAAATTAGGCTTGAACCATGACAAAAAGCCACAAAACACCTTTCATTTACCTGAAGATTCTATTGTTTCCATAAAGGAATCTTTCCCTGAACTCGGTCAAACCTTTGTCGCTTTAGCCATTGGTGCACAATTCAATACCAAAAAATTACCTAAGGAAAAATGGTTGGAATTAATCGGTCAAATTTCTCAACCAATGATTATTCTTGGTGGAAACATAGATGTGGAATTGGCGGAATGGTTAATGCAGCATTCGGTTAATAAAACGGTTTTGAATGCCTGTGGAAAGTTAAGCATCCTTCAGTCGGCAAGTGTGGTTTCTCAGTCGCAATCGATCATCACCCATGATACAGGATTAATGCATATTGCCGCTTGTTTTAAAACACAAATTATTTCTATCTGGGGAAATACCGTTCCCGAATTTGGAATGATTCCCTACAGGCCAAATGGTAATGGAAAAGATAAAACATTTGAAGTGTCTGGGTTAAAATGCCGACCTTGTTCGAAAATAGGATTTCAAACCTGTCCCAAAGGTCATTTTGATTGCATGATGAAACAAAACATTCAGGCTATCTCTGAATCGCTTTCGAAACCTTAGTCTTCCAGGAATAATTTCTTCAATTCTGTAGCCTCAGACGGCTTCATTTTTCCTGCAAGGATCAAACTTAATTGTTTACGGCGTAAAGCCCCCTCAAATCGAGCTACCTCTTCTGGAGTTTCAGGAATTAACTCGGGAACTTGAATGGGTCCACCATTTTGATCAACGGCAACAAAGGTGTAAATGGCCTCGTTGCATTTTTCACGTGCACCCGTTAGATTGTCCTCAACAAATACATCCACAAAAATCTCCATGGAAGAATTGAATGCACGTGAGACTTTCGCTTCAAGCGTTACGATAGAAGCATGATTAATCGGTTTTTGAAACGAAACATTGTTAACCGAAGCGGTAACAACCACACGTTTGCAATGGCGATGCGCTGCGACACTGGCAATTACATCCATCCAAGCCAATAATTGTCCGCCAAAAAGATTCCCTAACGTATTCGTATCATTCGGAAGGACAACCTTGGTCGTAATCGACAAAGTATCCGCTGCTTTCATTGCTTTCATAACAACAAATTTAAGCATTATTCGACTTGTTAAAAGCCATTTTAATTTTAACCAATTGGAAATAGAAAAATAATTAAATAATTCACTAATTTTAACGCTTAACTATTTTGCTTGAAAACTAAACCACTATGAATAAAAGTCAACTACTCCTTGCTTTTTTATCTATTATGTTTTTTTCTATGAATTCCAATGCGCAGCAAAAGCGAACATTGGATCCAGGAAACATGCGTGAAGGAGAAAAAATAGAATATTGCATTCAGCACAAGAAACAAGCTGAATTAATGAAAAATCCAGCTTACCTTCTAGCGAAAGAATTGGATGATGCGGAATTTGAATCATTGTTAAAAAAAGGCAGCCAAGAGAAAGCTACGGTTTATAAAATACCGGTTGTCTTTCACGTACTTCACATGAACGGTGTTGAAAATATTTCAGATGAGCAAATATTAAATGCTTTAGCGATATTGAACAGAGATTATCGAAAACTCAATGCGGATACGGCAACCGTTCACCCTGATTTTGCAGGTATGCCAGCGGATGTAGAAATCGAGTTTGTATTAGCTACAAAAGCCCCAAATGGGACATGTTTCAGTGGGATTACCAGAACGTACAATGTAATTAGCTACGATGGTAGTGATGGAGGCGATCAAGTGGATGCCATTGTTGCAGGGAATAATGTTTACCAAGGTCAATGGCCAGGAAATAAATACATGAATGTGTTCATTTGTGGTGAAATAGGCGGTGCCGCGGGATATACTTATAATCCATCAGGATTTGCCGCAAATCAAATGAAGAATGGAATTTGGGTTTTACACGACTATGTTGGTTCTATCGGAACAAGTTCTGTTGGGACAAGTCGAACCTTGACACACGAAGTTGGACACTGGTTAAACCTATCACATACTTGGGGGTCGAATAATAATCCTGGAACAGCTACAAGTTGCTCAGGAAATGGCGACCAGGTACAAGATACGCCAACTTGTATAGGTGTTTCATCTTGTGCATTAAATTCTAATACCTGTAGCAATGACAATGCTTATTGGGGCTTTGACATTCGAGATAATGTGGAGAATTACATGGATTATTCGTATTGTTCAAAAATGTTTACTCAAGGACAGCGAACGCGCATGCGAACAGCCCTGCAAGCTACAAATACAGGGCGCGCAAACTTATGGACAACCGCCAACCTCAATGCGGTAGGTGCCAATGGGGTTCTTTACCTATGTAAAGCAGATTTCTCTGCAGATAAAACAACCATATGTACCGGTGATGAAATCGCTTTTTCAGATGATTCGTACAATGCAGTAACTAGCTGGTCATGGACGATTACACCCTCAACGGGCTGGACTTTTAGCAACGGAACATCGACGAGTAGTCAAAATCCTTCCATCATTTTTGATACACCAGGATTTTACAACGTCCAATTGGCTGCCTCTGATGGTACATTAACAGATAGTGAAGTAAAAAACAACTTCATCCATGTGTTTAATACTGGAGCGTCATTGCCATTCTGGGAAGGATTTGAGAGTTATTCTACTTTGACGAATTCTCCAAATTGGATCGTAACCAATTCTTCCACCAATAATACATGGGCACTTGAAACAACCACTGGTTATTCAGGAACGAAATGTGTAAAAATCATGAATTTCGGTCAAGGCACTGGGAATGTAGATGACCTTATTTCATCACAAATTGATCTTTCTACCATTCCGTCAACTGGAACAGTTACATTGAGTTTCCGATACGCTTACCGTAAAGTCGTTTCAACTAATTACGAGTACTTAAAAGTATTTATTTCTGGTGATTGTGGAACCGATTGGATCCAACGAAAAACCATTCAAGGAAATCAATTATCTTCTTTAACATCAAGTTCTTCTTGGAAACCTAATACAACTTCTGAATGGACGACTGTTCACATGACCAATGTCACATCTGCTTACTTTACCGATAAATTTAGAGTGCTCTTCCGTTTTGAAGGGGAGGGAGGAAATAACATTTATTTAGATGACATCAATTTGTATAGTGGAAGTCCGTCCAACGATATCGTTAACAGCGTTACAGAGCTTTCGTTGATTTCACACCTCGAGTTATATCCAAACCCAGCAGATGATGAGTTAAATGTATCATTTGACCTTCCAAACGCAGATGATTTGAACATCACAATCATCGACCTTTCAGGAAAAAAAATCCAAAAACACCTGATCAAAGGGAAAGAAGGGAAAAACTTAGTGATGATGAATACGCAGGAACTCGCAGCTGGAATGTATCAGGTGCTTATTTCTAGTTCTGCTGGACAAAAGACCTTGCCGTTTATCGTCAAGTAATTACTTCGATTCAAAATAATCAAATAGGATGCGCATTTTTGCCTGTCCTATTTTTTTTGCTATTTCCTCACGATTGGCGTCCTTAATGTTTTCAATCGTTTTAAACTCTTTTAATAAACTTGTCCACGTTTTTTCTCCGATGCCTTTTATCTCGGATAATTCAGTGTTAAATGAGTTTTTACTTCGTTTATTTCGGTGGTGTGTAATGCCAAATCGATGGGCTTCATCACGCATGTGTTGAACCAGTTTTAGTCCTTTCGAGCGTCTATCCAGCAAAATAGGTTTTGAATGGTTTGGTCGAAATAATTCTTCCATACGTTTGGCCAATCCAAACACTTGAACACGATCGGAAATGCCAAGTTCTTCAATGGATTCCATGGCCGCACTTAACTGACCTTTTCCACCATCAATGATGATGAGGTCTGGCAAAGCTTGTTCTTCGGAAATTAAGCGATGGTAACGACGAAAAACCACTTCTTTCATCGTGCTAAAATCATCTGGACCAACCACGGTTTTCACATTGAAATGTCGGTAATCGCTTTTACTAGGAACACCATTTTTAAAGACAACACAAGACGAAACAGCATTTGTACCCTGTAAATTCGAATTGTCAAAACACTCGATGTGATTGGGCAGAACACCAAGGTTTAATCCCTGTTGTAATTCGATTAGTGCATCCAATCCACCATGTTCAGAAACCTTGTTCATTTCACGTTTCTTCAGTTGAAGACGGTAGTGTTTTACATTATTCTCGGACAGGTCGATCAACCTTTTTTTATCGCCAATTTGTGGACAGTGAAAATGAAATTCAGGAAAAAGGGCATCCATTTTTTCAGTAACTAATACCTCTTTCGAAGAACTTTCAAAATTCGAACGTAATTGTGGCAAAACATAGGAGAAAACATGCGTTTTATTCTCGGATAATTTTAACTCCAAATGAGACGTGTAAGTGTGAACAATCGCTCCTTCACGTACCACCAAGTAATTGAAATAAAGCAAATCCTCATCCGTTTCAAAAGTCAAGACATCTACTTCTTGAACCGTTGGGGATACGATCATCGATTTGGATTGGTATTTTTCTATTTGCCCTAAAATTTCTTTGATCTTATGTGCCTCTTCAAATGCATAGTTTTCTGAAAATTCTTGCATTTGTTTTTTTAAATCCATGCTGAGAGCATGTGTTTTACCATGTAACAACAACTCAATCGATTCAATCATTCGTTGATAGGATTCTTGTGAATGTTGACCAATACAAGGCGCTTTACATTTTCCAATATGGTATTCAAGGCAAACTTTGTATTTTTCTTGTTGAATTTTTGCTGGACTGAGGTCAAGTTGACACGTGCGTAATGTGAACAATTCTCGGATAAGTTGCAGAAGGGTATGCATGACGCGCCCGTTCGGATATGGACCAAAATAGCGCGAGCCGTCTTTGATTTTTCGACGTGTACTAAAGATCCTTGGAAATGGTTCGTTCTTCACAACAATCCAAGGATAGGTTTTATCATCCTTAAGTAAGACATTATACCTAGGTCGATAGGATTTTATCAAATTGTTCTCTAGAAGCAAGGCATCTAATTCAGAACCAACAACGGTAAACTTAACGTCAGCAATGTTTTTCACTAGGGCCCTCGTTTTTCCGTCTGAAATGTTCGCCTTAAAGTAAGAATGAACCCTTTTGCTTAAATTTTTGGCTTTTCCAACGTAGATGATTTCTCCTTGTTTGTTGAAAAATTGATACACCCCAGAATCGGAAGGCAGTACCTTTATTTTTTCTAAAACAAGTTCGGAATGTGAAGTCATGACATAAAATTAATCACAATGTTTCAGATGAACACGAGCAATGTTATCTTTGTTCTATGTTAGATGAATTCATTCGAAAGTCACTGCAAGAAGATATAGGGGATGGTGATCATTCCACACTTGCATGCATTCCTTCCGAAGCGATAGGAAAAGCTCAATTACTCGTGAAAGAATCCGGGGTTCTAGCCGGGGTAGAGGTAGCGAAACGCATTTACGAATTGGTTGACCCTTCGCTAAGACTAACTTTTAATAAAAAAGATGGCGATCCTATTCAAGTGGGGGACATCGTTTTTGAAGTCATCGGTTCTTCGCGTAACATTCTGAGTACGGAACGATTGGTCTTAAATTGCATGCAACGTATGAGTGGCATTGCTACGCAAACTGCTCAAGTGTTAAAAGTGATTGAGGGATGTTCAACACGCATTCTAGACACCAGAAAAACAACACCTGGCATGCGTTTTTTGGAAAAATGGGCGGTTAAAATTGGTGGTGGAGAAAACCATCGATTTGGGCTATACGACATGATTATGTTGAAGGATAATCACATCGATTATGCGGGAGGAATAAAAATGGCTATCGAAAAAACCCAGGCATACTTAATACAAACTGGAAAGAAGCTTAAGATTGAAATTGAAGTCAGATCCATTTCCGAATTGGATGAGGTACTTGAAAATGGCGGTGTAGATCGAATCATGCTCGACAACTTCACTCCGGAAATGTTAAAAGGGGCACTTGCAAAAATTCCTTCAACATATGAAACGGAAGCATCAGGAGGAATTACTTTGGAAAACATACGGCCTTATGCGGAAACGGGTGTTCAATTTATTTCCATTGGAGCCTTAACACATTCTGTAAAAAGTTTAGACCTTAGCCTAAAGGCCCAATTTTAGTCGCTTGACAGGAAACTACATGCGCTAATAACAAGGTTTTCTAATTGAACGGAATTTAGGATAACCCTTTTCCAACCTTCATCCGTAAGCATTTCCCCCATAAATGAGTTGTCAACTTGTGATTTCAAGATAAGTTCCGATTTAAAGTCTATGCCGGTCCTGGGATTCAATTTGAACATCGCTTCTTTCAATGTCCAGATTCTTGTCAAGCCCAACAGGCGATCGTTCCCGATAAACACCTCTTCCTCTTCATTCATAAACCTAGATGAAATCCGCTCTATCCGCTCATCTATTTCCTCGATGTCAATTCCCAATTCCTTTTCCCCATAGCCAATTGCACAATAATTTTTGGAATGGCTGATCGAAAAACCCAATTTGATTTCGGAGGCTAAACACGGCTTGCCTGATTCATTATAATAAATTGGAGAATTGAGTCCTTCGGTCGAACGAAGTTTTCGGACGTTCAGAAATTCAATTACGCGTTTTTCGTTCTTAATTTGCGCCAATTCGCTTTGCTCTTCTTGAAATAGGATTGCTTCCAATAATGCGGCATTTGATTCTTTTTTCTGAAAAGCAATAAAAACTCCTTGAGAAGAAAAATGAATTTTATGAATTTCCGCAGACATTTAGCAATAAGTTAACAGTATGTTTATCTAATTATTGCAAAGTTGCGGATTTAATTTGAATTACTTTTTTTCGAATTTGTAGGGAAATCAATATGGATTTTTCTATATTTACAATCTTTATAAAACGAGATATAGTAAAATTTATACGCATTCATATGGTGGGTAAACTAAAGTTGTTGGTACTAAGTGTTTTGTTCGCAAGTACTTATGCATTTTCTCAATCAGGTCTAGGTACCTTGAAAGGAACAATTAAAGATGAATCAACAGGTCAAGGAATTGAGCTTTGTAAAGTCTTATTGAAACAGGGAGAATCAATTAAAAGCGGTGCATCAACAGATGCCTCAGGGAAGTTCCAGATAGATGGTGTTCCTCCGGGGACATACGACTTGCATTTTTCAAATTCAATATCAGGTTACAACATGTCTGTTATGACGGGAGTATCCATTTCCCCAGACCGTATAACCTTTTTGGATAACCTGACACTTTCTAAAAAAGTGAAGGATGAACAAGAAGTGAAAGTCGTTGTCTATAAGGTTCCTTTAATTGATAAAAATGGTGGGGCTTCTGGTGCCACGGTTACTCGTGAAGACATCAACCGCATGCCTGTTCGTTCAGCAGAGGGTGTTGCTCGTTCAGTAGGAGGGGTGAATTCAAGTGAAGGTTCAGGAGCTATTTCAGTTCGTGGATCTCGTTCTGATGGTACCTATTATTACATTGATGGAATTAAAGTTCGTGGTTCCGCAAACATCCCAAAATCTGCTTTGGAAGAAGTATCGGTTATTACTGGTGGTGTTCCTGCCAATTACGGTGATGTAACGGGTGGAATCATCTCGATTACAACTAGAGGTCCATCTGCCGTTTATTTTGGATCCATTGAAGGAGTTTCTTCAGGATTGTATTTTAAAGGTGCAGATCCTGATGGCTACGATGGAAAAGTTTTTGGTTTAGATAAATATGGTTACAACCTTATCGAAGGAATGTTGTCTGGTCCACTTTGGATGCAACGCGACTCAACAGGTAAGAAAACAAAACCAAGATTAGGATTCTTAGTTTCAGCAAACATGACGGACCAATTAGATGGACGTCCACTAGCTGGCGGAGGTTACCGCATCAAAAAAGAAGTTCGTGATGAGTTATTGGCAAATCCACTTCGTCCAAACTCAACTGGTTTTGGAACATTTAACAACGCTTTATTCTTGAGAGAAAGTGACTTTGAGAAAGTTCCTTGGAGAATGAATGCAAGAAACACTGTATATTCAGGTCAGGCTAAAATTGATGTAAACACTGGTCCATCTGTCAATTTGCAATTTGGTGCATCCATGAACTACAGCCAAGGAAGCAGTTATACTTACGGAGGTTCATTGTTGAACTTTAGTAATTTTGGTTACAACAAAAATTACGATTACCGTGTGTTTGGACGTTTAACACAACGTTTTAACAACGACCGTGAAGGCAGTAGCTCTAAAATTAAATCAGCTTTATATAGTTTAATGGTGGATTACTCGAAATCATTTAGCGAGTCATATGATCCAAAACACCAATTTAATTTATTCAACTATGGTTACGTAGGTAAGTTTGTTACGACAAGGAGACCTTCTTATTCATTTAATGATGCCACTCAAATGTATGTGCACGATGGATTTAAAGACTTAGAAGTGGCATTTACACCTTCTGAAACAAATTCAGCGCTAGCGGCAATAACAACACAATACTATAATATTTACGAGGGAGATCCATTAGGTCACTACGAAAACTTAACACAAATCAACCAAGGGAATGCACTTAGAAACGGTGACTCACCTCAAAGTGTATATGGTATTTGGAGTAACATTGGTTCGCCTTATAATGGATTCGGAAAATTCGAGAATGATCAATTCCGTGTGACTGGTTCAGGTTCTGTTATTATTGGTGATCACAGTATTTCCCTAGGTTTTGAATACGAACAGCGTGTTGACCGCGGTTGGTCAAGTGGTGATTTCGGTCCAACAGGAATTTGGAACATCGCACGACAATTGACAAACTTCCACATCAAGGAACTTGACTTGAACAGTGGTGTAGTATCGGATTCAGGTTCATTCAAAGCAATCACTTACGACAGATTAAATTCTGGTTATGCTTACACAAGTGGAACAGGAGAATTTGGTGGTCAATTAAACAACGACAATCAGTCTTTCTTTGATTACAACCTTAGAAAAAAATTGAATTTGAATACAGCAGGGGATGACTTTATTGACATCGACCAATATGACCCTAACTTGTATCAATTTGACATGTTCTCGCCAGATGAATTGATGAACAGTGGAAATTCATTTGTTTCTTATTACGGTTTCGACCATACAGGTAAAAAAGTGAAAGGGAACACAGATATCAATAAGTACTTTAACGAATTTGACCAGAACAATAATTACAAAAGATTTATTGGTGCTTTCCAACCAGTATACATGGCTGGATATGTGATGGATAAATTTGCATTCAATGATATCGTCTTTAACGTCGGAGTACGTGTGGATGTTTTTGATGCAAATCAACCAGTATTAAAGGACCAGTATTTGTTCTATAATGCGAAAACGGTAAAAGAAGTTCGTGAATTGAAAGAATCTGACCCAAATCAATACGCTTGGGTAAATCTTCCTGAAGGGATGGCTGATGACAACATTGTTTATGTAAACGATGTTCAAAATCCGTCTGAAATTAAAGGATTTAGAACAGGAATGACTTGGTACAATTCAGTTGGAACACCAATTGAAGATCCAAAAATTGTGGAAGGACCAAATGGAATTGCTCCATGGTTGCAAGATCCGTCTTTAACTTCTCCAACAGCAGATGCCTTCACTGATTACAAAGCACAGGTGAATGTCATGCCTCGTATCGCTTTTTCGTTCCCGATTTCAGAAGAAGCATCATTCTTTGCTCATTATGACATCTTGACAAAACGTCCAACTTCTGGTTACCGTTTTGATCCATACGAATACCAATACATTCAATCAAGAAACGCTGTCATTAGCAACTCTAATTTAAAACCAGAAAAAACGGTTGATTACGAATTAGGGTTCCAACAAGTATTAACGCGCACCTCCTCCATCAAAATTTCTGCGTTCTACAGAGAGCAACGTAATAATGTACAGTTGGTGAATATCTTCCAAGCTTACCCAGCAACGTACAAAACTTACGGTAATAGAGATTTTGGAACAGTAAAAGGTATGACAATTGCTTACGACTTAAGACAAACTGGAAACATTCGCATGACGGCTAACTACACATTGCAATTTGCTGATGGAACTGGTTCCGATGCCACTTCAATGGGTGCATTGGTAAACGCAGGTTTACCGAACTTACGTAACATTTTCCCTTATAGCTATGATCAACGTCATGCATTTGCGGTTACGTTTGATTACCGTTACGGAGAAGGTAAGGATTACAATGGCCCAGTTATCGGAAAAGTGAAAGTTTTCGAAAACACAGGATTGAATATTTTCTCTAACTTCTATTCAGGTAATCCATACTCTTCTCAAACATTTATTACGGATGAAGGAATTGGAAATTTGAATGCTGGTATCAATGGAACATTAAATGGTTCAAGATTACCATGGTCGTACCGTTTGGACTTGCAGTTAGACAAAACATTTAACTTGGCTTACGGAAACAAAGACAATAAAAAGAAAGTTGCATTCTTGAATGTGTATGTTCGTGTTACAAACATGTTCAACCAGTTTAACAGAATCAACGTTTACCGTGCAACGGGTAACTGGGATGATGATGGTTATTTAGCTGCGGCATCTAGTCAAACATCCATTCAGAACCAAACAGATGAGCAATCTTTCCGTGATTATTACATGATGAAGATTCAGAATCCATTTAATATTAGTTCTCCGAGAACAATTCGTTTAGGAGTTAAATTTGATTTTTAAGAAAGCAATAAACGTATAGTTATGAAAAAGCAATTACTTGCAACGTTTTTTGGGGTTACATTAGTGTTTAATGCACTAGCTTATTTTGGACCAAACGACAAAATGGATAAACCCAATCCAAAACCAAAAGGAGCCAATTGTAGTCCCGCAACTGCGAAGTTATACATGGAGTTTAATGACGTGAAAGCGTTAATTGAACAAGGTGGTAGTATGTTCCAAAACCGTGCGGCAGGTGTTGCTGCATATGAGGTTCCAAAAGGAAGTAAGCTTTTTGCGATCTTTGCAGGTGCCTTATGGATGGGTGGAACTGACGTAAATGGTCAATTAAAATTGGCGGCATTGCGTTACCGTAGTGGAAACGATTTCTGGCCTGGTCCGTTAACCGTAAATCCTAGTACAGGTGATTACAACCCTAGTAATCCTCTGGGAGCAGGTGTCGTTCGTGATTTTGGTGAAGCAAACATCGACCCAGATCAGTGTATTGCTTATGACAAATTTTATACCATTCGTAAAGCTGAAGTGATTCGTTTTAACATATGGTGGGAATGTACAAATGGTGTAGTTACAGAAGGATGTAACGACATTGAAGTATTGACGAATGATGAAATCAACCGCATTTATGGATGGCCAGCACATGGTGATGTATCACGTGGACAGGATTATTGGTTGGCTCCGTTCTATGACCGTGATGGTGATGGATCGTACAATCCTGATAATGGTGACCACCCTTGGTATGATGATATTTTAGGTCGTGATGACATCGAATGTGGAATTGACCGTCGAGTATCTTTGTATGGTGATGAAACACACTGGTGGGTATTCAATGATAAAGGAAACATCCACACAGAAACAAGTGGAGATCCTATTGGTATGGAAATTCGTGCACAGGCTTTCTCATTTGCGACAAATGATGAAGTGAACCGCATGACTTTCTACAACTACGAATTAATTAACCGTGGTACACAAACATTATATAACACGTATTTTGCACAGTACTTAGATGCCGATGTTGGTAACTATGCAGATGATTACGCTGGTTGTGACGTTTCTCGTGGACTTGGATACATGTACAACGGAGACTTAAATGACGAAAGTGACGGTGGTAAATTGGGTTATGGTGAAAATCCACCAGCAATTGGTTGTGACTTCTTTGAAGGTCCATACCAAGATGCAGATGGAATTGACAACCCAGGACCTTACTTTGATGAGGTTACCCAAACAGAAGTTGTTCCTACTGTAGTAGATGCATTAGCGAATGGTGGTATCGTTTACAAAGGCATTGGTATCGGTTATTCCGATGGAATCATCGATAACGAACGCTTCGGTATGCGTCGTTTTACTTACTATACCTCTACTTCGGCGTATCCATACAATGACCCAGGTCCAGCAGCGGAATACTACCGTTTCATGGAAGGTAAATGGGCGAATGGAGCTGAGATGTATTATGGTGGTACTGGTGCTCAAGGTACTGTATTGAGTGATTATATGTTCCCTGGGACATCGGATCCTTTGCATTGGTCTACTGGTGGACAAGATATGTCTGGTCAATATCCGGCAGGTTGGGACGAATCAACAAGCAACAATCCTCCAGGAGATAGACGTTTTGTTCAATCTGCAGGACCATTTACATTGCGTCCAGGAGCGACAAACAACATTACTGTGGGTATCGTATACGGAAGAAGTTCTGAAGGTGGTTTGATGGCGTCAGTAGATGCAATGAAACGTGCTGATACGAAAGCACAAGCATTGTTCGATGCATGTTTCAAAATTCTTTCTCCTCCAGATGCACCGAAATTAACGATCCAAGAATTGGAGAATGAGTTGATTTTGATGTTGGAAAATCCTTCTTCGTCTAACAATTACCAAGAGAAATACGAGGAAATGGATGAAGTAAACATTCCAGATCCAACTGTTGATCGATACTATCGTTTTGAAGGTTACCAAATCTTCCAATTGAAAAGCCAAGATGTATCCATCGCAGATATCGCAGATCCTGATAAAGCTCGTTTAGTAGCACAATGTGATAAAAAGAATGACATTTCCCGCATCATCAATTTTGTTTACGATGAGGCTTTAGGTTTCTCAGTGCCGGTTGAAAAAGTGAAAGGTGCTAATGTTGGTATTCAACATACCTTCCAAGTGAAGGAAGATGCCTTCGCTCAAGGTGCGCGTCGTTTGGTCAATCATAAAACGTATTATTATGTGGCAGTTGCATACGCATACAACCAATTTAAAAAGTACGATCCAAATGATCCACTCTTCCTTGATGGACAAAAAATCCCATACATTTCTTCACGTTTGAGTTACGATGGAACAGCGATTAGTCCAGTTTCAGCCGTTCCACACAATCCAATGCCGGAGGCAGATGGAACAGCCCAAATGATTTCCTATGGTTCATCTCCGTTGATTACGCGTT
>JANRBR010000023.1:70790-163448 GCA_030727405.1 Crocinitomicaceae bacterium | reverse complement strand
CGCATGACGGCGATGTGATAAGAAAGCAATTGGAAAGGGATGGTCGCTAAAAGTGGTACCAAGAATTCATTTGTGTCTGGAATTTCAATCACGTGATCCGCCATTTCTCGCACTTGTACGTCTCCTTCGGTAACGATCGCAATGACTTTTCCTTTGCGGGCTTTCACTTCTTGGATGTTCGAAACTACTTTCTCGTAAGAATTTCCCTGCGTCGCAATCACGAAAATCGGCATGTTCTCATCGATTAAGGCAATCGGGCCGTGTTTCATTTCCGCAGCTGGATAACCCTCTGCATGGATATATGAAATCTCTTTTAATTTCAATGCGCCTTCTAGTGCGACAGGGAACGAACTTCCTCTTCCCAAATAAAGGGCATTGGATGCATCTTTGTATTCAGCAGCAATTTGTTCAATCAAGGCATCGGTTTCCATTACCTGTTTCACTTTTTCTGGAATGGCTTCCAATTCCGCTAACAAGGTTCTAAACATCGTTTCGCTAATCGTGCCTTTTTTGTGTGCCAAAGACAGTGCCATTAAGGTCAACACCGTAACCTGGGCAGTAAATGCCTTCGTAGAAGCAACACCAATCTCTGGTCCAGCGTGTGTATATGAACCGCCATCCGTGATGCGGGAAATCGAAGATCCCACCACATTACAAATGCCTAAAATGGTTGCGCCTTTTGATTTAGCCAATTCCAAGGCTGCTAAAGTATCTGCTGTTTCTCCCGATTGTGAAATGGCAATGACCACATCATTCTCGTTTAAAATCGGATTTCGATAACGGAATTCACTTGCGTATTCCACTTCAACATTGATGCGCGCCAAGTCCTCAATGAGGTATTCTCCAACAAGTCCGGCATGCCAAGATGTTCCACAAGCCACAATGATTAAACGATTGGCCGTGATCATTTTTTGTTCGTAATCACGCAATCCGCCAAGTGTTACCCAAGCTTCTTCGGCATTCAATCGTCCACGGAAACAGTCGTGGATTGACCTTGGTTGCTCGTGTATTTCTTTGAGCATGAAATGCTCGTATCCGCCTTTCTCAAGTGCTTCCAATTCCAATTCCAACTGCTGGAAAAAAGGAGTGCGTTCTTGATCGGCAATGTTGTATAATTTTAATCCATCTTCTAAATCGATCACCGCAATTTCCTCGTCATCCAGGTACACCACTTTTTTCGTGTACTCAACAATAGGAGTGGCATCGGATGCGAGGTAAAAATCTCCTTCTCCACCAATTCCAACGACAAGTGGACTACTTTTTCTAGCCGCCACTAATCGATTCGGATAGTCTTTTGATAAAGCAACAATAGCATAAGCTCCATGCACTTGGGAAAGTGCCAAACGCAATGCTTCGCCGTACCATACCTTTTCTTTTTTGCTGATGTAATCTACCAAGTGCACAATGACTTCCGTATCCGTTTCACTTTTGAACACGTATCCTTGGTTCTGAAGTTCTCGTTTTAAAACATCGTAATTTTCAATGATTCCATTGTGAATTAACGCGATCTTCCCGTCCATTGATGTGTGTGGGTGCGCATTCACATCGGATGGCTCTCCATGAGTTGCCCAACGTGTATGACCAATTCCAGCGTGACCTGAGACATTTTGATTCATCGCAAAATCCTCCATGACACTTACCTTTCCCGCCTTTTTGTAAACGTTCAAGGATTCGCCGTGCAATAACGCCACACCGGCACTGTCATAGCCACGGTACTCGAGTCTTTTTAATCCTTTAACGATTATAGGGAAGGCTTCTTTTTTGCCAATATATGCTACAATTCCACACATAAATCAATACGTAGTATAAGTCAAAATAAGTTGTGGTTTCTTTTTATTGCTCGAGTTTGGTCCATTAAAAACAATGCGTTCGGCAGAGTTTCTAAAAAAAACTGGAGAAACGACCACTCCGGTATTATCAATGTTGTCAGCGATGAGCGCTTGTGTATACGAACGCAAATCGATGGCAAAGTGCTTTTTACTGTCCACGTAAGCTCCAATGACATTCAAATTGGCCAATTGGGTGTCTGTCGATTTCAATCGGGCTGCTACGGAAACAGAGGATCCTGGTTTGTACCTGTAGCCACTTTGGAACTGGATAGGTAAGGTTAAATCTGCTCGGTGAATGACCACATTTTTCGGTAAATTATCCAATCCTGGAATTTTAATCACCGCTCTTTGTCGAAACGCCTGTGCATAAAAAGTCGTTTGACCCTTTGTGCTATCTTGTAAAACCATGTCCAACGGAGTGTTGGAATGATCAGTTTCAAGGTGAACGAAATCGGCTGCTTGGCTATTGATCACCAAGTCGTAACTTTTCTGCACGCCATTTTGCGTGTAATAAACGGTCAACTTTGAGGCCGCATTGTTGTTGATGTTAAAGTACAATATTGCCCCTTGTCCAATGGATTGATTCGCATTGTTGACTTTGACCTTGAATCCTTTGAAAAAACTTTGAAAGTTTACATTCGAAGCAAAAGTACCATTCCCTGCACTCGATTCCTGAAGGAGGCTTTTCGCAAAATTGGTGTCGATTGGAATCCGCAATTGTGGCGCAAGTGTGTCGCCGTCAACCACCGGGTTAGACAATGGTTTAGGGACAATTGTTCCTTGTCCATTCACCACTAAATTACCAGGTTTCACTGGCTTCGTAGAAAAATCATAATACACTGAATCCATGGATAAGCTATCGCTTAACTCATACACTTCAAAAGTTTGCGCACTCAAATCACCGTAATATCCAACGTATTGCAAAGAAAGAACGCAGGAGTCGTACACAATTGCATTTAAGTCTCCGAAATTTGGATTGAGTGATTTTAAGCGGAATTCTGTATAAAACGAAGCGTTCACTTTTCCAAATTTAGGATCGATGTAGCTTCCCAGTAACACGTTTGACATATTATCTGTAATCGCTGAATCCTCATTGATGGTATACGTGATTAAATCAAATGTATCTGTAGTGATGCCATTTAACAGTTGATCTGGGTCGATTGCTGGTTTTCCAATTTCGTGTTTATTTTTTTGACACGAAATCAAAAAGATGGACATTAAAAGGACAACAGCTGAAAGTCTCTTCATAAGGATAAGCAACGATTAAATTATGCTAAAACAGAATCCTCCATGACCTTGTCAAAGAATGCAGAAAGTTCTTTCCCTTGATTCTCTTCAGGTACATAGTCTAGTTTTAACGCTGAAGACTGATCATATATTGCCTTTAGGTTGGGCGATAAATTTTCACAGGCGATGTTAATTCCATCGGCAAATTCAGCAAAAACCTTCGTGATGTTTTCATGACTCGGATCTTTTAACTTATCCGTGATCTCCACAGGGAAGCCGTCAAAAATCAATTTCTCATGAAAGCGTTTGTCCCAAGGAGTGGAAAAATCATCGTTGTACAAACTGTAAACAACTTTGGTATCCTTGAAGTGTGGGTCTTTATTGTAGATGTGTTTAATGTACAAAGCCATGATACCGGTCATCCAGCCGTGGCAATGAATGACATCTGGTTGCCAACCTAACTTTTTCACTGTTTCCAATACGCCACGTGCAAAAAACATGGAGCGTTCATCATTGTCTTCATGGAATTTCCCTTTTTCATCTTGCAAGGTCGTTTTGCGCTTGAAATAGTCTTCATTATCAATGAAATACACCTGCATTCTCGCGGCAGCAACAGAGGCTACCTTAATGATGAGCGGGTGATCGTGGTCATCGATACAAATATTCAGTCCAGAAAGACGAATAACTTCATGCAATTGATGTCTTCTTTCGTTGATTGCACCAAAGCGAGGTGTAAACACACGAATTTCTTTTCCAAGATCCTGAACCAGTGGCGGTAATCTGCGCGCGGTTGATGAAATGTCAGATTTCGGTAAAAAAGGGAAGATTTCTTGCGAAATAAAAAGGATTTTTTTCTTTTCCATTCAGTAGTGATAGGAGTACAAAATTAAGAAATTTAAATGAACTTTCATAAAAAGCAATAGCTTTGTCGACGATTCTCTCAAACCTATGTCTAAAGTAAAGGTCATTCATACCGCAGAAGAGCTGCAACAGTTTCGTAAAAAGTTAAACGAAAATGCTCATTCCCTCGGATTTGTTCCAACGATGGGGGCGCTTCACAATGGACACGTAAGTCTCATAAAAAAATCGACAGAGGATAACGATTTTACCCTTATAAGTATTTTTGTTAACCCGAAACAATTCAACAATAGTGAGGACTTGAAGCAATATCCCAGAACTCTTTCTGCGGATTTAACGCTGCTCGAAGGATTGAAAAATTGTGTGGTTTTTGCCCCAGATGAAGCGGAACTTTATCCACAAAACGACGGATTTGTACCGATGGAACTTGGAACGATAGGACTCGTTTTGGAAGGAGCATTTCGACCCGGACATTTTGAAGGTGTGGTTCATGTTGTGCACAATCTTTTTCGTTTAGTAGGGGCAAATAAGGCTTACTTTGGACAAAAAGACTTCCAACAATTGGCAATCATTCGACTTTTGACCCATTTTTATGGCTTCAAAACAACGATTGTGGCATGTCCGACCATGCGCGAAGCAAGTGGATTGGCAATGAGCAGTAGAAACATGCGTTTGAACGAACAAGAACTTCAAGATGCATTGGTTATTATCGAAACATTGCGCTTCGTTGAGGCAGCCAAGAACAAACTTACGGTCCTCGAAACATTAGCATCTGCAAAAAACAACTTCAACTCAAGTAATTTATCCCTTGAATACCTTGCGATTGTAGATCCAGAAACACTTTCCGAGTTAAGCGAGTGGCAAGAAAATCAAATTTGTTGCATCGCTGCGCATTGTGGAAGTGTGCGTTTGATAGACAATTTATTATTCTAATCCGTTTATTTGATTTATTTTTGCCGCGGAAAATATTATGTTAATTCAAGCTCTAAAATCTAAAATTCACCGCGTTCGTGTCACACAGGCTGACTTGAACTACATCGGTAGTATTACCATTGATGAAGCATTAATGGAAGCTGCAAATTTGATTGAAGGTGAACGTGTACAAATAGTCAACATCAATAACGGCGAGCGATTCGAAACCTATGTTATCAAAGGTGATCGTCGATCCGGAATGATCTGTTTAAATGGTCCAGCTGCACGAAGAGTGGCTGTTGACGACATCATCATCATTATTGGATATGGCTATTTAGACTTTGAAGAAGCAAAATCCTTCAAGCCTTCATTGGTTTTTCCAAACGAGGCAACGAATTTGTTGGATTAATTTTCTTGGTTTCGTTTCCTGAAACCACTACCTTTCCAAAAAAATCACATGGCAAGATTGGCGTATATCCAAGATAAAATCGTTTCCATCGAAGAAGCGCAAAAGCGCATTGCCTTGTATAAATTGAAAAATGAGTCTTTGGTTTTCACGAACGGTTGTTTTGATGTGTTGCATCTTGGACATGTGCGTTACCTTGCGGCAGCGGCAGATTTAGGAAGTCACCTCATCGTAGCCATCAACACCGATGATTCTGTTCGAAGATTAGGAAAAGCTCCGAATCGTCCAATTAATCCGAATGATGCTCGTGCAACACTCATCGCCGCGTTGGGATTTGTTGATTTAGTTGTTTTTTTCGATAACGACACACCGTTGGAGGTCATTGCGGAATTGAAGCCAGATGTACTGGTGAAGGGAGCAGATTACGATAAAAACGAGACAGATCCATCTAAATCTACCTATATCGTTGGCTCTGACATCGTTCGAAAAAATGGTGGAATCGTTGAAACCATTGATTTGGTACAAGGATATTCGAGCACCGAAATATTAAAAAAGGGAGCTCAATAATCACCCACCGCCCCAACCAATTTTTACGCCAATTTGTTGTTCTTTTTCTTGCTCTTCCTTCCAAGATTGCATGGTTTTTTTCAACTTTGTTTCCTTCGTTTTCTTTTTAATTTCCGTTGACTGCGGATGCTTATCTGGTCCAAATTTGACTGTGATTTCTTCTTTTGGCGTCGCTTTTGGCACATACATTTTCACCGTTGTGTCTTTTCCAAACAATCCAAATTCTGCCTTTAACATAGATTTTGCTTGGATTTTCTCATTGATTCTATAGGCTTCTACGGCAAATTTTCTTCCTTCCTCGTCCCATGCATAAATCGGATGGTCCAAGGTTCCGTGCATTCTTAAATACAAATGAATTCCGGTTCCATCATCGATGATTTGGCCAAATTCACTTTGGTAGTTTTGTTGTTTGAGGTCCCGGAAACGAAAAACAAAGCGGTAATCGATGTCATTGTCGAATGAATGCCGACCGGAAAGATCCATATCAAGTGCTGTTGAACGAATCGTCATTTTAGGGATTTCAATCATTCCTTTTTGAATGATGATGCTGTTTTCCATCGTTTCAAAATCAATATCTTTCAATTTTTTCTCGAGTACATCTATGTTAGTCTTTCCTAAAACCAGCTTCCCTGACTTGGTTTTTAAACTTTCCGTGATGTCTTTAAATGAAGCTACATTTTTTAGGTGTCCATTCACCACTTTTAAGTCAATTTTTGCATCAATTCCCTGAAAATCTATTCCTTTGGACAAATGAAACGGTGCACGAAAAAAGACTGTTGCCGATGCTTTTCCGCTGATGTTTTCATCGGTAATCACACCTTGTTCAAAATTATCCCACTCTTTAAACAGGGCTTTCAAACGGATGTTATTGCTTCCAATTTGCGCGCTGATGACAAACCGTTCTGCTTGTCTTTCCTCCACCACCAAAGATCCATTGATCAGCGCATTAGCGTTCACCACACTTAATTGAGGAAAATGCAAACGACGTTCATGGATGTTCATTTTACTCGTCAACTGTTCAAAAAGATGCTTTCCATAGCTTAGTTTTTCGATGTCTAAGTTCAAGTCTCCTTCGATGGTATTGGGCAAAGAAAAAACAGCGCCGTTCTCCATCTTGTACGATTTTGAGGTTGATCCTAGATCTTCGATTTTCAAGTGCTTGCTTTCCAATGAAACACTGGTTTTCAATTTTCCGCTTGCATTTAGGAATGGAAAAATATTTCCAAAAACTCCATTGATTTTGAGATCACTTGTTCCAACTTTTAAGCGCGCGTTTTTAATTCCGGCTTCGTTCCCGCGAAGAAACAGGTGACCATTTACCTCTTTGAAATTCCGTTTGTCATCCAACAATTTCAAGCCAACGTTTTTCATGTCGATTTGCCCATCACACCGTTCAACGACGAACTCGCCACTTGTGGGATTACTGTACAAACTTAAATCTGATTTCACTTGAACAGCTCCAGTAATGCGATCTACTCCAGGAAGATGAAAAATGGCGTGTAAAATGTGCAAATTTAGTACTCCATTGGCATTCGCTTTGAGTTTTGGAGAATTGAATTCTGTCAATAAAAAATTTCCGGAAAACGGCCCACCTATTGTTTTGAATTGAACCTTTCGTAGGGCTAAATATTCGCCAAGCGAACCAGTGTTTTCATATACGCCATTCAGTTGAATGTCCGCGATTCTCAAGCCATATTCCGGTTCAGTTAATGCCCCGTTTTCAACCTTAAATTCACATTTGATGGCAATTGGCTCAGTTGCAATGAATGCACCATTCACGTTCAGATTGAAATCAACTTTTCCTTTCCCCTTAAATGATTTGACATCCTCCGCCGCATCCAACGAAAGCTTATTGACTAAATCTACTAGTTGAATGTTTTTTGATTTTACGTTAAAATGTAAACTATCCGGGGTGACCTTTCCTAGCAGTGAAAACGGAAGTTTTTCGATTAGTAATTCCGCTTTATCAATGGTGAAAATTCCACTTGTTTGATCCACATTCATGTCGAAATCATATACAATGTTTTTGTTTTTTACGAGAGTGATATCACTGCTATTCAAGCGTTTTAAGTTGAGTTTACCCAGACTTTTGACGACAAACTTCGAAGCACTAAAATCCCCTGCGATTTTTGCTTGTTTCAGATTTGCATAAAGTGCCTGATGACTTTCTTCGTTTTTATAAACGACTTCAAGGGAAGAAATCACTATTTCCTTCAGTGTGAGCTTGAAATCTTTATTGCTAGGACTCGGGCTTGGTTTTAGTATGTTATAATTAGCCTCCCCTTTTGAATTAAAGCGAATGACCAACTTACCGGGATCAACGCTAATTTTCTTGACATGGTATTTTCCATGGTAAATATCCCAAGGATTAAAGGTTAAGCTCAACTTTTTTGTAAAAAAGAGCGTGTCTTGTCGACTTTCATTGCCTGAGGCCTCCTGCAGATATAGATTTTTTAAATCGACGGAAAGATTAGGGAAAGTGGACCAAAAGGTCAAGTCCATATCAGAAACCGTCATGGGAACTTTTAGTTGGGCATTTACCTCCTTCAGTACAATGGAGCAAATTCGGTCTTGAAACACATAGATTGCAAGCGTGATCAATAGGAATAAGCAAAAGATGGGCATGAAGATCCATTTAAAAAAAAGCCGGGAGATTGATTTCATGTTGTTTTGAAAAATTTAATTTACAATGGGGATCCGTAAATAGGTTATTCCTGATGAAGGAACGCCCTATTTTTACTTTGTCACATTAATTTTGCGCTAAATGGACCTCAACAAAGATTAAATATGTTGAGATGAGTTATCTTTGTAGTCTTAATTTCATTCCAATGAGTCACATCGAACTTTCTGAACAGGAAATCCTAAGAAGAGAATCCCTTCAAAAATTACGCGATTTGGGCATCGACCCTTATCCGGCTGCTTTATACCCTGTTGATGCGTATGCACAACACTTAAAACAGGACTTTGAAGAAGGAAAGGAAGTTTGTTTGGCTGGACGAATGATGTCCCAACGCATTATGGGAAAAGCATCCTTCGCTGAATTACAAGATGCTTCTGGAAGAATTCAAGTGTACATTAACCGAGACGAAATTTGTCCGGACGAGGACAAAACGCTTTACAACGAAGTTTTTAAGAAATTACTCGATTTAGGTGATTTTATTGGGGTAAAAGGACACATGTTTAAAACCCAAGTTGGAGAGATTTCCGTTCATGTGCACTCATTTACTGTTTTGAGTAAGTCATTGCGCCCATTGCCTCTTCCAAAAACGGACACCGATGGAAATGTTCATGATGCCTTTACAGATCCTGAATTGCGCTACCGTCAACGTTACGTTGATTTGGTGGTAAATCCACATGTGAAAGAAGTTTTTATCAAACGAACCAAGTTGTTCAATGCCATGCGTCACTTCTTTAATGAAGCTGGTTATATGGAAGTTGAAACGCCTATCTTACAAGCAATTCCTGGTGGAGCATCGGCACGACCGTTTATCACCCATCACAATGCCTTGGACATTCCATTATACATGCGCATTGCCAATGAATTGTATTTAAAACGCTTAATTGTCGGTGGTTTTGACGGCGTATATGAGTTCTCTAAAAACTTCAGAAATGAAGGAATGGACCGAACACATAACCCAGAGTTTACAGCCATGGAAATTTATGTTTCCTACAAAGACTACAACTGGATGATGGACTTTACCGAGCGACTATTGGAGCATTGTGCGATGAGCGTAAATGGAAAAACAGAAGCTATTTTTGGTGAGCATCACATTGATTTTCGTGCACCATACAAACGCGTTACCATGCGTCAGTCTATTATCGATTTCACAGGATTTGACATTGATGGAAAATCAGAAGATGAATTGCGTGCGGCTGCAAAAGGAATGGGCATTGCTGTGGATGAAACCATGGGTAAAGGAAAATTAATCGATGAGATTTTTGGAGCAAAATGTGAAGGAAATTACATCCAACCCACATTTATCACAGACTATCCGAAAGAAATGTCTCCTTTGTGTAAAGTTCACCGAGATAATCCTGAACTAACCGAGCGCTTTGAGTTGATGGTTTGCGGAAAAGAAGTAGCAAACGCTTATTCGGAATTAAATGACCCTATTGATCAACGCGAACGATTCGAAGAACAACTTCGTTTGCAAGAAAAAGGAGACGATGAAGCGATGTTTATCGACCAAGATTTCTTGCGTGCCTTAGAATATGGAATGCCTCCAACGAGTGGACTTGGAATCGGTATGGACCGTTTGATTATGTACTTAACAAACAACGCATCGATTCAAGAGATTCTGTTCTTCCCTCAAATGCGTCCGGAGACAAAAAGTGTGAAAATCGAATTGAACGAAAACGAACAAGCCATTTACTCCATGATGCAAAAACAAGGTGAATCCGTTTTACCTGAGTTGAGAGCTCAATTTGCCGATATGAGTAATAAAGTTTGGGATAACAGTGTGAAAACCTTGACAAAAAACAACTTGCTAAAGGTGAGTAAAGAGAATGACATTCTTTTTATTCGCTTGGTTTAATCGTATTTGACCCATTTTAACATTTCTGTCTGACTTTCTCCAAGGTAGTTGGTCCACGTTACGCGGACAAAATAACATCCAGCGGCCAGATCTATCGGTAAATTCTCATAGGATTGTTGTTGTACTTCAAGATCAGCCACAAGATCTCCCTTGGCATCAACGACATTTATACTGAATTCGGTTACCTCATCATTCGGCAATCTCACAAAAACGTCCTCGCCAAAAGAAGATGGATTCGGATAGAGTTGAACGTGCTCCGTACTTGGTATGATGAACTTTGAGCGATCAAATTCGAATAAAAAGAAGCCATTGTTTCGATCAGAAATCAAGATGCGTTCACTTGGTAAAAGTGCATGAACTCCCCAAGCTCCCCACATAGAAAATCCATTTGTCTGGGCATTATCGATATACGTATCATAAACACCTATTTCCTGTGGTGGATTCTTGCGCAAATCGAAAATCCGAAGTCCGTCGTTGTAGTACGCCACAAAAGCAAATTCATTGGTGATGTGGATATTGTGCGGCGTTTTTAAGTATGGTGAGTTTTCCGTGCCAAAGAATTGTTTTACTTGAATCTGTCCATTGTCGGAGATCCCGCATTTTTTAATGGGTAATCCAGCGGTTTCGTCTGCAAATACGTAAGTACTGCCATCTGGACTTAACCATCCTTGGTGATTGTATCCTTGCTGTGGATAAAAGGTCAAATTATTCACATAAATCGGATTGCTAGGATTGCTAAAATCATAGATTCGAATGCCGTCAAAGCCACAATTTAAAATGGCACGGTTATCCTTCACGAATAAATCATGCACTTCTGGAAGATCATTTGGGCCTTCCCAAAGTAACACAGGAAGAATTGGATTTGCCAAAGAATAGACCCGTAAAGGAATAATGCCAAGTTCATTGCCATTTACAATCGGATTAACTAGCGTCAAATAAAGCAGTGCATTGGCAGAATCGATGAATAAATTATGCGATTTACCGAAGTACTGATCTTGTAAATCTGCCACAAGGCTAACTGAATCAGGCAAGTAGGATAAATCCATGATTTGAAGACTGCTTGGGCCTTCATCACACGTGGCGTACAAGTAATTTTGGTAGTGTTTGTACTCGCGAGTGATGACTTGAGCGGACTGAAAGCGTCCCGGAACAAAATCGATAAATTTGAAGGTGTCTTGTTCTGTCAGTTCAAAAATATGAGCACCTTCTGTAGAGCCTATCACTCCGTATTCCTTTCCATTTTGTACAAAAGCCCAACAACTACTGAATCGTACTTGACTTGAACTTGTTAGGAGTGTATCCGAGAACCAATGGTCCAACAATTGAACGTTTTTTATTTCCTGTGAAAAAGCAACACCTGTGAAGTAAAGGCAAGAAATAAAAACGAAGTGTTTCATGAATGTTAGATATAGCGTTTGCAAAACTCCCACATCACGATTCCGGCACATACACTGACATTCAACGAATGCTTCGTGCCGAATTGAGGTATTTCAATCACGTATGTCGACTGATCGATGACATCTTGATTCACCCCATTGACTTCATTTCCGAATACCAAAACAAAGGTTTCATCCGTCAAAGAACCAATGTTTTGAAGCAAAGTCGTTTTCTCCGTTTGTTCAATGGTACAAATCGCATGACCTAGCGCTTTGAGTTCCGAAATTAATTCAGAGGCATTCGATCTGTACTCCCATGCAACAGTGTCCGTTGCCCCTAGCGCCGTTTTGTGAATGTCTCGATGGGGAGGACAAGCCGTAATGCCGCAAAGGAATATTTTTTCTACATTGAATGCATCGGAAGTACGAAAAAAAGAACCAATGTTATTCAAGGACCGAATGTCATCCAAGACAATAATCAATGGATTTTTCTTTTGGTTTTTAAACGCTTCATCTGAAACACGGTTGAGTTCCCAAAGCTTTAATTTTTTATTTCTTGTTTCCATTGTCATTCTGAATCAAAGTTAAGAGTAATTGTTAAAATGTTCTTGGAAATTGGTGCAGAAGACCACATAAAAATTCCTAATTTTAAAATCCAATTAAAAAATACCCAAGTTGTCTAAATCGAATCCAGAAAAAGCCGTTTCTGAAACCCCTTTAATGAAACAATACAATCAAATTAAAGCCCGTCATCCGGAAGCTTTGTTGTTGTTTCGTGTGGGAGATTTTTACGAAACTTTTGGGGAAGACGCCATAAAAACTTCACGGATTTTAGGAATCATTCTAACCAAGCGTGGAAATGGTTCTGCAACGGAAATAGAGTTAGCTGGATTTCCACATCATTCCTTGGATACCTATTTGCCAAAACTCGTTAGAGCTGGACAACGTGTCGCCATTTGTGATCAATTAGAAGATCCAAAAATGACCAAGACGATTGTCAAAAGGGGTGTAACTGAACTGGTTACTCCCGGGGTATCGTTTAATGATCAAGTTTTAGAACAATCAAGAAATAATTTCTTGTGTGCCATTCATTTCGAAAAATCCGCTATTGGTGTCGCATTTTTAGATGTTTCCACAGGTGAATTTTTGGTAGCACAAGGAAATAAGGAATACATTGATAAACTAATAAGTGGTTTTGAACCAAGCGAAATCATCTACCAAAAAAACAAGCGGACGGATTTTGAGCAACACTTTGGCGAGAATCACTTTACGTTTCGTTTAGAGGACTGGATTTATACAAGTGATTACGCTCAAGAAATGCTGACGAAACACTTCGGCACTAAATCACTCAAAGGATTTGGGATAGAAGGCTTATCAGCTGCGATTGTTGCGGCAGGAGCCATTTTTCATTATTTGAATGAAAACCAACACCACCGATTAGGTCACATTTCAACGATTTCAAGAATTGAAGAAGAAAAATACGTTTGGCTTGACCGGTTCACCGTTCGTAACCTCGAATTAATTTATTCGCCCAACGAAAATGCCGTAACACTTTCGGATATTTTAGATCGAACACTGACTCCAATGGGTGGACGTCAAATGAAAAGGTGGATTGTATTGCCATTGAAGGATCAAAAGCCCATCGATGAACGTTTGGATATCGTAGAGTACCTCGTTCAACATGATGATATTAGTTATGAAATTGGACAAAGACTCAAAGAAATTGGGGACCTTGAACGACTGATTTCAAAGGTGGCTGTTGGAAAGGTAAATGCCAAAGAAGTGATGCATTTGCGTCGTACTCTGATGCAAATCGATCCCATTAAAGAGTTGTTGAAAGAGGGAGAATTGGATTCATTAAAAAAATTGACAGAGCAAATGAACGCCTGTCAAAGTTTGATCTCCTTGATCGACAAAACATTGTGTGATGAACCCGCAGCACAAGTAGGAAAAGGAATGATCATCCGCACAGGATTTGATGCTAATTTAGACGAGCTTCGTGCCATTTCATTCAATGGAAAAGATTTCTTGGAGCAAATTCAAGAACGTGAATCGAAACGCACAGGAATTCCCAGTTTAAAAATTGCGTTTAACAACGTTTTTGGCTACTACATTGAAGTGCGCAATACGCACAAAGACAAGGTTCCAGAAGAGTGGATTCGAAAACAAACACTTGTCAATGCAGAAAGATACATCACCGAAGAGTTAAAAGAGTACGAAGGAAAAATATTGGGTGCTGATGAGAAAATTCATGCTATTGAGTCGAAATTATTTCAAGACTTGGTTTTCAGTATGGCAGATTACATACAGCCGATACAGCACAATGCACTACTCATTGCTCGTCTGGATTGTTTATTTTCTTTTGCTCAATCCGCTATCGAGAATAAATACGTTCGGCCAGAAATCAATGAAAGCTTCGTCTTAGATATTAAAAATGGTCGTCACCCAGTCATTGAAAAGCGCTTACCAATTGGTGAGTCCTATATTGCGAATGATGTGTTACTCGATAACAATGATCAACAAATCATTATGATTACCGGTCCAAACATGAGCGGTAAAAGTGCCATCCTTCGTCAAACAGCCTTGATTGTCCTCATGGCACAAATGGGTTGTTTCGTTCCGGCTGATTCAGCAAAAATCGGTTTAATCGATAAGGTCTTTACACGGGTTGGGGCATCGGATAATATTTCATCCGGAGAATCTACCTTTATGGTTGAGATGAATGAAACAGCAAGCATCTTGAATAATATTTCGCCTCGTAGCCTCATTTTGTTGGATGAAATTGGACGTGGAACCAGCACTTACGACGGGATTTCGATTGCCTGGTCTATAGCTGAATTCATTCATGAAAATCCAAAAGCAAGTTGTAAAACCCTATTTGCTACGCATTACCATGAGTTGAACGAAATGTCAAAGCAATTTGCACGCATTCGGAATTACAATGTCTCCGTGAAAGAGCTTGGAGATAAGGTGCTTTTTCTTAGGAAGTTGACACCAGGAGGAAGTGAACACTCGTTCGGGATTCATGTGGCTCGGATGGCAGGAATGCCAGCAATGGTTTTGAAAAGGGCTGAACAAGTGTTGAAAGATTTGGAGAACTCTCATGCCAATGTGGGTTCAAAGAACGCTGGTAAAAAAGGGAATACCGACAAAGATCCATCCATGCAATTGAGTTTCTTTCAATTAAATGACCCAGTTTTAGAACAAATTCACGAAGAATTAATCGGAATAGATATCAATACATTAACGCCTGTTGAAGCGCTGATGAAATTAAATGAAATAAAGAAACTAACTGGTGGATAAAATGAGACAGATCCTGCTTTTTGCTTGCATTCTTTCAGGCTTATTCGCTTGTTCCATAGACGAAGCACGACCTCTTGCCAATAAAAAACTGGTCATTGCTTCCGATTTCCTGTATCCAAAAGATGCCAAATATTTTGCGTCCTTTGAAAAGGAAAAAAAGATTAAAGTTGAAATTGTTCACATGCGAGCAGATTCCATGAAACTTCGCATGACAAAGGACCAATACAACACAAAATTTGACCTGTTATTTGTGAAATCATTAAGTAGTGTTAAGGAATTAGAAGATCAACCTGTACAACTCATCACAGAAGGATTTGTGAAGTCATCGTTGCCTTCGCTCCAACGCATACAAGAAAATTGGTTTTTAGCGGGAAAGGATCCTTTTGTGCTTACCTTTTTAAAAGACAGTTTAAAGAAGCCTACGGCGTATAGAGAACTGACAACAAATTATTTATGGACAAGTCCTGATTTTCCTTCCATTGAAGTTTTAAAAGCTCAAGTTACTTTTCAATTTCAACATGACAAAAAGAACAAGGATCCAAACAAAAGCATGAAAAATTGGATGCGTGGATTAAAAGATCACCGAGTAAATTACCTAGAGCCGGCAAAAAACACCAAAAACACTCAATTATTGCTTTTAACGTATCGCACTTATCTTCAGCTTAGTTCTCAAATTTATGCAAAGAACCGCACGGTGGTGATTCCGGAAAAACCTTACTGCGATTACTTTGCGATGGCCATTGTTCCTCAGGCGAGGAATTACGCATCGGCAAAGTCGTTTATGTCATTCTGGAACGAGAACGCAGAGAATAAACCTTTTTTAAGAAAACTTAGAATAAGTCCAATAAGCAGCAATAGTCAATCCCTTTATATTTCACCAAAAGAGATTCTTGTTTTATTGAAGGAAAGATTGTAATCATTGTTTCAAAAGAAATTGATTCTTATGCGTAATTTTGTTATCTAAAAAATCAGTAAAATGTATCCACCAGAATTAGTACAACCAATGAAAGACGACCTAACTGCTGTTGGGTTCGAACAATTAACAAACAGTGCTGAAGTTGATCAAGCGATAAATGAGGCGGCAGGAACAATGCTTGTCGTAGTGAATTCCGTTTGTGGATGTGCCGCAGGAAACATGCGTCCAGGGGTTAAATTATCCTTGCACCACGATAAAAAACCGAATAAATTAACAACTGTTTTTGCAGGAGTTGATACCGATGCAGTGGCTCAAGCTCGAAAATATTTCTTGCCTTATCCTCCGTCTTCACCTTCGATTGCCTTATTCAAGGATGGGAAATTAGTTCATTTTTTAGAGCGCCATCACATTGAAGGAGGAAGTGCACAAATGATTGCAGCCAACTTAGCTGCTGCTTACGATGAATTCTGTTCGTGAAACGAATTTATCAATTAAACACTTGTGACAATTGTCGTAAACTCATCAAGGCATTCGAAGATCGCAATGCCTATGAAATCATCGATATTAAAACACAAGGAATCCAAGCGAAAGACTTAGATTTCATGAAGGAAATAGCAGGGTCTTACGAGGCCCTGTTTTCCAAAAGAGCCATCAAATACAAAACGCTCGGCTTAAAGGATAAGCAACTTTCCGAAATGGAAATTCGCCAGTACATATTAGATGAATATACCTTTTTGAAACGCCCTATCCGAGTGGATGGAAATGCCATTTTCATTGGAAAACTAGAATCTTAGTCCAAGCGAAAAAAAGCGGAGGCGATTCCGTCGGCCTGTAATTTTCCTTTTTCAGTTAAAACCAAACGATCCACTTCTTCAAAGATGAATCCTGTTTCCACGTATGTGGTCAACAACTTGTGTTCGTCCGCAGTCATTCCGCCCAAATCTTCTATGTTTTCATTCAGCACTCCCCATTTTGTGCGCAATCCTGTTAGAAAAAATTCATTCCACTTTTCTGTAGGCGATAATGTTTCCTCCTCAAACCAATCGTCGTCCTTGCCAACTTGCTGGTAATATTTTGAATTGTTCGCTATGTTCCACCGTCTTTGATTTCCATTAAACGAATGGGCGCTTGGTCCAACCCCGACATACGAAGTAAAGTTCCAATAGGACGAATTATGTCTTGCATACTTTTGATCCTTGGCAAAGTTGGAAATTTCGTATTGTTCGAACCCTGCTTGTTTTAATGTACGAACCAAAAGATCAAACTGCTCCCCTTGTTGGTCTTCTGTTGGACGTTTCAATTTTCCATTATTAACAAAATGTTCCAATGCGGTTTTTGATTCAATCGTTAAACAATAGGCGGAAATGTGCTGAACATTTAATTGAAGAGCCCTCTCTAAATGATGTAACCATTGTTCATTGGAAAGATCTGGAAGTCCGTAAATCAAATCAATGCTAATGTTGTCGAAACCCTGTTCTTGGGCCATTCGAACCGCCATTTCTCCTTCGTCCGTGGAATGTGATCGGTTCATCCATGATAAATCAGAAGCTTGGAACGATTGCAAGCCGATGCTCAAACGATTAATCCCTACGTCTTTCCATGCCTTTAAATTATCTACGTTCGCATCCTCAGGATTCACTTCAAAGGTAATTTCAGCATGTTCAAGCAATTGATAATTCAATCGAGCACTATGTACAATGGACCGAAGTTCCTCCGCAGTTAATAAACTGGGGGTTCCACCACCAAAATAGAGTGATTGTATAGGGACATTCGTTAATTCTGAACTTCTTAAGCTTAATTCTCGGCAAATAGCCTGAATCAATTTCTCCCGATAGGTCGAAAAAGTAGTCGAAAAATGAAAATCACAATAAGTACATCGCTTCTTACAAAAAGGAATGTGCACATAAATTCCTGCCATTCCTATGGGTAATTAACGTTTAACAAATGACTTGACAGAGCTTTGTCCATTCCCAAAATAAACACGCATGAAATAAGAGCCAATGGCCAAGTTTGACGTGTTTACCTGAGCCTGATTTTCCGATATTGATTGTTTCAATACCGTTTTACCATACAAGTCCATGATGATGACTTCTGTTGCTTGTCCATTTTTAATGGAAACATTCAATAAGTCATTTGCCGGATTAGGATAAAGGGTCCAATGTAACAAGTCAAGTTCGTTCATTCCTGAATCGTCATTGTTTTTAACGATGTTTGATGCAGAAGCTCCAAAGTCAGCAGGTGCCAAGGTGTATAAAATAGCACTTGATTGGTTCATTAAAGTCAATTCACCATCCACATTTGAGCCTCCCCATTGTGCCGCTCCAAGTCCATCTCCGTAATAGTCATAAATAGTAAATGTATAACAATCGAGTAAGGAAATTGGAATGTCAAATGTGTAACTTGTATTAGCCGCAAAAGGAGATGTTGGATCTGTTGGAGCTGGACTATTTCCCGTTCCATAATTTCCAACAAAACTTTCATTTCCTTCAGACCAAACGACTGTTCCATTGCTCGAAGTCAATTCCATGTAAGTTTCATCCGGGTAATCATCCGTGAGCAAGGCTACCTTCAATAATCCCATTGTTTGATCTATCGCTTCCAAAGTAAAAACTGTGTTCGCCACGTCATTTGTCGTGTTCTGGTCAATACCTGCATTTGGACTAGAAACCGAAGTACTCAAAGTATGATCCCCCGCAGCTAAATTTAAACTTGGCAACGAAATGACCTCTGTTTGCCATTGAGACAAGGATCCGCTCCAGTTATACGTTTGATTTCCTCCACCATTGATGGAATAAGTCACTACCGCTGAGGTTAAAGTACTTGTTCCTGAATTGGTTATGGTCACTTTTGGCGTATAGTTGGTTCCACAAAACACATCCAAATCAAATACCGGATTGGACAATCCTGCATCTAATTGAGCGCCATTTGGATTTGCCGGATCAAAACCATTAATGAATTGTGCTCCAGCATTATTTGGGTCTAACCAGAACTTCAATTGATTGGTTGAATTGCTTCCTACAGGCTCCCAGGATACACTTACCTTTCCATATTCATCGGATAAACTTGCGGCGCCACAAGCAGATGCACCGCCATGCAATTGACCAATAATTCTGTGATTTTGGTCATACAATGGAGAGCCGGACGAACCTCCTTCTGTTACGCCACTATCCCAAGTTGTTACCCCCCAATGGCTATTTGCTGGACTACCTCCAAATGATGTAGAGATTAATGGATCATTTTCAAAGGATATTTTTTTAATGTCTCCCGATGGATGATGTATTCCTACCCCCGATGCTGGAGTGTTTCCAGAACAATCCCAGCCAGAAAAATACGGAGTGTAAGTAGCTGGCACTGTTCCAGCTGTCAGTCCACCGGTGATTTCTACCAAGCAAAAGTCCGAAGCTGAAGCGCGAGACCTTAAAACAGCGCCCGACAAAGACATAAATGACGGAGAGGACGCTGGATTATTGCAATCTGGTGATTGCCATTGAAAACGAAAAATCCAAGAAGCAGGATTACTATAACAGTGGTTTGCTGTTAACACGTAAGGTTTACCATCATTTAATGTATTGTTAATTAAAGAACCTGAACAAAATCCATTGCTGCCTGAAACCAACATTACCGCTGCATTTCGCTCTTGCACCCAAGGTCCACCTTCGGAACAATTGACATTTCTATTACACGACCCAGAACTGCCAAATGCCTTGTTTTGGAATTCTTGTGAAGTACGGTAACCATGTGTTACAACGGAAACTTGAACATGGCCTTGAGGATTGTTTTTAGGAACAAAATATTCAACGATAGAGCGACTTCCTGGAACCAATTCCGTTCCTAACTGTCCTTGATAGAGGTGATTCGAAGTAAAATTCCCCAGAATGAAATCTTTCTCTGGATTGAAGACATACAACTCGTTTCCTTCCGGAATGACGGTTTGATCAAATGTTAAATTGATTGTTAAAGCGTTTTCACATTCTAGCAATACATGCCAAATTCGATCACCATTTGGAAGTGTCGTCCATGATCCTGCATTTTCCGTATTTAAGTTAGTGTAATTGTTCCAGCCAAATCTCCATGGTGCGGAACCTGTTCCATCCACTAATGCGTCTTCAGCTTTCAATGCCGACAAATCCGGCTCGGGAAAAGAAACCTTATTAATTTCTTTTAATTGAACACTTGCCTTATAGGATTTTTTAAATCCGTCACCTTGTTGAGCGAAACTTTGAAAAGTAATTAACGCTAAAGATATAGTCCAAATTTTTCTCATGATTTCTAAATTAATTTGTCGTACGTTTTATGCTACATCCTTTTGGAGGAGTAGCATTCTTTTTAATTTTCTTGTGGTTAGCCAATTCATTCATGGCTGTTTTCAAGTATGGGATGTCCTCTTTTCGTTCTTTATCCCAAATATTATCGATTGAACCCGTATAAACCAATTCCATTTCTGAATTTAACATAAAGACATGGGGCGTGGTTTTTGCGCCAAAGCTATTCGCTAGAGACGAATTGACATCTACTACATAGGGCATTTTGTATTGTTGAGCATTGGCATGTGCCAACATTTCTTCATAGGAATCCGCACCTTGACGCTTTCCTTCATTGGAATTCACTAATATCATTCCGATGTTTAACTGAGTTGCAAAGTCAAAAAGATCGTTGTATTGCCGTTCCCAGCCGGGAAAATCGTCTGTGCCTACCACAAATGGGCACGTATTACAGGAGAAGATGACAAGAATGCCATTATCCCTCTTTGAATCATTTATGGACGTTGTTTCACTGATCGTGCTTTGAAGTTGATCATCTAGCATTTGGGCCTTCTCCCCTAATTTAAGCTGAGCATTCAGACCCAAAGCAAGGAATAAAAAAGGCAATAAGAATCGTCTGTTTTTCATAAGAGTTGAAATAATTAAGAGGAAAGTTACAATTTTTCTTTCATTCGCACTTGTTTTTGAACTAAAAACCAAGCAGACAAATTGTATATTTGTATGAAGGTACAAAAATGAGAAAAAAACCATTTGTAGTAGGAATTTGTGGAGGTAGTGGTGCAGGTAAAACAACGCTACTAAGAAGGTTGTCAGAATCATTTGGCGAGGTAATACCTTCTGTTTTTTCCATGGATAATTATTACCATCCCATAGAGATGCAAGCATTGGATGAAAATGGAAAGGTAAATTTCGATTTACCTGGAGCCTTAAATCAAGTCCAATTGGAGAATGACTTACATCAACTTGTTTCCGGAAACCCAATTGAGGTCAAAGAATATTTTTTTAATGCTCCACCCAATAAAAACGTCTTGTTGACCATTCAACCCAGTGAAGTGTTAATTGTGGAGGGCTTATTTTTGTTCCATTACGAAAAAGTATTTGAAAAACTAGACTTCAGTATTTTTGTTGATGTTGATCATAAAACTCAGTTAGATCGTCGGATTTACCGCGATCAAGAAACAAGAGGATACAAGCGCTCGGAAATCATCTATCAATGGGACCATCATGTACTCCCATGCTACCAGAACTTTATTGAACCATACAAGCCCCAAGCGCATTTTATTTTTCGGAATGACCACCGTGCTGATGAAGATTTTGATGCATTACACAAAGCACTTTCCTTGCATACCAAGTTGGGCATTAATACATGATAAAGTGGGGACATATTGCCCTAAGATACAAGTATTTTATACTTGCTTTTTTGGCATTTTGCGTTCTTGCCTATATTCAAATTAGCCAAGAAAAAAGTCAAGGTATTGCCTACCAAAAAATCCAAGCTACTTTCCTTCTTCAAGAAGAAAAAATGAAGGAAAATGCACAACAAACACTTCATTACTTTCAACGCTATGGTAGTCTGCCGGTCAATTCAAGGACACAAATTCATATCTATCGGAATGAGGAATTAATTAAATGGAATACTAATAAGGTACCCGTTTCACCATATTCAAGTCCTCAATTCCCAGCGAGTGGTTTCCTTCAATTACAAAATGGTTGGTACTATGGTGAAGTCTATCAAAAAGGATCGGATGTGTGTTGCGCATCTTATTGCATTGCAAATGAATACCCTTATGAAAATGAATTCATTTCCTCCCAAGCGAATCCCATTTTTGGGACAGGAAGTTTTAAGGTATCACTTGATGTAAGCCGAGGACACCCGATCTTCAACAAGGCAAAAAAATACTGTTTTTCTGTTATTCCGAATCAACATGAGAAACCAATAAATTCTTGGTTTATTTTACCCTTGTTGGTATTGGCAGTAATTAGTTTATTATACGGTATTTACGAGGAAGTCTCTGAGCTTAAAATAGGAAAGTGGGTATTTTTCTTGGGGCTTTTATGCGCTCGAATCCTGCTATATGAAGTGTCGCTCGACCTGATTTTTGAACATGCTCATTTCCTTTCGGCTGACTTATTCGCCTACAATGAATGGTTCCCAAGTTATATTGACTTTTGCATCAATGCGCTATTCATCGTTTTTGGATTTCTCGTGCTTTTCAAATCATTCCATGCCATTAAAACCTTGTGGTTTTTATGGATTCAATTCTTTGCTGTTTTTGGTGTTTGGATGACCATTGTTTTTTTAATCAAAATGGTTGTCATCCATTCAAATATCCCCTTAAATTTTAATCAGTTTTTTGAGTTAAATAGCGATTCATTCGTGTTCTTTTCCATCATAGGTCTATTCTTTCTTAGTTTTCAGAAAATCACTTTTGGAATCATCAGCAGATTCTATGATTTGGGGGTAAAAGGATGGGCCTTATTATTGGCCACAGCCATCGCTACATCCGTTTATGCTTTCGTCTTAAGTTCAGAAGGTAGTTCCCCCTTGGCAATATTCACACCAGGAATGGTGATGTTGATCAATCATATATTTTACAAAAGAAAGGAGTCTCTTCAGCAATTTTCTTTTCAGTTGTTGTTGTTGTGTCTCTTTTCAATGGTATTTGTTCATGAATTAATTAGCAGCCATCAACAAAAAGAACTAGAAAACAGGGCAATTTATGCCAAAAAATTGGCTACCGAAAGGGATGTTAACTTGGAAATAGAATTTTTAGAGTCAAAGGAAGATTTGATAAAAGACCCCGTTTTTCTCCCGTTTTCAGATACCGCTCAAAACAAACTTTTGCCGAGTACGATCGCAAGTATTTTAGAAAAAAGATACTTTCATGGCATATGGGACGGCTATGATTTAAGCTTTGATGTTTTTTCCAAAAATGGCACATCTCTTGTTTCAAAAGACACAATAAGCTTTCAATTAACACAATCGCTCATATCAAATTTCGGGTCCAAATCGGACATCGAACCCTCCATGTATTTCATGCCAACTGAAAAGTCAGGACTTTCATACATCATCTGGCAGGAAATCCCACTTTATTCGACTTCCATTTACCTCTCTATTCGACTCAAATCGAAACGCATTCCAGAAGAAATTGGGTTTCCAAGATTGCTCATTTCAGACAAAGCAAATGTATTGCGGGAATTGGAAGAATATTCCATTGCCAAATATTCAGAAGGACGTTTAATCCACCAATCTGGATCCTTTAATTTTCCTGTTATTTTGGGGTCCTTTATCCCTCCAAATCATGTAGAAGGCTCCTTTCAAAAAGATGGATTTAATCATTATTATTATCGGAAAACAAGGGAAAATGCAATCATTCTGTCCGGACAAACCAAAAGTTGGTTTGATTACCTTACTTCTTTTGCCTATGTGTTCTGCTTTTGGGGCATTCTATCGATCATCATCTATTTGATGAATGGAAGGGCGGTCCTAAAAGGCCTCCATTTTTCTTTTGCGTTTAAAATACAAATTGCTTTTGTTCTTGTACTTGTATTGTCCTTGTTGCTTTATGGGATAGGTAGTGGTGTTTTCGTTGGACAACAATATGAAGATTACACCCGAAAAAACATCCAAGATAAATTGAGTTCCATTCAAGAAGAATTACGATCGAAAATAACGGGAGATGCAAATTTATCGGTACAAACGGATCGATCATATTTACAAAGCAGGCTGAACAAATTATCGCTTGTTTTTCATACTGACTTAAATGTCTATGATAATAGTGGTTATCTCATTGCTAGTTCCAGGCCAAAACTTTTTGATCTAGGCCTCATCAGTGAACAAATGAATCCAAGGGCGGTCAATGAATTAATTGATCATAAGAAAAGTTCATTTTCGCATTTAGAAGAGATTGGTAGCCTTTCTTTTATTTCCTCCTATTTACCCATTTACAGTGGAAATCAACACGTTATTGGTTTCGTCAACTTACCATATTTTGGCCGACAAAGAGACTACGAAAATCAAATTGAAACCTTTGTTACATCGATCATTAATGTCTTTATTTTACTTTTGGCATTATCCGTTCTCATTGGTTTAATGGTTTCGAATTGGTTGATTTCACCTTTGATTCTTTTAAAGAAACATATGTCTAATATTCAATTTGGGAAGGAGAATAAGCACATAAACTACCAGCAAAAAGACGAAATTGGTGCCATTGTTCAAGCGTACAACGAAAAATTGGACGAATTACAGATGGCCGCACATCGTTTGGCATCAACCGAACGTGAAATGGCTTGGCGTGAAATGGCGCAGCAAATTGCACATGAAATCAAGAATCCTCTTACGCCAATGAAGTTGAGTATTCAACACTTGCTCCGTAGCTATGATCCTGAAAAAGAAGGTGGAGCGGAACAATTAAATCGTGTATTGCATTCCATTATTGAACAAGTGGATGGTTTGACCAGAATGGCTAATGAATTCTCAAATTTTGCGAAGATGCCTGAACCCATTTTAAAGCGCGAGAATATCGTTGAAATGGTCGAAAAAGTACTTTCGCTTTATGAAAATGAAAGTCAGATTGCCATTGATTTTAATCCTGAATCGAGTTCCATTTTTGTGCAAGTTGATCGAAATTTATGGATTCAAGTATTGGTCAATTTAATCCAAAATGCCCAACAGGCATTGAGTGGAAAGTCGGATGGGGTCATACAGATAAACATCACAAAAGAAAACAACTACTGTTGCATTGAAGTACGTGATAATGGCTGTGGGATTTCTATGGAAGAATCGACACGAATTTTTACGCCTCATTTTACGACGAAATCATCTGGCAGTGGAATTGGGTTGTCGCTTGTTAAGCAAATCGTCGAGAAACACGGTGGAAAAGTTTCCTTTCAATCCAAAGAAAACGAAGGGACTTCTTTCCACATTGAAATCCCTATTGTTTCCTAATTTAATTTGAACATCACGGGTATTTTCACCCGAACTTTTACCAGCTCACCGCCTTCTCTTTTTCCTGGAATCCATTTTGGCATCTGATTGATCAAACGCAATGCCTCTTTATCACAAGATCCATCTCCTTTTATTCCACGAAGAATGGTTGCTTCATGAATGGTGCCATCCTCAAAAACGACAAAACTCACGATTACTTTTCCTTCCAATCCGATCTCTTTAGCTATTTCCGGATAAATCAAATTGGAACTTATATAATTCATGAATGCTTGCTGTCCACCGGGAAATTCCGGCATGATGGAAGCGAAATCAAAAATGGTATCTTCGTTTACCTTGATTGGTTCAATTATTGGATAGGGTACAGTTGGTTCTCCAAAATAATAAGGAGTTGGCTCGTATCCTGGCTCTGGATCATATGGATCAAATGGCAAACGAGGGATTTCAGGTGGTATGATTCGTCGCGTTTGCTTATCAGTTTCTAGTTGATTTTTGACGGCATGGGTGCGCTGAATCACCGCTTTCGTTTGACTATTCTTCTTTGATGCTTTCTTTTCAGCATCTTCACATGACATGAATGATCCTAAAATCGTTACAAGTAAAACCCAATTTAAAATGCGCATGGTTATTTTTTAAATTTCAGTGAAACAAATATCACACCAAAATCCCAATTTAAAAAACAAACTATACGTACTTTTGTTATGCTTACTTAGACCAACATTCATGAATCCAACCTATTGCATTGACCCATTTAACCGCAAGCGACTTCCAACCTTAGAAATTCGTATTGGTGATTTACATTTGGGCGGGAATCAACCCATCCGTTTGCAGTCAATGACGACCACAGACACCATGGATACCGAAGGGTCTATTGCTCAAAGCATTCGCATGATTGAAGCTGGTTGTGAGTTGGTTCGTTTGACTGCACCCAGTAAAAACGAAGCTGAGAACCTGGGAGTAATACATGCAAAACTAGCAGCACTTGGATACCATGTTCCATTAGTAGCAGATATTCACTTTACTCCAAACGCTGCAGAAATCGCCGCGAAATTAATTGAAAAAGTACGCGTGAATCCAGGAAACTATGCCGATAAAAAGAAGTTTGAAGAAATAGATTACACGGACGAAAGTTACTCAGCCGAACTGGAGCGCATTGAAGCAAAATTTACTCCACTCGTACTGCTGTGTAAAGAACATGGAACGGCTATGCGCATTGGAACGAACCATGGTTCCTTGTCCGATCGGATTTTAAGCCGTTATGGTGACACTCCTGAGGGAATGGTTGAATCTGCAATGGAATTTATTCAAATCTGCGAAAAAAACGATTACCACTCGCTTGTCATTTCGATGAAAGCAAGCAATACGCTTGTGATGGTACAAGCATACCGCTTGTTAGTGCACCGCATGTTGAAAAATGGGCGTTGTTATCCTTTGCATTTGGGCGTAACAGAGGCTGGAGATGGTGAAGACGGACGGATTAAATCCGCAGTAGGTATTGGCGCATTGCTAGAAGATGGGATTGGAGATACCATTCGTGTTTCCCTTACCGAAGAGCCAGAATTTGAAATCCCTGTTGCTCGAAAATTGGCGGAAAAATACAAAAGTCAAAACGTATTCCCTATAATTGAGAAAGCTGAATCGCTAGCACACAATCCATTTGAATACCAAAAGCGAGATAGTTCAGAGATTCACAACATTGGTGGTAAACACGTTCCTGTTGTCATAGCAGATATGTCCGAAAAATCAGAGATTATCCCAGCAAATTTCTACGGTTTTGGTTATACATATTCCGTTTCATTGGATAAATGGAACCTTCAAGATCTTGCCGCAGATTACGTGTACATTGGGTCGAATTCCTTGTCTTTTGAAGTTCCTGGAACTTTGGGTGTCATTTGTGATTATTCCAATTGGAAAGATCATTTCAGTGTTAAACAAGGGTTTTATCCATTGATTAAAAAAGAACAGTTAGCAGAAATATCTGCTGATCAGCAAGCATTTTTATCCCTTTATGCCGAAGAAGAAATCCCGGAAAATTTGCAAGAATTCCCTCATTTAATTCTTGTTTTATCAACGAAGTTCGATAATAAAACTCAATTATTTAGACGGTTTTTCAGTCAATTAAATGCAATGAAAACGAGGATTCCTGTCATCCTTCAGTTTGATTCACCTGAAATAGATCAAGAGAAATTTCAATTGAATGTATCGAGCGATGCCGGTTCGGTATTAATTGATGGATACGGAGATGGATTGTGGATTAAAGGATCTCAACCTCACACACTCATCAACTCCACAACTTTTGGTATCCTACAAGCGACAAGGACGCGGATTTCCAAAACAGAGTACATATCATGTCCATCCTGTGGAAGAACCTTGTTTGATTTACAGGAAACAACTGCTAAAATTCGGGAAAGGACTTCCCATTTGAAAGGAATTAAAATTGGCATCATGGGATGCATCGTCAATGGACCTGGTGAAATGGCAGATGCCGATTATGGTTATGTTGGAACTGGTCCAGGTAAAATTCATTTGTACAAAGAGAAAACGGTCGTACGCAAAAATGTCGCCGCTGAAGAAGCCGTGGATGCATTAATAGACCTCATCAAAGAAAACGGCGATTGGGTGGAAAAAGCGATTTAAAAAGGCGCTGGACAAGAGATTTCCATTCGTTCTTTTGTGATTGGATGCCAAAAACTCAAGAATGCTGCATGTAAGCACAATCGATCTGCTTTTTGACCATAGAGATCATCTCCTATGATTGGAGCGTTTAAACCACTTGCATGAGCAGCATGGACACGCAATTGATGCGTTCGTCCGGTATGCGGATAAAAATAAACCCGTGTGTGTCCTTTCGTACGTTCTATCACCTCAAATTTTGTCAAGGCATGCTTTCCGTGTTCATAACACACCAATTGCCTAGGACGGTCTTCTAAATCCACGCGAAGTGGAAGTTGAATTTCACCTTGAGTGGATTTCACATATCCCTGTAATAAGGCAACGTAACGTTTCTCGACTGTACGTTTTAGAAATTGTTTCTGCAAGGATTCATGAATGTCTTTCTTTTTAGCAATGAGGATTATTCCCGAAGTTGACATATCTAATCGATGTACCAATAGAGGTCCCGTAGCTCCTGGGTATTTTTGATGAATTCTCGTTTGTACAGAATCGACAATTGTCTTGCCTGGAACGGATAAAAATTCTGCTGGTTTATTGACTACAAGCAAATAATCATCCTCGTAAAGGATTGGAAGATCTTTCCCTTCTGCAGGATTTATACTCATCGGATTCACGTCCATTTCGATTCCTTTCAACATATGTGAAAGTATGGGTTCGCATTTACCTCTGCAAGCTGGATAATATTCACGGTGAACCTTTATCTCAGAATCTGGAGACATTCCCCACCAAAATTCAGCCATTGCAATAGGTTTCAATTGATTCAAAAAAGCATATTGCAGCAATTTAGGTGCAGCACACTCACCGGCACCAGCTGGAGGTGTTTTAAAAGGTGTGTCCTTGAAAATATCAAGTAAACTTTTCTGTTCTAGCGCTGGATTTAGAAATGTGTAAGACTGAAAAATTCGGTTTTGAATGGACGCGGACATTACTGCACGCTTTTCTTTTAGGTCTTGAATCTCTTTTTCCTTGATGGCTAATTTGCCCAAGATTTTTTCAAGTTCAACTTGTTTTATTTGTTGAGCTCTTTTGAAGGCAAGCTGCTGATGAATGCTTTCATGCTTCAATTCCTCTATTAAACGGAGGTAGGCACTTTGATTATCTTGATCGAAGGCATCTCTTTTCTCTTGACGGATTTTCTTTGCCCATTTAAGCGACTGCTTTTCTTTGCTGACCCAGTCATTAAATGATAACTGACATTGTACAACTTCCTTTAATAAAATACGGTATTCAGGGTCATTCTCCAATCCTTGAAGTTCGATGGTTAAGTCATTCACTTCCGCCTCTTCTTTCCGAAAAAATCCTTTTTCGTCTAAAAGATCATATACAGGAGGAACGAATCCAGCATGGTGATTGGAATTGCCTAATTTTCCCGAAAACGCTGCCAAATAACCAATTTCACCAGATGGTTTCTGAACTACTAGCACACCAAACATTTTCCCAATTGCCCCTGCCCTAATGGTATTATCGATTCCAAAATCATGATGAAAATCCGCTTCAACCAAGCGTTTTTGAAGTTCAGAAACGGCGAGCATTGCAACTGGATGAGGATGATAGTAGAATGGAAAAGTAAACTTTTCTGGCAGATTCGTTGGTGATTCGTCGGTTAATGGAATGAACATAGAAAATGAAAGTCAAAAAAAAACGCCCTCGATTGAGGGCGTTTCCAAATCGTATATATGATTATTTAATCACAACGTTTTTAGTTGTTTTCGTACCGTTTGTAGCAACAGTAACAATGTAACTTCCAGAAGCAACATCCTCCGTAGAGAATGTTACTACTTGAGAACCATTCAAGTTAGTCATTTCTTTAGAAGAAATCACACGACCTTGAAGGTCCGTTAAGGTAATAACAAAATCACCATTGTTTGCTTCAAAAGAAACATTCACTGCTCCTGAAGCTGGGTTAGGGTAAACATTTAAACCAATTGTTTCCAATTCATTTACGTTAGCCGCGCTCAATGATGTTTTCTCAGCTGTTACAATTTCTCCTGTAGCATTGTCAATCAATAAAGCAACTGCAGACATGTTTGCAGAGTTACTTGTTGAAGGAATGGTGTAGTTGAAAGTATAACTTGCTGCAAGTCCGTCTGTAATTGTTGTTGGTACAGAGTTTGCTTGTCCAGCAAAACCACCTAACAATGCACGTCCAACATGGTCATATACCATACTTGCAGCTGGAACTGGATTAGGAAGTGATTCATATCCACCCATTGCCCCGTTTGCACCACCCGCATAAGAGTTTGTTTGGTTGTAACCACTTGCAGTACCGGTAACATTGTCTTCAATGATTACCACACCTAAACGGTAGTTAGCACTTGCAAATACTGTTCTAAACGTAGCAGAAACGTTGATTGTTTTACTTGTAGTTCCAGACACTGTCATAGAAAGACCAGCAGGTACTGCTAAACCGATACGCTCTTGGTAGTAGCTTTCAAATAAGTTAGCACTTACACTTTCGTCTAACAATGCACGGTCAACGTTACACCCTGGGTATCCAGAAAGATCTGTTCCGTTATCGTATTCAGTTACCGTCATTGGATCACCATTATGAACAGCGATTCCGATGAAATCATTCGGGTGATTTTGGTACATTTGTTCCATTGCAACAGCACCTCTAGGGCACCATCCACACCATGTTCCTGTTCCTTCTTCAATCACCACCTTCTTAGGAGAAGATTGACTTAAAGAGTTGAATAATTTGCTTCCTGTGTTATTAGAAACATCCGCATCCACACCACCATTTACAGCTGTGATATTTATTGCGATTGTTTTCTCAACAGCTGTAGAATAATTCAATGCTGTTGGGTGTGTTACATCCATCGTTGCAAAAGGAGCAATGCTCACATTGATTACTTGGCTATGAGATGTTCCATCATTCCAATCAATAGTTAAGTTTGAAATCGTACTTGAACCTAAATTTGTTACATTAAGAACAAGGTTTGAATTCGTATTGATCACTCCATAACGGTTCAATGCAATGCTATTGATTTTTGCATCATTTGCAGGTGGAGCGTAGATACTTACGTTGTCAATTGCAAAACCATCTGCCCATGCATTACCATCGTTGTGACGGAAAGCAACCAAAACATTGTTCTGTCCTGCATATGCAGAAAGGTTAGTCGCTATGTTATTTTGCCATGCAGCACTTGGATCCAAAGTGAAAATGGTTGTCCATGTTGTACCACCATTTGTACTTACTTCCACCGTTGCTTCAGAACCATAAACTCCCGTATAGAAAGCATCGAATTTAAGTGCAACTGCCGTTTGAGCTGTTAAATCAAGTGGTGGTGTGATCAAACGATCTTTGTCTGCAAGATTTGCTGTTGCAGCTTGCGTATCGTGTGCATCATCATTCGACGCAGCATACTTCGTATGAGAAGGCACTGCCCAATATTGGCTTGATAAATTTGCTCCGAACTCCCATCCTACAGATGGAGTACTTTGTGTTTTTGACCATCCTGCTGGAAGTGCTCCTCCTTCAAAATTCTCTGTGAGAATTTGAGAATTAGCCATCAACGCAGAAAACAAAGACGCTGAGAATAATAGTTTTTTCATGAATTAAAATTTAAGTTTGGGTAAATATAATAAGAATCCACGAAGAAAAAAAAGCAGAATAACGGAATTTTTAAAGAAAGTTTATTTCTTTTTTAATTGGTCCTTGATGAACAATTCAATGGCTCCAACCATAGAAGGTGCTTTCGGATGAGGGGCGTGAACATCTAGGCGCAAATTATTCTTTATCACGGCATTAGCCGTTGTTGGTCCAAAGGCAGCTATCGCCGTGTTGTTCTGTTTAAAGTCAGGGAAGTTTTTGAAGAGAGATTCGATTCCACCCGGACTAAAAAAGACCAACATATCGTAGTAAACGTCTTCCAAATCGGATAAATCGGATGCGACGGTACGGTACAGGGTCACTTTTGTAAAAGGAATATTTTGTTGTTCCAGCGTTAAAGGAATGTTATCGCGAAGAATATCAGTACAAGGAAGTAAGAATTTTTCATTCTTGTGCTTCTTCATTAATTCAGCTAATTCATCGATGGTTTGCTTACCAAAAAAGATTTTTCGCTTTCGGTACGTCACATATTTTTGAAGGTACAAGGCTACCGCTTCTGTGATACAGAAATATTTCATGGTGTCTGGCACCTCAAATCGGGTTGCTTCGGCTATTCTAAAAAAATGGTCAACAGCTACTTTTGACGTTAAAATAATGGATGTGTGTTCAGGTAAGTTTACTCGTTGCGCTCGAAATTCCTTCGGGTCAACTCCCTCTACTTTGATAAAGGGACGAAAGTCTATTTTCAATTTATACTTTTCAGCTAAATCGTAATAGGGAGACTTGTCTCCTTCTGGTTTCGGCTGCGAAACTAAAATTGTATTTATGGCCAAGTTTCGTTGTTTTTAGCGGATAATTTCCAAATCATTTACTCCGAAATAATTCCATGCTAATTTACTTAAAATCAACAATGGTAAAATTTCTAGAGTGCAAAGATACAAAATTAAATAATACCATTTATATCTTAATTGCAGAGCACTTCTAAGTCCTTTAATCACCCGCCACAAAAACAGTATGAAAAAAACAACGATGAACACCTCTGTAAAAAAAGAGCGATGTTCTTGATTTAAAATCCACAAGAAAGCCAAGGCAAGGTAAATAAATCCACCAAATGACCAAATTTGTTTATTGACAATGCTTGTTGCTTCGAGTACTTGTCGTTCCCCTGTCAGTAAAAAAATGAGTCGAAAATTAAGCATTTGCAACAAGGTAATGGAACCAACAATTAAGAGAGCTATTCCTATCGTAGATAGAACATTGCTTTCATGAAATAAGGATAAAAAAACACAGGAGGACAATGAAATAATGTAGTTTAGAATGATCAATGCGGTCATACTCGGTTGAAGTTTAGAGCCATCAAATCCCGAATTTTCAACCCGTTTCATTTTGAAAAAACCAGAAAACGTCTGGGCAATTAAATCGGGCTGAGCTACACGGGCAACTCCCACAAAAGCAAAGCCCAACAAAACAATGACCAATAAGTAACTACTTAATTGGGTGTCCCGCTCGGTTAATTCAAATTGACCTATTAATGTTAAAATCATGTTTTACAAAATTAATTCAAAAATGAATGGGGTCGACATTTTATTATTTACTTACTTTTGTCCTCAAACTAGTAACTTATGAAAACAGATTTGTTTACACACCCGGATTACTACGGAATGGATGACCTTCTTTCCGACGAACACAAATTGGTACGCGATGCGGCTAGAGCTTGGGTAAAAAAAGAGGTTTCTCCAATAATTGATGAGCATTATGAGAAGGCCACTTTTCCCATGCATTTGTTAAGAGGATTAGGGGAAATTGGTGCTTTTGGACCCTATATCCCGGAGGAATATGGCGGGCCAGGTTTGGATCATATTTCTTACGGTTTAATTATGCAAGAATTAGAAAGATGTGATTCAGGATTGCGTTCAACGGCATCTGTTCAATCATCTCTTGTCATGTATCCAATTTGGAAATACGGTTCCGAGGAGCAAAAACAAAAATACTTACCTAAATTGGCTACCGGTGAAATGATGGGTTGTTTTGGCTTAACGGAGCCAGATCACGGATCAAATCCTGGTGGTATGATTACCAACTTTAAAGATGCTGGTGATTATGTTATCTTGAATGGTGCCAAAATGTGGATTTCAAATGCGCCATTTGCGGACATCGCCGTGGTTTGGGCAAAAGACGAAACTGGACGGATTCATGGACTTGTAGTAGAACGTGGAATGGAAGGTTTTTCTACACCTGAAATGCACGGAAAATTATCGCTTCGTGCATCTGCAACGGGTGAATTAATTTTCGATAATGTAAAAGTTCCAAAATCCCATATTTTACCAGGAAGATCTGGTTTAGGTGCGCCTTTAAGCTGCTTAGACTCTGCACGATTTGGCATCGCATGGGGTGCGCTTGGTGCTGCCATGGATTGCTACGATCAAGCTTTGCGTTATTCAAAAGAAAGAACACAATTCAATGTTCCAATTGGAGCCTTTCAGTTAATTCAAAAGAAATTAGCCGAAATGATTACTGAAATCACCAAAGCACAATTGCTTACTTTGCGTCTTGGACAATTACGGAATGAAGGAAAAGCAAGTTCTGCTCAGATTTCCATGGCGAAAAGAAACAATGTAGAAATTGCCTTAAATATTGCTCGCGAAGCCCGTCAAATACACGGTGGAATGGGAATCACAAGTGAGTACTCAATGATGCGTCACATGGCAAATCTTGAGTCAGTAGTTACCTATGAAGGAACACACGATATCCACTTGTTAATTACAGGAATGGATGTAACAGGAATTCCTGCATTCACAAGAGAAATGCCAGATTTGAACTAAATCATAGTTCTTCCGTGTCGATGTTCGCATCGCCTCGTAATATACGAATGCGGTTTCTGGCCTCCGTGGAGAACAAACTTCCTTTGAAATCAATCACTAAGCGCTTGTAATATTCAAGCGCTTTTTCTTTGTTTTGAAATTGGTTTTCTTCCATGTCTGCCAAGCGAAAAAGGGCATCATCGCCTAATATATCATCGGAATGAAATTTCAATAAGTCATTGTAGAATTCGGCAGCAGCTACCCATTTTCCTTGCTGTTCCATTGCTTTTCCTTTTCGAAATAAGATTTCATCCGCCAAGGAGTGCATAGGAAAATTGATTTGAATGCTGTCAAAAAGCACAAAAGCGGAATCATAACGGTGTTGTTCAATGAGTCGCTCCGCTGTAGCAAACCACATCATAACTTGGTAATTACTATCAAGCCCATAGTTATCCGTGATCATGACAGATAATTGCAAGGCATCGTTTGCAATGATTTTAGAGGTGGATTCTTTTAATACACCAAGTTGTCCCTGTGCAAAATCAAATTCCCCATCAAAATAAAAAACACGTGCGTTTTTGTACTTTGCCTCGTTCCCAATTGGCTCGAATTTAAAATCCGTGTCCACTTGCATATACAACAAGGATGCTTCCCAAATATCACCTCCCAACACATTCACATCTGCCAATTGCATTTTCACTTGAGCCCGTTGCATATCCGTTAACCCAGGTGTTTGAAGAAGTTGTGTTAAATCCTGTATGGACTCCTCAATTTGATTGCCATAAAACGCCTTTATATGAGAAAGTTCCAGAATGATTTGAAAGGTAAACCTTGATTTTCCGAGGCGTTCTAGTGCTGCCTTGTAATCTTGAATGGTTGCGCTAATTTCTTGTTCAGAATAGGCTCTATTCGTGGTGATTTCGATAAATCTTGTATTCAACAAAGACTTTTGCGCTTCAAAATACAAGGGTTGATTTGACCCCAAAGAAATGACATAATCAAAGCATTTACGGGCAATGTCATTGGCCTTATTTTCGACACAAATGAGCCCCAAATCATATACGCGAGAACCGTCGCCTTGTATGCGCTTATCAATTGATTGTGCTTGGATCAATGCTCCATTGAAATTTTGATTTTGGACAAACAACCAAATAAGCATTTCGGAATAAATCAAAGGTGCGTTCTGCTTTTGAGTTTTACCAATCAACAATTCTTTTAAAGCAACAAAATCAACTGATTCACTTTTACTTAGGTCCACTCGGCTGTTTATAGCGAGTTGGATGGATTCTTTCATGGAGGGTTGCAGCTCCAAATAGTCGATGTACTCTCGCATCATTTCCGGTTTGTTTCCCGCGAGCGAATAATAATCCGCATACTGAAAATTAAAAGGGTAACTCGGAGCCAATTTTCTTCCTTTATCTAAAGTTGCTTTCGCATATTCTACTTTTCCTCTTGCAATAAACGCTTGGTAAATCTGAATGGTTAACCCAGGATTACTGTTCACGCTTTCCAATATTTCCTCGTAGATTTTTTTTGCTTTCGAACCTTCATTTACCTCTTCATAAAATTGTGCATATGTGACCTGTAATTCGAGGTCCGCTTTATTCGCATTGGCTTGTTTCTTAATGACTTTTTCTGCTGTTTTAAAGTCTTGTATTTCCATTAGGCATTCGAAGTACCGAGTGAATATGACTTTGGATGGGTCCGTTGCATATAATTTCTCATAATACATACTCGCTTTATCAAATTCACCGTTCGTATAATAGTATTGAGCCAACTGGATATCGGTTTCAGTTTGACCATAACTGAGGTTAATTGAACAGAAAAAAAGAATAACTAGAATGTATTTCATTGCTGTTGCAGGTTGTTCTTTCTGATTAATTCAATGGAAAATTGATTTAATTCGGGATGTAATTCATGGTACGTTTTTAATGTTTCCCGCTTTAATTTCAAGTATTCATCCAAAAGGACTTGAATTTGATTGATTTTGTTCTTTTCGAATAAAATATACGATTCGTATTTTTCCCTGCTTCCCGATCCATTGTTGATGTCTAATTTCAGCGATTTCAACACTTGTGCTTCTTCTTTCAAGGCATTTTTCAATTGGCTATTTTGCTTTCCTAATGGCTTTAAATTTCTTCGCATGATTTTATAAGCATCCATTTTTTTTCCCAAAACCAAATTGATTGTATCCAAAATGAGGTACGTTTTTATCCTTATTTCGACTGCATTTGTGGAAACTTTCATTGCCATCAAGGTATCTATTTCATTTGCCTTTCTTTTTTGCTCAATTTGATCGATGCGTTGTTTAAGCTGACCAATACGTTTCATTTGATCATCCTTTTTTAAATCTGCACAGGAAACAAAAAAAAGTCCAATAGAAATTAACATGACGTGAAGTGCTTTCATAAGGCTTTCAAATAAAAATAATGCGTGAAAAAGGTGAGGAATACTCCCAATACCCAGCCAGAGTAGACTTCAATTGGACGGTGCTTGTCTAAATAAAGCCTGGCTGCTATTGTTAGTCCAGAAGCGATGATTGCTACAGGCAAAATCCATAATTCAAATTGTTGTTGCTCAACGAAATACGCAAGTAAATAACCAACGAGTATTCCTGCACCGCCTGCATGTAAGGAAATTTTAATCCAACGGTTTATTCCCATGAAAACCGCGGTTAAAATGAAGCCAGACAAAGGCAATGCATAAAATCCAACCGGGATGATTCCGTCAGGTGCCTTAATAAAAAACAACAAAAACAGGACTAAGGAATAAGCCATCATCACCAATAAAGGAATGTTTCTTTCTCGCTGGTTTTCTATATCGATGGTCGTGATAACCTTTTTCTGATGCAAGGCTAAAAAAGATAATCCTGGTGCAGCGGCACTGAACAGGAAAAACAATAGCAACAACTTCGTTTTAACTTCCGTCGGTAGCAGATACATCGTTGGATGACTGAGGTCATCCGGCATGGAAGGCAAATACATTGTCAGAATAATGCCATAAGTCGGCATGAAAAGCGGTAAAAATACCCATGAAAAAAAATGTGCTAAGATTGCTTTCATACCTATAGTTCTTTTCGCATTCGGGCCACTGGAATGTTTAATTGCTCGCGGTATTTGGCCACGGTCCTACGAGCAATATTATACCCTTTTTCGTTTAACAAATCCATTAATTTTTCATCAGTCAATGGGTTATGTTTGTCTTCTGATTCAATCGCATCGGATAATATTTTCTTCACTTCTCTTGTTGAGACTTCCTCTCCGCTATCGGTTGAAAGGGATTCTGAGAAAAAGTACTTGAGTGGAAAAATTCCATAATTCGTTTGTACAAACTTGGAATTTGCCACTCTTGAAATGGTGGAAATATCAAGGCCAATGACATCTGCAATATCTTTTAATATCATTGGGCGAAGTTTTGTTTCATCACCCGATAGAAAATAAGCCTCTTGGTAATCCATGATTGCTCCCATGGTTAACAGAAGGGTTTGTTGTCGCTGTTTTATCGCATCAATAAACCATTTAGCTCCGTCCAACTTTTGACGCACAAATGAAAGCGCATCTTTGTCCGATTTGGATGATTTGGCACCCTCTGCATAAGAACGCAGCATGGATTCATATTCACGGCTCACTTTTAACTCTGGAGCATTTCTGCCATTTAAACCCAATTCTAAACGTCCTTCACTTTCAAAGAGCGTAAAATCAGGAATAATTTGTTGATAATTCTTGGCAGATTCACGCATGGATCCACCTGGTTTTGGATTCAACTTTAGAATTTCATCCATCGCATCTTTCAGGTCGATTTCATCAATTTCCAGTTTTTTTGCGATTTTATCGTAGTGTTTTTTCGTGAATTCTTCGAAATGATTTTCAAGGATTTTCTTTGCCGTATACCTTGAAATGTCACCGTCCTGTTTTCGTTTTATTTGCAGCAACAAACATTCTTGCAGGTTTCTTGCCCCAACTCCAGCTGGATCTAATTCTTGAATCAACTGAAGGATTTCAACGACTTCTTTTTCCGTCACATCCACGTTCATGGAAAAGGCCAAATCATCGACAATTGCCTCAATTTCCCTGTTTAAATATCCGGATTCATCTAAATTCCCAATCAATACATCGGCGATTGTAAACTGCTGATCATCCAAATATAAAAGGTGCAACTGTTCCGTTAATTTCTCCTGAAACGATTGTTCGCCCGATAATGGGATAACACGTTCTTCTTCGTCCTTTGAATGATTGTTCGCTTGCGTTTTGTAATCCGCGGCATCGTCATCTAAATAATCGGATAAATCGAACTCTTCTTCGGACTCATCTTGGTCGTCGTAGTCTTCATCTTGGTCAAAATCATCCTCCACCTCATCTAATCCTTCTTCAAGTGCAGGATTTTCCTCCAGCTCCTGTTTAATTCGCTGATCCAATTCCATCGTTGGCACCTGTAACAACTTCATCAACTGAATTTGTTGAGGAGAAAGCCGTTGTTCGAGCTTTTGAGCAAGGTGTTGTCTAAGCGCCATCGTTTTGGAAAGAATGATTTCTTATGGGATGATGTTTTGACGAATCACCTGGTAGATTTCCCAAGTTGTACGGTCATAAACATAAATTAAAACATGCATGTTTTCAGCATTGTATGAATTGTCTAATTGATTTGGAACAACAAAACTGTAATTCACGTAATACTTGCCGTTTTGAAAATCATTCGGCCCTAGCACACGACCAAAAGCTTGTCCATTCAAATTTCCTCGGTGAATGTCTCGATGAATGTAGTTTTGGTTGTGAGAATTATCATTCATTTTTTGGTCACCAACCAACGAATCCTCCAAAATATAGGCAACAATCCCTAGTTCATTCGTGAGTGTTGGATCCAATTTTTCCGCTTCAACATGCAAAAATGCTCCATGCGTTTCTGGATAATAATTTAACGCTGACTGCATATTTACTTTAAGGGTGTTTTCACTCAACATCGTGTTCACCATTCCTGACCAAGCATTGGGATTTTGGAAGATGTTTCCTCCAAATGTAAAGCGGTTAATGGTCCCTCTAGGGTTCCCACTGAATCCACCATCATTTGTGCCAAAATACGTTCCAATTTCAATCCCATTTGGGTTGGTGAAATCGATTGGGTAATCTGGTAATTCAATGGTTTGAAAATCGCCTATTCCAAGTGGGCCAACATGCATGGAAGAAATAAATATTCTGCCATCGTGACTTGTTTCTAGGCTATGTGCTAAATCAGCTGCTGCAGGACAAAAAATACATTTATGTCCCGTATAATCTTCGATCAGAATGTTTCGATTCACATTGGTGTTTGCTGTAAAAGTTGGCCACTCATTTGCTACATAATCGGACCAATTTCCGGGGTACAATGTCGTATCCAATTCAAGCGATGCTTGTGGTGGATATGGGTTGGAAATCCGGTCACAGGAATTGAAAAGAAACAAAGTTCCAACCGTCAAAAAAAGAAGAACGTAATTTTTCATACTTAAAAACTTTGAGTGAAGCTCAGTGTTAAGCCGTTAGATGCTGGTACAAAGCGACAAACGCCACCTACACAAAACAATCCTGCGCGTTGTCGTCCATAGGAAACGGTAATGCGAGTAGCATCGCGAATGTACCCGCAAGTAATAATAGGATAATGCACGCGTTTACTCGGGTCTGGATGACCATAATTGTATTGGTTCATGAAACTAAAAAACCAACCAGGTGAGATGGAATATTCCAACAATAAGGTTGCCCAATTTCCTTTGTCTTTGATTTCTCCCGCTTCTTTTTGAACGAATAATCCTTGTATTTCTGTGCGCAAGGAATGCTTGCTATTGAACTTGTAGGAAAATTCCCCTACACCGATATTGGCGTGAATGATGCCACTTGCATCATTGGAGATCTTAACAACATCATTGTTGATTTTAATGGAATAAAAACTAAGTATGGTGCTGAATTTCTTGGTGAATTTTTTTGTGATGTTGAAATTGATGTCCTGCCAATACATGCTGTCACTGGCTTGAAATGGTCGACAAACATAAGTTACTCCAGTAGAGTCCAATGCATTGATGCCTGCTGTACTTTGTTGAGGTCGATAGGTTGTCGAGAAATTCCCGCCAATGGTGGTTCCGTATTTCCCTCCTAGTTTCGTTCCTTTTTTAAATGTATACAATACATCCGTTTGATAAGCCACTTCACCTAAAGGTTGTGTTGCATATGGATATAATGTCGCCACCAAATTATAAGTATGTGTTTTGTTTAATGAAGGCAAATAATTGATGAAAACATCTTGTAAGTCTTTGGTACGGTCCGAACGATAACTCATGTTGTCAACAGATTTTCCCGACACCAAAATTCCGAGTCCTTTTCGTGTATAACTCACATTAAAAACTGAGGCATGACCGAAATTATAGATGTAATTATTGTCACTCGATGGATCCTGTTCCTTTTGAACGTATTCCACATCTCCATAAAAGTTTTTGTAACGTAATTTTACGCGTCCACCGTAGGTTGCTACGTTTTGGGGTAGAATTAAATCTGGGTTGTTGTCTTCTTGGTACTTACTTACAAAGGATGCACCTAAAACAACATCTAGCGGAAATTCCTTCATTTTCTTGAATCCCTCGTTTAAATGAATTTCTCCATCTATTCCTCGAACAATTCCATCACCATGTACAATTGCTCCACCTTGAAAAGACAAGCGTTGGTAACCGTAAACACCTTTAATCACTATTCCATTTTTTGGACGAACAATGATCCGTGCGCCATCCATCATGTTGTCATAACCTAAGGCTCTGTCCTCATATGCTCTAAATGCTAATCCCGTGCCAAATTGCTCGTAAAATGAACCTAACGTTGCTTCCACAAATCCATTGGAATAACCGATGTAGCGCATGCCAATTCCTGTTCCATCAAAACGATTTGGGTACCCTTGAATTCTCGGCAGATAAGACTCCAGTCTCATTCCCGCTTTAAAATTCCCTTGCGTATAAAAAACGTTCATGTACGAATTTAGCAACCCTTTCTCCGCAGGTTGTTTCGCATCAATGATGGAATCAGCATTCAAATATTGAAAGGTGCTCTCTATGTTTCCAGTGAGTGTCCCTTGAGAAAAACTTGTAAACCAAAAAATGGTTGCTACAGATGCGAGAAGTATTCGTTTCATTTCAATTATTTTGCGCTCAACTGAAGAAGTTCTTTGTATAATTTTTCTTCATCACCTGGCGCATAGTTGTTGTGCGAATATACAATGTTTCCATCGCGATCAATTAAAAATGTATGCGGAACGTTATTCACGCCCATGGCGCGCTTGAAGTCTCCATTAGGATCCATCAAAACCATGTACTCCCATGCCTTTCCATTCACATAAACGGGAACTTGACTTTTCGTTTTTTCATCATCAATGGAAACAGCAACCAAGGTAACCCCAGTCTCTTCTTGCCAATCTTCATACAAATCATGGATCGTATTTAATTCTTTTTTACAAGGAGCGCACCAAGTCGCCCAAAAACTCACAATGATGGGTCCATCGAGACCCAAAGATGAGGTGTTCACTGATTTACCATTCATATCCTTTAAACTAACCGAAGGCAATTTCTTTAATTCTTCTTCATTTGTAGACACATCCTGAGAAGAGGCGATAAAGCTCGTAAATAGTACAACCGCAAGCGTAAAAATAGTTTTCATATCATGTTTTTTGTCTGGTTCTTTCAAAAACCTTGCCGAACTCAAAGGTATAAAAAAACGGAGACCTGAAAAACTTTACATTATTTTGAATATTCGTGTTTTTTCTTTATTTTTGAACAAATTGATGTTCCATGAAAAAGTCCTTATTTCTCTCCATTGCCCTATGCTTAAGTGCTTTTACTTACGCTCAAGATGGGATTATGATCCACTTGGATGGACAAACTACTGATTTATCTGGTACGACATACAATGTTGTTGCTCCTTCAAACGCATCATTTGATGTGCCCTTGAATGTCGAAAATCATACAGGATTTCCTCGAAATTGGAGAATAACTCGCTTGCGCCTCGATGCTCCTGCTGGTTGGACAGACGGATTGTGTTGGGGACATGCAACCGATCCTTTTGGTGGAACATGTTTTACTTCAGGACAAATGAATACAAATCCATGGACAACACCGGGAACTCAAAGCGTCCTGTTTACAATTAACGACGGAGAATACGGTAAAATGAAGGTATCGATTGATCCAGCAGATGGTATATACGGCACAGCACATTACCGTTATTATATTTCAACAAATGGCTTCGCATACAATGATTCTGTTGATGTGGTTGTTGACTATGTTGCAGCTGTTAAACCCATAAAAGAAGAAGTAGGTGTGACTATTTCTCCAAACCCAACTTCTGAATTCGTTTCCATACAGTTAGCTGGAATGGATCAATCATCATTCAAAATGTTGGATGCGCTTGGAAATGTTATCATGAAAGAAGTCATCAATGGTAGCAAAAAACTCAACGTAGGTGACTTTAACAACGGAGTTTATTTCCTTGTATTTGAAGCATCAAGCGGGAAAACCATTACAAAAAAATTAGTGGTTCGACACTAATTCCACTCTTTCAGCAGTTTTCGGAGGTTCGAGACAAGATTAATGTCTAATTTCGTACTATGTCCAAAAAAAGGTATTCAACACCATCTTCAGGAAAAAAGAAATCAGGTATTCAAACGATATTAATCCGAGTATTTGAAAAAAATCCTGGCATAGAATTAAGTCATCAGCAAATTTGTGCGATTGTTGAAGCGCGAGACCCCATGAGTAGACAAGTGGTTTTCGAAGGTTTAAACACGCTTGCTTCTCGAAATGCCATTAAACGCATCAACCATTTTACGTTTATTTCAAGCAAAGAAACCAATTTGGTTGAGGGAATTATCCAATTAACGCAACGCGGTGCTGGATTTGTTGTGGTAGAAGGAAAAGAGAAGGATGTTTTTATTGCCCCACCAAACATTGGACAAGCATTAAATGGTGACCGAGTGAAAGTCCGCGTTTTTAAATCGGGACCGAATCGCGATGAAGGAGCAGTCGTGGAAATCAAAGAAAGAGAACGTGTTCAGTTTGTAGGAACCATAAAACTAGGAGAAAAAGGTGCCTTACTAATTCCAGATAATAACCGAAGTGGAATCGAAATAAGGGTGGCCAAAGAACATTTAAATGGTGCTCGAAACGGAGAAAAGGCTTTAGTTAAAATTACGGTTTGGCCAAAAACGGCAGAGATGCCTTACGGAGAAGTTGTTGCGGTACTAGGAATGCCTGGCAGCAACGACACTGAAATGCTTTCCATTCTCTATAATCAAGGAATCAATCCCGTTTTTCCTGAGGCTGTTTTAGAGGAAGCGGAACGCGTTCCGGTTGAATTAGATGAGAAAGAAATTGTTCTAAGAAGGGACTTTCGTCCTACTTTAACATTCACCATTGATCCATTTGATGCACGCGATTTCGACGATGCCATATCCTACGAAGTTTTAGAAAATGGAAACTACGAACTTGGTGTTCATATTGCAGACGTCAGTCATTACGTTCGTCCAGGTACTGCGATGGATGCAGAGGCGTTGTTGCGATCAAACTCTGTTTATTTAGTGGATCGAGTTATCCCAATGCTCCCTGAACAACTATCCAATATCGCTTGCTCACTGCGCCCGAATGAAGATAAATATACCTTCTCTGCAGTATTCGAAATGGATGATAAAGGAAAAGTATACAAAGAATGGTATGGTAAAGGTGTCATTCATTCCGATCGTCGCTTTACATACGAAGAAGCACAAGAAATCATTGAAGGTAATGAGGGCGAACACCAGGAGGTTATACGTAAACTAAACAAGGTTGCACACATACTTAGAAAACAACGGATGAAGGACGGCGCACTCAGCATCGAGTCTGAAGAAATGCGCTTTCGATTAAACGATACAGGTAATCCTTCTGAAGTGGTCATAAAAACCTCGAAAGATGCACATAAATTAATTGAAGAGTTCATGTTGCTCGCGAATCGGAAAGTGGCTACATTCTTATCCAAACCAATAAAAGGTAAAGATCCTATACCGATGATCTACCGCGTTCATGATTCTCCGGATCCAGGAAAAATGGATGTGTTTGCTGTGTTCATTGAAAAATTTGGACATAAAATTGATTTACACGATACGCAATCAATTGCCAAGAATTTAAATGCGCTGTTCGAAGAAATCAGGGAAGAAAATGAATTTTCACTCGTTCAATCCATGGCCATTCGCTCCATGGCGAAAGCTTCTTACGAGACAGAAAACATCGGCCACTATGGCTTGGCTTTTAAATATTATAGCCATTTTACTTCGCCTATTCGCCGGTATGCAGATTTAGTGGTTCACCGCATTTTACAAGAGGAATTAACAAGTAAACAACACCGATATGGAGGTGAATTAAAAGCGATTTGTACCCGTATTTCTAAAAATGAACGGAAAGCTGCAGAAGCAGAGCGAGAGTCTACAAAATACTTTCAAACCTTGTTTGTCATGGATCACATGGGTGAAGTGTTCGAAGGAACCATATCCGGAATTGCCGAGCATGGCATGTTCGTTCGCATGGATGAAAATCATTGTGAGGGAATGGTGCCGATGTCAGAAATACCAGGAGATCGTTATTATTTTGATCAGGAGAATTTTAAAATCACCGGTGCTCGATATAAAAAAGCATACAATTTTGGGGATAAAGTCTTGGTGAAAATTGCAAAAGTTAATCCGAAAAAAAGGCAAATCGACCTTGAATTAGTCACAGACTAATAAAGGAAGTTGTTGTAAGGATAGCGAACTTTGAAAATGGCTTTTACTTCTTCGTAAAGGATTTCTTTTAGTTCATCTACATTTTCCTTGTCCTGTGCAGAAATGAACACACATTTCGTTTTATTCATTTTTGCCATCCATGATTTTTTCAATGATTCCAATGAGGTAACATCCTCCTCTTCCTCATTTAATTCATTCAATGCAGGCTGATAAGCATCAATCTTATTGAATACAACAATTGTTGGTTTTTCCGTTTTATCTATTTCGTTTAATGTTTCATTGACCACATTGAAATGGTCTTCGAAATTTGGGTGTGAGATATCCAGGACATGAACCAATAAGTCAGCCTCGCGAACCTCATCTAAAGTCGATTTGAATGACTCCATCAACTGTTGAGGAAGCTTTCGGATAAATCCTACTGTATCCGTTAATAACATCGGCATATTTTCAATCACCACTTTTCGAACCGTGGTATCGAGTGTAGCAAACAACTTGTTCTCAGCAAAAACATCTGACTTGGACAACAAATTCATCAGGGTGCTTTTACCTACATTTGTATAACCTACTAATGCAACACGAACCAATTGACCTCGATTGCTGCGCTGAACAGTCATTTGTTTGTCAATCTCTTTCAATCTTTCCTTCATCAAGGAAATACGCATTTGAATGATTCGACGGTCTGTTTCGATCTGAGATTCCCCTGGACCACGAAGTCCAATTCCCCCTTTTTGACGTTCTAAGTGCGTCCACATGCGTGTCAAACGAGGAAGCATATACTGAAGCTGGGCTAATTCCACTTGGGTTTTTGCATGAAACGTTCGAGCTCGGCTTGCGAAAATATCCAAAATAAGAATGGTGCGGTCAAGTACTTTGCATTCCAATTCACGTTCAATGTTTCTTAATTGCGAAGGTGAAAGCTCATCATCAAAGATGACCATATCGATGTCCATCGCCTTCATGAATTGTTTAATCTCCTCCAATTTCCCAGATCCTACATACGTTCTTGGATTTGGATAAGGTAATTTTTGAAAGAATTTCGTGTGCGTAATTGCACCTGCTGTCTCCGCTAGAAATTCAAGTTCATCCAAATGTTCATGGGCAATTGTCTCATCAATTTCCGATGTGATTACACCAACCAATACGCAAGATTCTTCGACTGCATCAACGGTTACATGGCCTTCTTGCATTATTTTCTGAGTGTTTTAATATGTTGAATGACCACTTCCATGTTTTCTTCTGTTTCTAAAATAGAGGACATCGGAGGCATGGCATTTTTACCTTTTTGTAAAATCGTTTTTATCTGAGGGTCTTTTAATTTTGATTCAGACAAATCTTTTGCGCCTGACAGACCCAATTTACCATCCTCACCATGACAACTTGCGCAATTCAGGGTGTACAAAGAAGCGCCTTTTTCTGCCGGTGATTCGCTGGGTAAAACTTCATCCCCTTTGGAAGAATTGGTGTTTCCACAGGATGATAATCCTAAAATCAATAACCCAATTAGAATACGTGTTAGAACCATGATCCCCCTAGTGCAGTTCTGAATGGCCAAGGAATAGAAGCTAAAATCAAGATGAAACCAATAAGGTAAAATACTTTGATTGATTTAAATTTTTCGGCATCTGTAGCTCCTCTTTTAGATTTGCTGTATCCCACTGTGATCAACACAATAGCAATCAACATTCCCAATAAATGCTCCATTCCATAAAAACGGAACATTTCTATTTTCATCCATCCTGAAGTAAAATTGGTCTTCGCAGAGGTAAAGAAATACTGCACTAACCCAATGAGTAATTGAGTATGCATGGTGATCAACACAAAAAGATTGATCATTTTGTGTTTCTTTTCATAGGTTTTAGCAGTAAATGCATTCACAATCGCTAAAAGCAATAAAATAATGGCTACCCAACGTAAGCCAGAATGAGCATGAGTTAAAATAGAATTCATGAGTTTAGATTTAGTCGTTTAATTTCAATACAGCCAAAAATGCCTCTTGTGGCACTTCTACACGTCCTACCTGACGCATACGTTTTTTTCCGGCTTTTTGTTTCTCTAATAATTTCCGTTTACGCGAAATGTCTCCACCATAACATTTTGCTGTTACATCCTTTCTTAAGGCCTTGATGGTTTCACGAGCGATTACTTTGGCTCCAATAGCTGCCTGAATCGGAATTTCAAATTGTTGTCTTGGAATTAATTCTCGCAATTTAAGACAGATACGTTTTCCAAGATCAAATGCATTGCTGCGGTGAACCAACGCCGACAAAGCATCTACTTGTTCTCCATTCAATAACAAATCCATTTTAATCAAATCAGATTCTTTGTAGCCGATTGGATGGTAATCAAACGAGGCATATCCTCTTGAAACGGATTTCAAACGGTCATAAAAATCAAATACAATCTCAGCCAAAGGCATTTCGAACGTAATCTCCACACGATCTTGGGTCAAATAAACTTGGTTTTGTAATTCACCGCGCTTCTCGATGCACAACGTCATAATGGCTCCGACATATTCTGTCTTTGTAATTACTTGGGCTTTGATGTAAGGTTCTTCGATGCGGTCCATTCCTGAAGGATCAGGTAACTCAGATGGATTATTGACAATCAATACCTCATTAGGGTCTTTCTTCATGTAAGATTTGTAGGACACATTGGGTACTGTTGTAATCACCGTCATGTTAAATTCGCGTTCCAAGCGTTCCTGGATGATTTCCATGTGCAGCATTCCTAAGAATCCACAACGGAAGCCAAATCCAAGAGCGGCGGAAGATTCCGGCTCAAAAACCAAGGAAGAGTCGTTCAATTGCAATTTCTCCATGGAGTAACGCAATTCTTCATAATCTTCTGTATCTACTGGATAAATACCAGCAAATACCATTGGCTTAACATCTTCGAATCCTTTAATGGCTACTTCACATGGATTTTCGGATGCGGTGATCGTGTCCCCGACTTTTACTTCATTCGCCTGCTTAATCCCAGAAATAATGTATCCAACATCTCCAGCCCTCACTTCATTGCGAGGTGAAAGGTCCATTTTTAGGATGCCTATTTCATCCGCATTGTAATCGCGTCCTGTATTCAAAAAACGTACTTTCTGTCCTTTTTTCATGACACCATTTTTCACTCGGTAATAAGCAATAATTCCTCTAAATGGATTGAAAACTGAGTCAAAAATCATGGCTTGAAGCGGCGCAGATTCGTCTCCTTTTGGAGCTGGAACGCGGTTCACAACTGCTGCTAAAATGGCATCCACTCCCAGTCCAGTTTTTCCTGATGCCTGGATAATGTCTTCGTAATCACAGCCGATTAATTCCACAATTTGATCAGAAACTTCTTCCGGCATTGCTCCGGGTAAGTCCATTTTATTCAAAATGGGAATGATCTCCAAATCGTGTTCTAAAGCCAAGTATAAGTTGGAAATTGTTTGCGCTTCTATTCCTTGCGACGCATCCACGATTAACAATGCCCCTTCACAAGCAGCGATTGAACGAGATACTTCATATGAAAAGTCTACGTGTCCTGGAGTATCAATTAAATTCAGAATATAGTCCTTTCCTTCAAACTTGTAACTCATTTGAATGGCATGACTTTTTATGGTGATTCCACGCTCACGCTCTAGGTCCATGTCATCTAAGGCCTGCGCTTGCATGTCTCGGTCTGATATGGTTCCTGTAGTTTGTAATAAACGATCTGCCAAGGTGCTTTTACCGTGGTCGATGTGTGCAATAATGCAAAAATTTCGAATGTGATTCATAGCAGGAACAAAAATACGACTTTCCGGCTGAATTGACGCTTTATCCCCCGACTATATTACATTTTGATTAGACTCAGTACGATTGCTAAAATAAAGCCGACAGCATATAAGGAAAGGACTATAATCATTAAGATTCCTGTAAATCGAAAAAGGGATTTCAAATTTTCGAGCCCTTCTTCAAGGGTGTCATCGTTTAATGTATTGATGGCCTCCGCACTTGCTATAGCAAAACGATACAAATAGATAGCTGGAAAAAAATAAAGCACTGCTATTAAGATGTAAAAAATACCTACGGCGGAAGTTGAAATCTTCATTTCCGCTGGGCCAGGGGCCGAAACACTAAGGAAAAGGAAAACCACGCCTACCAGAACCATTAAACCAAGTCCAACAAAGGAACATATTGCCAAAAATTTCGCCCATTTTACCGTTTCTCTCATGAAAACAAGGCTGTTTTCTGTTAATTTTAATGAAGTAGCATTCATTGATTCTGTTTCCATGTTTTTTATTTTAATTCCACTAAAATAAAGTTTTTATCTCAAATTTAATTTCTTGTAAAATCGATCAATTGATGTCTCCTTATCTAAAGGAATACCCTCGAACATGTGCCTACATAATTCCTTCGCCAAGGTCGGCGCCATGAGGTAACCCTTCGTTCCGAGTCCATTAAACAAATACATGTTTTTTATGGCGTGGTGTTCTCCGAGAATCGGTCGGCGATCCAAAACGGTAGGACGAACGCCAACTTGTTGGTCAATGATTTCATAATGAAAATTACCTAAAACGGACAGGTGTTCCACCAATTCATGCTTCGCTGCTTCTGTGGGGGTTAAATCAGGATTGTCCCATTCATAGGTTGCGCCAATTCGAAATACCTGATTTCCCAGCGGTAGGACAAAACACTTTCGATTTAGCGACTCTTCTTCCGGTATTTCCTCAGAGCGAATGCGCAAGGTTTGTCCTTTCGTTTGTTGAATAGGTAAATCTTGAAAAAACGGCGTATTCATTTGTTGATACCCAACGCAAAAAACAACTTTATCATAAGATATTCCTTTGTAAATCAGGGTGTTTTCATTGAATTCATCCGCTTGGAATTCCTCTTTCGTTAGGCATTTATTTTCAGCGAAATAGGCTTGGTTCCGATCGTAATATGACTTGGCATCAATCCAAAAAGAAGCCTTCAAACGACCACTTCCAAAAGAATTTTTTGCAAGGTTATAGTCATCATCCTCTCGGTTTAATTCGGTCAAATAATCCTGGAATTCGGGAAGTTTCGATCGTTCAATCCAATACTTTCGCTCCTGTTCAGAGGACAACATCCTTCGGATTACAATAGGGTGGAATAATTTATGAGCGAGTACCTTTTCCATCTCCTGATAGAATTTGGTGGCATCCTCCATAAATTCTTCCAAGCGCCAAGATTTATTCATTCTGCGAAATACCATCGGATTCACCATACCTGCCGCGATGGCGGTAGAATGATTTTCTCCACGGTCTACCATTTGAACACGGTGACCTCGAGCCAATAACTCATGTGCCAAACTTGTCCCTGCTAAACCGGCACCAATAATTAAAACGTGTTGCGACTCCATGCTCATTTTGCTATGGCGAAGCTAATCAAACTTATTTGAAGATTCGGGTATTTCGAGCGCAATAATTGAACCATAGCTTCTATAGTAGCGCCTGTTGTAATGACATCATCGACAATGGCTATATGTTGGTAGTTTAACACTTGTTTTGTTAAACCAAATTGTTCCATGGCATTATCCCATCGTAAAAACCTATTTTTTCCCGTTTGACTCGCATTATTCGTTTTTTTCTTTACGATATTGGTTAGAACAGGGATGTTTAATGTCGATGACAAGCCTTCAGCTAAAGCTGTGCTTTGGTTATAACCCCGAAAAAATTCCTTTTGAGGGTGGATTGGAACGGGAATTAGCGCCTCCACACGATCATATTTACCCTTTGTCGAAATGACTTTCCCCATGTACGCTCCGAAGTAATGACCTAGGGGAGCCTTAAAACCATATTTAAGCGCGTGTAAAACCTCTTGAATGGGCTTTTCTTTCTCAAAAAAATAAAGAGCAAAAGTTTCTTGAATCTGACAACGTCCCCAAAAAAGTTTATCCATTGCACTGGGCTCTAAATAGGACTCAAAATAGGTGCGTTGTAATTTGTCCCAACAAAACATGCAAATGTATTTTTCGTGACGCGACATTTCCTGTTGACATTGAAGACAAAGGTTCGGGAAAATCAAGTGTTGAAAGCCCTCCAGATAGTATCGAAAAGCGGTTTTATTTTGAAACATGATCGCGTATGTTAATATCAACATTAACGTGTTTAAAAACTCCTTGATTGTAAACAGAAAAAAATAAATTTCTCCTGTAATTTTAATGAACTTAATCACATAAGAAATTTATTTCATTTAATCGGTCTTTTTTTGGTGAATAGTTATCAAAGGTTGTTAAAAATCGATGTGAATATCTTTCCAAATGGTGTTGAAAATTGCTGAAGGGTTTATTGGTGAAAGGATTGCGATTTTCGGTGTTAATAACATCGCAGAAATGTTAATTTCTTTAGTTGATTTAAGAATGTTTTTTGACAATTTTTGTAGTCTCAAATTTTGCGAGTGTTAATGGTAAATTACCAAACATTTAAGCCGAATGGTAATTACAAAACATTTTTACGAGCGAGGGCATCAAGTTTTTGAAAAACGAGCATGATTTTTCTCCCAAAATGAACGAAATAATTTAAAACAGCTTATGACAACATCTTTACACGAACCTATTCTTGAAGAAAACAAAAGCCGTTTTGTACTATTCCCAATTCAACACGATGATATTTGGAGTTTTTACAAAAAAGCAGAAGCTAGTTTCTGGACGGCAGAGGAAATTGACTTGTCGCCTGATCAAATAGATTGGGAGAACAAACTAAACGACGATGAACGTCATTTCATCAAGCATGTTCTTGCTTTCTTTGCTGCTTCCGATGGGATTGTCAATGAAAACCTAGCAGAAAACTTTTTGTCAGAAGTTCAATACACCGAAGCGAAATTCTTTTACGGAAATCAGGTGGCGATGGAAAACATTCACTCAGAGACTTATTCTTTGTTGATTGATACCTACATCAAAGATTCAGCTGAAAAAAGTCATTTGTTCAACGCCATTGACACGCTTGATTGCGTGAAGAAAAAAGCAGATTGGGCACTTAGATGGATCGACAAAGGATCATTTGCTGAGCGTTTAGTTGCGTTTGCTGCTGTGGAAGGTATTTTCTTCTCCGGATCTTTCTGTTCCATATTCTGGTTGAAAAAACGTGGCTTAATGCCTGGTTTGTCATTCTCTAATGAATTGATTTCTAGAGATGAGGGCTTGCATTGTGACTTCGCTTGTTTGTTATATAACAATCACTTGGTAAATAAATTATCCAAAGACCAAGTGCGTCAAATCATCATGGACGCTGTCGAAATTGAGAAAGAATTTGTGACGGACGCTATTCCAGTAAAACTTATTGGAATGAACAGCGATCTCATGCAACAATACATTGAATTCGTTGCGGATCGTCTATTAGTTGAATTAGGAAACGAACGTGTATACAACACTTCGAATCCATTTGACTTCATGGAAATGATTTCCATTCAAGGAAAAACAAATTTCTTTGAAAAACGAGTTGGTGAATACCAAAAAGCTGGAGTGTTGGCAGGTGATGCGAACAAAGAATTCAGTATGAACGAAGAATTTTAATTATTTAATTGCGGTATTAAGAATGTACGTAGTAAAAAGAGACGAAAGAAAAGAAACTGTGAAATTTGATAAAATCACAGCGCGCATTATTAAAATGTGTTACGGATTAGATCCATTAGTATCACCTGAAGCAGTAGCGATGAAGGTGATTGAAGGAATCTATGACGGTGTATCCACTTCAGATTTGGATAACCTAGCAGCGGAAGTTGCTGCCGCAAAAACAATTGATCACCCAGATTACGCATTGTTGGCTTCACGCATTGCCGTGTCCAACCTGCATAAAGAGACGAAAAAAACGTTCTCTGAAGTAATTGACGATTTACACCATTACATCGATCCAAAAACGAATCAAAATGCTTCGTTGGTTGCTGATGATGTATACGCAATCATCCAAGAAAACAAAGAAGCATTTGACTCTAGTATCATTTATGATCGTGACTTCCGCTACGATTATTTTGGATTTAAAACATTGTCTCGCTCTTACTTGATGCGTTTAAATGGTAAAATTGCCGAACGTCCACAACAAATGTTGATGCGTGTTGCCATTGGTATTCACAAGAAAGATGTGGCATCTGCCATCAAGACATACAATTTAATGTCTGAAGGTTGGTTTACGCATGCAACTCCAACCTTGTTTAACGCAGGGACGCCTAAACCTCAAATGTCATCTTGTTTCTTGCTTACCATGAAGGAAGATAGTATTGAAGGGATTTACGATACATTGAAATCATGTGCGCAAATTTCACAATCCGCAGGTGGAATTGGGTTAGCATTGCATGATATCCGTGCTACTGGATCATACATTAAAGGAACAAATGGAACGTCTAATGGTATCGTTCCAATGCTACGAGTATTCAACGATACAGCTCGTTACGTTGATCAAGGTGGTGGAAAGAGAAAAGGTTCTTTTGCGATGTATATCGAGCCTTGGCATGCAGATGTGTTTGACTTCTTAGATTTGAAAAAGAATCACGGAAAAGAAGAACAACGTGCACGTGATTTATTCTACGCACTTTGGATTCCAGATTTGTTCATGCAACGCGTAAAAGAAAATGGCGACTGGACTTTAATGTGTCCACACGAATGTCCAGGGCTGTCTGAAACGCACAGTGCAGCGTTTGAAGCATTGTACACGAAGTATGAAAAAGAAGGGAAAGGAAGAAAAACAATCAAAGCTCAAGATCTTTGGTTCAAAATCCTTGAATCTCAAATCGAAACAGGAACGCCTTATATGTTGTATAAAGATGCGGCAAATGCTAAATCAAATCAACAAAATTTAGGTACCATCAAATCATCTAATCTTTGTACAGAGATTATTGAATATACAGCACCTGATGAAGTTGCTGTTTGTAACCTAGCTTCTCTAGCACTTCCAAAATATGTAACGGAAGATGGGAATTTTGACCACGATAAATTATTCGAAGTAACATATCAAGCTACATTGAATTTGAACCGCATCATCGACGAGAATTTCTATCCAGTTGTTGAAGCGAAAAATTCAAACCTTCGCCATCGTCCAATTGGACTTGGTGTTCAAGGATTAGCTGATGCATTCATTATGATGGGATTGCCATTTGAATCTGAAGAAGCGCGCGCATTAAACCGTGAAGTATTCGAGACGATTTACTTTGCATCCATGTCAGCTTCAAAAGACCTTGCGAAAGTAGAAGGTCCATATGAAACGATTAAAGGTTCTCCTGTATCAAAAGGTATCTTCCAGTTTGATATGTGGGGTGTTACTCCTTCCAGTCGTTGGGAATGGGATGTCCTAAAAGAAGAGGTGAAAAAACACGGTGTTAGAAATTCATTGTTATTAGCACCGATGCCAACTGCATCTACTGCTCAAATACTTGGAAACAACGAATGTTTCGAGCCTTATACATCCAATATTTACACGCGTCGTGTGCTTTCTGGAGAATTCATTATTGTAAATAAGCACTTATTGAAGGATTTAGTTCGTGAAGGATTATGGAATAAAGACATGCGTCAAAAAATCATGACAGCGAATGGATCTGTTCAGAACATTAATGAAGTACCTCAACGCTTAAAAGACCTTTACAAAACGGCTTGGGAGATTTCACAAAAGGCAATCATTGATCAAGCTGCCGATCGAGGAGCATATATTTGTCAAAGTCAATCGTTGAATATCTTCATGGAAAACGCCAACTTTGGTAAGTTAACATCCATGCACTTCTACGGTTGGGAGAAAGGATTGAAAACAGGAATGTATTACCTTCGAACAAAAGCAGCTACTGACGCCATTAAATTTACGGTGGAAAAAACAGTGGTAGAAGAACCAACAGCAAAATCTCTGGAAGAACAAGCAGCAGCCATCGCATGCTCACTTGACGACCCAGAAAATTGTGAAATGTGTTCTGGATAGAAGCGACGTTAGTCGGTTATAGACAGAACGGAAATTCACGAGCTAGACTCGCTAAATGTGTTCTGGATAGAAGCGACGTTAGTCGGTTATAGACAGAACGGAAATTCACGAGCTAGACTCGCTAAGATTCCATTAATAGAACAAAAAATAAGACATCCGTCTAAGTGGTAAAAAAAACCCCGTTTTAATAGCGGGGTTTTTTGTTATTTATCAACCGCAAACTTTCTGAAATGTAGGCGAAAAATAAGACGTAAATCGAAAAAAATACACTAATTTTGCGCTTTCATTTACGCCTCATGACAGATTTAAAAAACATCAAAAGTGCCTTAATTTCAGTCTATTACAAAGATGGGCTTGACGAGATTGTTCGTGAACTACACAAACACGAAGTAACGATTTATTCGACCGGTGGAACCCTTTCCTTTATCCAAAATTTAGGGATTCCTGTTGTAGCAGTGGAAGACCTTACTGGATTTCCCGAAATTTTAGGTGGTAGAGTAAAAACCCTTCATCCAACTGTTTTCGGAGGAATACTTAACCGTCGTTCTTTACAAGAAGATCAGGAAGCCATTGCCAAGCATGGGATTCCTTCCATTGATTTAGTTATTGTAGACTTATATCCTTTCGAAGAAACGTTAGCATCCGGTGCTAAACATGAAGAAATCATTGAAAAAATTGACATTGGTGGAATTTCATTAATCCGAGCAGCAGCGAAAAATTTCCAAGATGTGGTGATTATTCCATCTGTAAAAAGCTATGCTTCGTTTTTAGAGATTCTGAGAACCCAAAGCGGTGGAACAACTTTGGCACAAAGACAACATTTTGCGGGTGAAGCCTTTCATGTTTCTTCGCATTACGATACGATGATTCATCAGTATTTCGTACAAAACGATGGTCCATACTTAAAATTAAGTGTGGAAAAAAGTGAAGCACTTCGATACGGAGAAAACCCACATCAAAAAGGACAATTCTTCGGGGATTTAGAAGCCTTATTTGATAAATTACACGGAAAAGAACTTTCTTACAACAATTTGTTGGATGTTGATGCAGCCGTTAATTTACTTCAAGAATTTAAAAATGATGGTCCTACATTCGGGATTTTGAAACACAATAATGCCTGTGGTATTGCCACACGTCCGACTCTTAAAGAAGCATATGAAGTGGCATTAGCAGCTGACCCAGTAAGTGCGTTTGGAGGAATTTTAATTTCCAACCAACCCGTCGATATGGCAACTGCAACACTCATCAACGAGTTGTTTTGCGAGGTATTGATTGCTCCTAGCTATCATGAGGATGCATTGGAATTACTAAAAAGTAAAAAGAACCGCATCATTCTTGTTCAAAAAGAAACGGCGCTTCCTCAACAACAAGTTCGATCTATTTTGAACGGTGTTCTCGTTCAGGACAGAGATGCAAAATCGGAAACGAAGGAAGATTTGGTTGTCAAAACAACAAATGCGCCTAGCGAACAGGAAATAGCTGATTTATTGTTTGCCAATAAACTGGTGAAACACACGAAATCGAATACCATTATTTTAGCAAAGAACGGACAATTATTAGCGAGTGGTACCGGACAAACATCACGAGTTGATGCCTTAAATCAAGCGATTCATAAAGCAAAAACGTTTGGTTTCGATTTAAAAGGTGCAGCCATGGCCAGTGATGCTTTTTTCCCATTCCCAGATTGCGTAGAAATTGCTCATTTAGAAGGAATCGATGCCGTTATTCAACCTGGAGGATCCGTGAAGGATGATCTTTCCATCGATTATTGCAATAAACACGGAATGCGCATGGTATTTACCGGAGTTCGGCACTTTAAACATTAACTTTACATATATTTACATTAAATTGTAACCTTTTCTCCGAAACTCTCGAAAAAGGAACAACTTAATCACTAGTTGGATTCAACATGGCATTTTTTAGTTTTTTAACGCAAGAAATTGCGATTGACTTAGGGACAGCGAACACACTCATCATTTGGAATGATAAAGTGGTTGTTGACGAGCCGTCTATTGTAGCTAAAGACATTCAAACAGGCAAGGTAGTTGCTATTGGACGAAAGGCGCAACAAATGCACGGAAAGACACATAAGTTAATCGAAACCGTTCGTCCTTTAAAGGATGGGGTAATTGCCGATTTCCAAAGTGCGGAACAGATGATCCGAGGAATGATCAAAATGATTAATCCAGGTAAAAGTCTTTTCAATCCAACACTTCGAATGGTTATTTGTATTCCTTCCGGTATTACCGAGGTTGAAAAACGCGCCGTTCGTGACTCTGCAGAACACGCAGGTGCGAAAGAGGTGTATTTGATTCACGAACCGATGGCTGCTGCAATTGGTATCGGAATTGACGTTGAAGAGCCTATGGGAAACATGATCATCGATATAGGTGGTGGTACTTCTGAAATTGCGGTCATCGCATTAGGAGGAATTGTTTGTGATAAGTCGATTCGCATCGCAGGGGATGACTTTACAAGTGACATTGAAGAGTACATGCGTCGTCAACATAACATTCTTGTTGGAGAACGTACAGCAGAACAAATTAAAATTGAAGTTGGAGCTGCTTTGCCTGAACTTGATAATCCACCAGCAGATTTCGCTGTACGTGGACGGGATTTGATGACAGGTATACCTAAAGAAATCATGGTTTCTTATGTAGAGGTAGCACATGCACTAGACAAAACGATTTCTAAAATTGAAGAAGCGATATTAAGTGCGCTTGAGTTAACACCGCCTGAACTTTCTGCAGATATCTATAAAACAGGTATCTACTTAGCTGGTGGTGGTTCCATGTTAAGGGGCTTAGACAAGCGTATTTCTGCGAAAACAAAATTACCTGTGCACATTGCTGAAGATCCACTTCGCGCCGTTGCAAGGGGAACAAGTATCGCTTTGAAAAACATCGATAAATACCAGTTCTTAATTAGAGACTAATTGGAACGTTAAGAAATAAAAAAGGGCTGTGAATACAGCCCTTTTTTATTTGTACTAAGATTTATTTTAATACATCCAAGGCCATTTCGATTTCTAATTGAATCTTATCTGTCAGTTCTTTGTGTGCCTGTCCTGTTGCTGGTCCGCTATAACCCGTGTGAACATGGAGTACCTTTCCTTCTCTGTCCATAATGACCGTCGTTGGGAAACTCATTATGCCATTTAACATGGGGAATTGAGCCGAAGCCAGATCTTTGGAAGATTTTCCAGCCAACACAAGTTCGTATTCCATGCCTATTTTTTTCTTGAAGGCTTTTAATTTTTTACGTGTTTGTTTTTCGTCGGTACCCACTTCATAGGCCAATGCAATGATTTCTAGACCGTAAGGTGCGTAACTCTTGTACAATTGATTCATGAAAGAAACCTCATCCAAGCAATTCGGACACCACGTACCCATAATTTGCAAAACGGTGACTTTATCTTCAGATGGTTTCAGTGAAAAGCCTTTTCCATTCAAACGGACCATATCCGAAGTCTTGATTTTTTGGTCATTAATCACGTAGGTTAACGATGCCTCATTTCTTAGCTTAGCTGCTGGATTGCGAACGGCAATCCAATCAGAAACATAGGAAATCCCACTATAAAACTTGCCTTTTAAGGTGTCTGAAATCATTTCTGCCTCAAATAACATCGCCCATGATCCATTAAACGTGGACATAGAGAAGCTAAGTCCAGACCGATTTCCTACTAAAAAGCGATAATCTCCTGTCTCCGTTAAAAAAGTGCCTGAAATTTCGGTTTCCTTACCCGCCTGAAAAATTCCAATTGCTTTCTCCTCATCTTTTGTTCCTAGTTGAAATGTGACCTCCCACGTTCCATCAAAAAGAGATTCAAGGGGTTTTGTTGGAAGCAATTGAGGAAACCTACGCTCAACATTCCAAGTTAAGGTCAAAGGGATTTTTTGTGGCGACTTTTTGTTGTAATTGATCCAATATCCCCTTGCTGATTGACCATTTTCTTCGATTGAAAAAATGACTTCTGCGTCCTGAATGGGAAAATGCAAAAAAAGGCTGTCTTTTTTCGTTCGTTGCACCATTAAAATTTCTTCTGCACCATTTACCACAAATATCTTTTTGCCTTCTTTTTCAACTTTCAGCTGAAAGGGAATGGAAAGACGGTCATTCATGGCTAATTCACCAAGCCACATACCTGTTTTCATTTTCGATTGTGCAAATGAGCACATAGACAACATGGTGAGAATGAAAGAAAAAAAGGATTTCATATTGATTTGTTTAAGCAAACGAAAATACGTTAATTCGTATGAATTTTGCTGCGGCATGCAACTTTTTTAATCGAAACGCAGTCAAACAAATCGAGCATGGAGGAAATTGCATTAATTAAACAGTGTATTGAAGGGAATCCAAAGGCTCAAAAAGCGTTGTTTGACATGTTTGCCCCTAAAATGTTTTCCGTATGTCTTCGATACATGAAAGACAAAATGCGCTCAGAAGACGTGCTACAAGATGCTTTGGTGAAAGTTTTCTCAAAACTACCAGAGTATAAATTCGAAGGAGTATTTGAAGGATGGATTCGCAGAATTGTTGTCAATACCTGCCTGGATCAACTTCGTAAAGATCAAAAAACACTTGGAGAAATTCAAGTTGAAGAAGTTTCCTATCGCATTGAACAACATGAATTCATTGCTGAAAAATTAATGGCGGATGACTTGATGAAGCTCGTTCAAGCAATGCCAGATGGATACCGCGTTGTATTTAACATGTTTGCAATTGAAGGATATTCACATCAAGAAATTGCGTCAGCATTAGGAATTACAGAAAGCACCTCAAAATCGCAGTATTTGAGAGCACGGGCATACTTGAAAGACCGCATAGAAAAAAGATAAAATGGAAGAAAAAGATTTCATAAAAGAATTGTTTCAAGAGAAATTGGCACAACACCAGTCGCCAGTACGTCCAGAGTTATGGGCGTCCGTTTCTTCTTCTATCTCAACGGGATCAGCTGCTGCTAGTACCGGATTCTCTATTTTAACGAAATTTGTCATTGGTGGAATAAGCGCGGCTGCAGTGGTTGGAAGTGTTTGGTTGATGAATCAACCGAAATCAACTACAACTAAAAAACCGTTAATAAATGTGACTCGTCCAATCGAAAAAAAGGAAACGACTAAAACAGAAATTCCTTTAACTACTAGCAATAAACAAAAAGAGGCGCCACAACTTCAACTTCCTCCAATTCCTACGTATTATCCTGTTGATAATTACCCAACATTTGGTCCTGGAATTTCTTTGACGAATAATGATCCTGAAGTGATTCCAGTGATTCCAATGCTTCCAATGCAAACGATTGTTTCCAATCAAAACAATACAACGATTTCTGAAAATCCAATCGCAACGGTGCCTTTGACACTTGAAACCGAACCAGTTTCAAACGTTCAAGAAGAAGTTCTTATTTTACCTAATATCTTCACTCCGAACGGGGATGGTAAAAACGACGAGTTGAGCATTGATTTAAGCGCTTTTGAATTTGTTGATTACAGTTTGGTGATTCTTGATGGGAAAAATCAAATCGTCTTCAAAAGCAATGATCCAAACGAATCGTGGAACGGAAAAAAATTAGACGGGGATATGTGTCCAGCTGGCTCATATGTTTACTACCTAACGGGGAAAACAAGCAACGACAAGACTATTTCTAAATACGCTACTCTGCGAATTCAGTATTAAATTTGGATTCCAGTTCTGGTGTTACTTTTATGATGCCGAGGTAAAAGAAGATATTCCCTACCGAAATCAATATGTGTGAAACATCGTTTTTATCCATCCAAGGATGAATGTTGATTTTCATCAAGAAAAAAAAAGCTGCAGGAAGCATGGCAATTACTCCGAATGCAAAAAAATGAAATGGAGCTTGATGTTTTCTGTAAAAAACGACCCCCAATATACCCGCACTCAAAAACATTCCAACGATTGTATTGATGGCAATGGGCAAAAACCCTATTTCAGGTTTTTCCAAAATGGGTTCCTTTATAAATATCCAGCAGAGCAAAACTAAAACGGCAAAGACTTTTACATAAGAAAGTGCTTTATAAATTTTTTGAAGGCGCTCGTTGTATACAAAAGAAATCATTGCTTGTTCTATGAAAAAAACCGATAATATTCCTGAAATCCATCCTGGCGTTTTTCCCACCGTACCCAAATAAGCATAAAGTGCATGACCTAGTCCGCCGGTAAAAGAGCTTATTCCAAGTGTGATAAAAAAAGCAATGAACCAATTCACGAAGGGATTTCTTTCTCTGTCCTTCCACAATTTGAATGCAAGGTAAAAACAGATGATGGACATGAGGCTATCTGTTAATAGGGTGTTTGGTTCCATGAGTATCCATTCTCCCCATTTCCAAGTCATTTTTTCATAATCCGCACCAATAATCATACGGCAAAGATACGAATTTGGTTAGTCCCTTTCCCGGCCAATCATATGCATTGGCTTGAAATTCGAATAAAAGGAGGAAACACTTATCTTTGATTCATGCAGAAAATCCTTTTTTTAATGAACGGGAGTAAGAAAGTGAGCAAGTCGCTTCAGCATTTTCTTGAATCTTGCTCCGATTTATTCGGTAATCATTATGCTTTTATCCCTTCACAAAAAGAAAAAGAATTGGTATCCATCGCCAAAGAACATGCTACAACCGTTGATGTCATGGTAGCGATTGGAGGAGATGGAACGCTCAATGAAATTATCAATGGATTAATGCTTTCGGACGCCGCTGATTTACCTATGATCGCTATCATCCCATATGGTACGGGAAATGATTTTTATCAAAGTACTTTTTTCCCAAGCTTTGATTTTAATGGCTTCTTAACAGCCTTGCAACAGCCGAAATTTATTTTATCCGATGTCGGGAAAATAGAAACAGAACATGTTACTCGGTATTTTATGAATGTTGCGGATATTGGATTTGGAGGGGCGGTAGTTATTTCATTGTCTCAGTTCCGAAAAACATTTGGGCCAGGATTTTCGTATGGCTTAGCAATTTTAAAGACGTTTTTTGCCTATAAACGACCGAAAGTCATCATAAATGCAGCAAATTTTAGTCATGAAGGTGAATTATTGCTTGCTGCAGCTTGCAACGGTTCAATTTTCGGAAATGGATTACACATTCATCCAGGAGCAAGCATATCGGACGGGAAATTGAAGTTAACGATATTAGCGAAAGTGTCGCTTTTGGACTACCTTTTGAATGTCCTTAAAGTAAAGCGAGGGAAAAAGATTGTGCATCCTGAAGCCCATTACTTAGAAAGCAACACCCTAAGCCTAGAATCCTTTAATGGCGATCTTCACGCTGAAACGGATGGAGAATACCTTTGTGGCAAGCACTTTGAAATCACCATCATTCCGCAAAGATTGAAAATTCTTTCCGTTTAATTCCTTGGCTTTGTGTATTTTTGAAGGGATATGAAAGGATCAGTCATCATTACTGCAGGAGGTATTGGAAAAAGAATGGGCTCGGAATTACCCAAGCAATTTCTAAGCATTCATGGAAAACCAATTCTTCTTCACACCTTAGAGACTTTTCATTCATTTGATTCAAGCCTACAAATCCTTATTACACTTCCAAGTGATTGGTTTTCTTATTGGAAGGAACTGTTAGAAACGTTTCATTGCCAAATTCCCCATGAACTTGTATCAGGTGGACAAGAGCGATTTCATTCGATTCAACAAGCTTTGCCATTTTGTACCGGTGAATTTATAGCTGTTCATGACGGAGTTCGTCCTTTAGTGAGCCAAGATACGATTCGCCGATGCTTTGAAGGACTCAAAACCTCAAAAAGTGTGGTGCCCGTTTTAGATGTGAAGGACTCCCTTCGCTTACTGAACACAGATTCATCTGAAGTGGTGAATCGGAACCTTTATAAGTTGGTACATACACCACAATGTTTTGATGCCGAGACCTTGAAAAAAGCGTACGAATCTCCTTTTCATCCGAGCATGACCGATGATGCAAGTGTAGTGGAACAACTTGGAATAGCACCTCTTCTAGTAGAGAGTAACGAAGAAAACATCAAAATCACCACACAGACTGATTTAATCATTGCCACAGCATTCTATTCTTAATTCATATGATTCGTCCATCCAAATTATCTGAAGGAGATCTCATTTACATCACTGCTCCAGCGAAAGCAACCGATGTCGCTTCCGTCCTATTCACGAAAAATTTCTTGGAAAAAAATGGATTCAAGGTGCTGTTGAGTGAACATTGCCTAGGTTCATTTCACTATTTTTCAGGAACAGATGAAGAACGAACAGCCGACATGCAATTTGGAATTGATCACCCGGAAGTAAAAGCGATATTGTGTGCTCGAGGAGGATACGGCTGTGTCAGGATTGTTGATCAAATCAACTGGGCAAATATGTTGAGAGAGTCACGTTGGCTAATCGGATTTAGCGACATTACCGTCTTTCACCATCGACTTATGAAACTTGGCGTTCAAAGCATTCACGGTTCCATGCCCTTGAATTTTGAGAAAAATAGTCCAGAAGCCTTAAACACATTGATTGAAATTCTCCACGGCGGATTTCCAGAAATTAAGGGCCCAGCAATTCAAGGAAACGAACATGGTTCCGCCCAAGGCACTTTAATCGGTGGAAATTTAAGCATAGTGTATAGCTTACTTGGAACGGATGATATGTATTCATTTGACGATTCCATTCTTTTTGTAGAAGATTTAGCTGAGCAACTATACCACCTCGATCGCATGTTTTATGCACTTAAAAAAACAGGTGCCCTTTCCAAAATCAAAGGAATAATCATCGGTGGAATGACTGATTTAGAGGACACTGATAATCCAACAGGATTTTCGATTGAAGAAATTGTTTCGCAACATTTTATCTATTCAAAAATCCCCATTTGTTATCAATTTCCAATTGGACACTTTCCGGATAATCGATCCGTCATCGTAGGAGAAAAAGTTCATTTATCCGTCAGTGGAAGCGGGTCCAAACTTTCTTATCTAAATTCATTCTAAATAGAAACCTTTTTCTTATTTTATTGTTAGTTAGAAGTAAATTTGCACCACATTAACGGTTAACAATTATGAGTAACTCTGTATTATTTAAATCATCCATCGCCAAGAAATACTTTATGGCGTTGACGGGATTGTTCTTATGTACATTCCTAATCGGTCACCTTCTAGGGAACCTTCAATTAATCTTTAACACAGGAGAAGAAGGTCGCCGTGCTTTTAATGAATATGCTTATTTCATGGGGCACAATTTATTCATTCAGGTTTTGTCCTATACGACCTACCTCGCTTTGATTATTCATGCGGTAGATGGCATTATGTTAACCATACAAAACAAAAAAGCACGTCCAGTGAATTACGCTTACAGCAACCCTAAAGCAAATTCTGGAACAGCTTCAAGAAACATGGCCATTTTGGGAACGCTTATTTTGGTGTTCATTGCAACGCACATGGCGAATTTCTGGTGGAAAGCAAAAATCACGAAGGAGATTCCAATGCATTCATTGGTGAAAACAGTGGACTACCCAGTAGGTCAAAATCCGGCAACAGGTGAAATGGTTACCAAGCCGATCGAGGTTACCTATTATTTACAAACAAATGGTACCTACCAACAATTTAAAGTGAAGGACCCAAGCACTGGTCAAGAGCAAAAATTAATGGAGCTTAAAAACAAGCATGAATTCTACGACATTACATCTGGTGTTAAAATGGGTGAAGGTTACAAAGACTTGCACTCCGTCGTTATGACATTCTTTAGTAAAGAAAATTCAAGTGCGTTATTTGGCGTTATTTTCTACGTCATCTCGATGCTTGTTTTAGGGTATCACTTATGGCATGGATTCGCCTCAGCATTCCAATCTTTGGGCTTAAATCACCCCTTGTATACACCGATTATAAAGAAAATTGGAATGGCATTTAGCATCATCGTTCCGTTTTTATTCGCAATTATTCCCGTAATTATTTACATATACCATTAGGAAAAATAGGATTATGTCAAAATTAAACTCAAGAATTCCAGAAGGACCAATTGCTGATAAGTGGACAAACCACAAAAATCACATGAAATTGGTTGCTCCAAACAACCGTCCAAAAATTGACGTCATTGTCGTTGGAACAGGATTGGCAGGAGCATCGGCTGCTGCATCTCTCGGTGAGATGGGATACAATGTAAAAGCGTTCTGTTTTCAGGATTCACCACGTCGTGCACACTCAATTGCGGCACAAGGAGGAATCAATGCAGCAAAAAATTATCAGAACGACGGAGACTCTGTTTACCGTTTATTTTACGATACGATTAAAGGGGGAGATTACCGTGCGCGTGAAGCAAACGTTCATCGTTTAGCAGAAGTTTCTGGAAACATCATAGACCAATGTGTTGCACAAGGCGTTCCTTTTGCACGTGAATATGGTGGTTTACTAGATAACCGTTCGTTTGGTGGGACACAAGTTCAACGTACATTTTACGCTGCTGGTCAAACGGGACAACAATTGTTGTTAGGAGCATATTCAGCACTATCGCGTCAAATCGGTTTAGGCCGTGTCAAAATGTACCACCGTCATGAAATGATGGACTTGGTGAAAATCGACGGAAAAGCACGTGGAATCATTGCCCGTAATTTAGTAACAGGTGAATTAGAGCGTCATTCTGCGCATGCAGTGGTGATTGCATCTGGTGGTTACGGTAATGTATACTTCCTTTCAACCAATGCAATGGGAAGTAATGTTTCCGCAGCATGGAAGGTACACAAAAGAGGAGCATTATTTGCCAATCCTTGTTATGTACAAATTCACCCAACATGTGTTCCAGTTCACGGAACAAATCAATCCAAATTAACGTTGATGTCTGAGTCATTAAGAAACTCAGGGCGTATTTGGGTACCGAAAAAAATAGAAGATGCTGAAGCAATCAGAGCGGGTAAATTAAAACCAACTCAAATTGCAGAAGAGGACAGAGATTATTATTTAGAAAGACGTTATCCAGCCTTTGGTAACCTCGTTCCTAGAGACGTGGCTTCTCGCGCAGCAAAAGAACGTTGCGACGAAGGATATGGAATCGAAGCAAATGATACAAATGAAGGGGTTTACCTTGACTTCGCATCAGAAATAAGAAGCAAAGGAAAACAAGCAGCATATGCTTTAGGGGACCACAATCCTACGGAAGAGCGCATGATTGAATTAGGCAAAAAATGGATCGAGGAAAAATACGGGAACTTGTTCCAGATGTATCAAAAAATCACCGATGAAAACCCATATGAAACTCCGATGAAAATTTATCCAGCTGTTCACTATACAATGGGTGGCGTTTGGGTTGATTATAATTTACAAAGCTCCATTGAAGGTTGTTTTGTCACCGGTGAAGCTAACTTCTCTGATCACGGAGCGAATCGTTTAGGCGCATCTGCATTAATGCAAGGTTTAGCAGATGGGTATTTTGTTCTGCCTTATACGATATCTGATTACCTCGCTAATGAAATTCGTACTGGAAATATCCCTACAGATGCCCCAGAATTCGAAGCAGCAGAAAACGAAGTAAAAGAAAATATTGATCGATTCTTAAATAACAACGGTTCTAAATCAGTTGACCACTTCCACAAACGCTTGGGATTAATCATGTGGAACAAAGTTGGAATGGCGAGAAATACAGCCGGATTAAACGAAGCAATCGAAGAAATCGGATTACTACGTGAAGAGTTTTACAAAGACGTATTTGTGCCAGGAAGTTCCGACGAAATGAATCCTGAATTAGAAAAAGTGATGCGCGTAGCTGACCTGATTGAATTAGGACAATTAATGGCTGTGGATGCATTGCACAGAGAAGAATCTTGTGGTGGCCACTTCCGTGAAGAGCACCAAGATTCAGAAGGTGAAACATTGCGTGACGATGAAAAATTCAAGTATGTTGGCGCGTGGGAATATAACGGTTCAGACTCGAAACAATCCACACTTCACAAAGAAGACTTGAATTACGAGTTTATTAAGATTGCAGCAAGAAATTACAAATAATTAAGAAAGAGATTATGGCTTCTAAGTTCATTAATATCACATTGAAAATCTGGAGACAGAAAAATTCAAAAGCGAAAGGCGCATTGGAAACGTATACATTAGATAATGTTTCTACAGATAGCTCTTTCTTGGAGATGTTAGATCAATTGAACGAACAATTGATCAACGAGAAACAAGCACCGATTGCTTTCGATCACGATTGTCGCGAAGGAATCTGTGGAATGTGTTCCTTGTACATCAACGGTCGCGCACATGGACCAGATTCAGGAATCACAACATGTCAATTGCACATGCGTATGTTTAAAGATGGGGATACCATTTATGTAGAACCATGGAGATCACGCGCGTTCCCAATCATCAAGGATTTGATGGTTGATCGTAGTGCCTTTGACCGTATTCAACAAGCAGGTGGATTCGTTTCTGTTAACACTTCTGGTCGCACAATGGATGCGAATGCCATTCCGGTTCCTAAAGCAGACGCAGATAAAGCCTTTGAAGCGGCTGCATGCATTGGATGCGGCGCTTGTGTTGCATCGTGCAAAAATGGTTCAGCGATGTTGTTTGTTGGAGCGAAAGTTTCCCAATATGCATTATTGCCTCAAGGAAAAGTGGAAGCGAAAGACCGCGTTTTAAACATGGTTCGTCAAATGGATGAAGAAGGATTCGGAAATTGTACGAATACTGGAGCTTGTGAAATTGAATGTCCTAAGGGCATCTCTATTGAAAACATCGCTCGCATGAACAGAGAATTCTTAAAAGGTGCTTTAACAAAAGCATAGAAAGACCTTTTTAAATAACGCTAAAACAGACTCTTTTGGGTCTGTTTTTTTTTGCGGAAACTTTTAGGGCAAAAAAAATGTCCGCTTGAAGCGGACATTTCTATGATTATTGTGAAGTTCTTACTTCAATTTTTGATTTTCTTTTTTGTACCAACCTGCATTATCCTTCACGTCTACTGGAACATTAGCTTTAGCGCTCATTTTACGTTGCGCATTCATCCAATATCCAAAACCGAAGAATCCTAAAAGGATAACCATGGTATTGAAATAATTTCCTACGAATTCGAAGAAACCAAATGACCATTGAAACAGGTCGCCAATTGCATAAATAATTTCAGTTGTTGTCATGTGCTTGAACTTTGTAGAGCAAAAGTAAAATATAAAATCCATCATTCAAAGAATTATTTGATAAAAGGGTGTAGACATGCCCTTTTATCAAATAGGAAATTCTAAAAACAGTAGATCATTATAACCCAGACAAGGCTAAGTTGCGCATTCGGATAATCTCCAATTGCATTTCAGTTAATTTCACAATTGATTGTAAAACGGTACTGTGATCAAAGGTTCTTCCCATCCAATGCACATTATTAAAATCAAAGTAGTCAACATGTTCCTTTTCACTCCAATAGGATAACAAATCCTCGATACTTTGATATTCAGCTCTTTCTATTTCCTTTTTTGAAAGACTATCCGATACTTCTAGAACTTTCAACAAAGATCTTTGGTATGTTAGAAAGGAATTCCAGATTTTTAGTCCTGGTTTGCTAGGATCTAATCTCCTAATATCAGGTCCTATTAACTCGTGCATAGGAACATCGAAATTAAATTTATTCACCACTGCCAATAAATTAATTTCAGTCAACTCGAGTTTTTCAGAGTCCGCTTTTTTCCACAATACTACATCCGTATCAAAACGGCGTATTTCACTTGGATTTAAATCACCAACCTGTCTAATTATATCCAATTTCACATCATCGATAAGATGAATCAATTTTGCCGTCTCTGCATCAATGGAGTTCGCTTTGGCTTTATTATTTTTATTGATGTAGCGATCACCCAACTCTTTTTCTAACTGGAATTTTTCTTGTAACTCTATTTGAGTATAACTTTCATGATCTAATACGCCTTTAGAAATATATCTACTCCCAATTAGATATAAAAACGCAAATATTACCAAAGAAGTGATTTTTGTGTTACTACCCGAAAAATTCAATTCAATCAATTTTACACTTTCCTTTCTCAAAAAAGAGGATGCTACAACAATTAAAAGTATACTAAACGCAAATATTTTTACTGAATCAACACCTGGCCAATGCATTAAAACAAAAAGAATCGCAATCGGAAATATTGAATAAAACATACCGTTCAATAACGTTCCTTTTACCTCCTTGCGTTGAATAATTCCTTTTGATATAAAATAAATAGGCCATAAAAACCACAAGCTTATTATTAACATCATATCACTTCCCGGCCAATGCATTAACTTGAAAAGGATGCTTTCCGTTAATGTCGAAAGTGCTAAGAAATTTACAAGTATTAAAAACTTTGATGGCTTAGACTTCCACCCAGACACAAGTTCTGATAGATAAAAAATAGGTATAAAAAGTCCTAGTGAAAAGATCAATAATAAATCACAGCCAGGCCAGTGAAATAATTTAAAAATTAGTCCCAATACAAGGCCCGATGCCGAAATAATCTCAAGTGCTTTTTTCATTTTTCCTATTTAAATTAATTTATAAAATGTTTAATCGGCGTTACAATTAATTGATACAGCCTTTAGCATAAATTTAAGTAAATCTAATAATTAATAATATTTTTTTAATTATCGATATTGGATTTCACATCCCATTTCGATAGGAAGATCCTTTTGATGTAAGCGCAAGTTAGAATGTTTTGTTACAGAAATATAAAGACACGTGCTAAATTTCTCCCATTAATTGAAGTGTTTCCCTTGCCGCCGATTGTTCTGCTTCCTTCTTAGAGAATCCTTTTCCTCGGCCATATTCGGTGCGATTCACGAAAACCGCCATTTCGTAATTCCATTGTCCATTCACATGTGTTTCTTGAATCAATTCAAACACAAGGGTTAACTTCTTTTTCTGACACCAAATGAATAATTTGGATTTGAAATCAAGCTCCTCAGATAATAATTGACTGAAATTCAAATGATTTCTGAATACATGCTTGATTAATACCGTCTTCGCTTTTTCAAATCCACCATCTAAATAAATGGCACCTATGATTGCTTCGAAAGCATTTCCTTCCAATGTTGCCAGGTTAATGCTTCGCGCTTGGTTGTAAATAAGCATGCTGCGTATTTCCATTTTCTCACCAATTGCTGCAAGTGATTTTCTATTGACAATACGGGATTTTAATTTGGTTAAATAACCTTCGTCATCATCCGGATATTTTGCATATAGAAACTCAGCTACAACGGCATCTAAAATGGCATCGCCCAAAAACTCTAAGCGCTCATTTGCGAAATCGAGCTTTTCTTCCGGCAGAAATGATTTGTGTGTTAATGCACGCGTGAAGTAAGATACATTCACTGGCTTGTATCCAAACTGTTTGAGAATGAACCGAATGATTTTTAATTCATCCTCTGTCCTTTTGGTGGAAAACAAAGGAAGTTTCAGGAGACTTAGGAGTTAAATTTTTTGACAATGATGCTCGTATTGTGACCGCCAAAACCAAAGGTATTTGATAAGGCAATGTTCACTGTACGTTTTTGCGGTGTATTGAAGGTAAAATTCAATTTCCCATCCAACTCAGGATCATCCGTAAAATGGTTGATTGTTGGAGGAACCACATCGTGCTTAACAGACATGACACAAGCAACGGCCTCAATCGCGCCGGCAGCACCTAAAAGGTGACCTGTCATGGACTTTGTTGAACTAATGTTCATATTGTATGCATGTTCTCCGAAAACCGCTTGAATCGCCTTAACTTCGGCTATATCACCTAGCGGTGTTGATGTTCCGTGAACATTTACGTAATCAATTTGATCTGGTGTAATCTCTGCGTCGTCAATTGCTGCCAACATGGTATTTCTAGCACCGATTCCATCCGGATGCGGGGCCGTCATGTGATAGGCATCACCAGACATCCCACCACCAATGACCTCAGCATAAATTTTTGCACCACGTTTAACAGCGTGCTCATATTCTTCTAGAATCAAGGCTGCAGAACCCTCGCCTAAAACGAATCCATCACGATCTAAATCGAAGGGACGAGAAGCCGTTTCAGGAGAATCGTTTCTTGTAGAAAGTGCTTTTAATGCATTAAATCCACCCATTCCCATTTCGTTTACACCAGCTTCAGAACCACCTGTTACAATGGCGTCAGCTTTTCCTAAACGAATTAAGTTAAATGCGTCAATTATGGCATTTGTTGCGGATGCACAAGCCGAAACACAAACGTAATTCGGTCCGCGCAATCCAAATTTGATGGAAATGTGTCCTGCTGCGATATCTGCAATCATTTTTGGAATGAAAAACGGATTGAAACGAGGAGTTCCATCACCCGCGAAATATTCACGAGCTTCTTCTTGGAATGTTTTAAGTCCACCGACTCCAGAACCCCAAATCACCCCAATGCGGTCGCAGTTTGGATTAGACTCCATCAATGCAGAGTCTGCCATAGCTTCCGTTGCGGTAACTATGGCATACTGCGAAAATTGATCGAGTTTACGGGCTTCTTTTTTATCAATGTGATCTTCTACATTGAATCCTTTCAACTCACAGGCAAACTGAGTTTTGAATAAAGATGCATCAAATTGCTGGATGGGTGCAGCACCGCTTTTACCAGCAAGCAATCCATCCCAATACTCTTGCAAATTATTTCCGATTGGTGTTAATGCACCAAGGCCGGTTACGACAACTCGTTTTAATTGCATGCCTATTTAAATTGGATTCAGTAAATATTAGTTCACATTACTTTCGATATAAGCTACCGCGTCTCCAACAGTTTGGATCCCTTCAGCTTTGTCGTCTGGAATGGAAATATTGAATTGCTTCTCGAATTCCATGATTAACTCAACGGTATCCAATGAATCGGCACCTAAGTCATTTGTAAAGCTTGCTTCGTTTGTCACTTCACTTTCTTCAACATTCAGTTTATCAACGATGATCGCGATAACTTTAGCTTTGATTTCAGACATGTTTTCTTAATTTAAAGGTTTCAGCTTGCAAAGAAAAAAACAAACATCCAAATAACAAAACTAAATCAGGAATATTTATCAACTTAACAGTCTTGATTACACGTGAATCCCAACAGATGTTTAACTTTGCGCCTAGAATGAAACTTCAACGAATCGCACTATTTATTTCGGGAAACGGCAGTAATGCACGAAATATCTCGGATTTTTTCCAAAATCACACACAAATTCGTGTGGGATTAATCCTTTCTTCCGCTCAAAATCCACTCATGAACGAATTTTGTGTGGAGCAAAACATCCCTTTCGAAGTATTAAACCACATGGAAAGCGATGCTTACCTAAATGTATGTCAGAAACATGAGATTAATTGGGTGATTCTTGCTGGATTTTTGAAAAAAATTCCTGAGGCTTTTATCGAAGCATTTCCGAATCGCATCATCAATATTCACCCAGCACTTTTGCCTAGGTTTGGTGGAAAAGGCATGTATGGCAAACACGTGCATGAAGCGGTTTCAAAAAGCACGGTTCACTTCAGTGGAATTACTGTTCACTTAGTAAACGAAGAATTTGATAAAGGGATGATTCTAGCGCAGTATGCTTTTTCACTAAAAAACCGTTCATCTACTGAAGCAATAGAAAGCCATGTTCGAATCTTGGAAATGAAATACTTCCCTCGTGTGATTGAATCCGTTATTCAAGCAGAAATCATTGAATAGCATTTTCTAAATGGACGCCAAACCAATAACAATCTTCATACGAATTATACAATGGCGCCGGGGCAATGCGTATCACATTTGGTTCTCTCCAATCGGCAATAACACCTAATTCTGTCAATTCATCAAAGAGTTTTCGTCCTTGTCCAAGGGCCATGATCGAAAGTTGAGCTCCTCTTTTATTTCTTTCACTTGGCGTAATGATTTCAAAGGTGCATTTTTCCGAGTTTCGATCAGAAATGTCTTTTATCACAAATTCCAGATAAGCAGTCATTTGATCCCTTTTTGTCCCAATACGGTCCATTCCAGCGGCTTCAAATAATTCCAAAGAAGCTAAATGCACGGCCATTCCGAGAACGGGCGCATTGCTTAATTGCCATCCCTCCGCACCTGGAAGGGGATCGAATCCCGGTTTCATTAGGAAACGTTCCTCTTTATTATGTCCCCACCAACCTGCAAAACGTGGAAGGTCTTTGTTGTGAGCATGTTTTTCGTGAACGAACATTCCAGAGACTCCTCCAGGCGACGAGTTGAGGTATTTGTATCCGCACCAAGCAGCAAAATCTACCTTCCAATCATGTAACTGAAGGTTGATGTTTCCAGCAGCATGTGCAAGGTCAAATCCAACATACGCACCAACTTGGTGTCCAGCTTGGGTAATTTTCTCCAAATCGAAATACTGACCTGTGTAGTAATTAACTCCTCCGATCATGACCAATGCTAATTCATCGCCAAGCTCATGTATTTTTGCACAAATGTCCTCTTCGTGAATTAATTGTTCCCCTTCTCTTGGGGCAATTTCAACGAGGTGATCCATGCCTAAGCCATGCATTTTCACTTGTGATTCCAAAGCATATTGATCGCTCGGAAAGGCCTTTGCTTCGCATAGAATTTTCGTTCGTTTTCCTTCTGGACGATAAAAACTCGCCATCAATAAATGCAAATTTGTGGTCAAAGAATGTGTCACCACCACTTCAATTGGTAACGCTCCAACAATTTTTGCCGCCATATCTGTCAACACTTCATGGTAGGAAAACCAAGGTCTTTTTGCTAAGAAATGTCCCTCCACACCATATTTTGCCCAAGCGGCTAATTCTTCTTGTAGGTAGACTGCTGCTTTCTTCGGTTGCAAACCCAAGGAATTCCCTGTAAAATAGATGGGTTTATCCGTGTGAAATGTCGGGAATAAAAATTCATCGCGAAATCCTTTTAGAGGATCTTGTTGATCCAATTTTCGTGCAAAATCTAAGCTGTTCTCAAAAACCATTTCCATCCTTTATTGTTACTTTTGTAGCACGACAAATATACGCAAGAAATGAAGATCGAACATTCCATCAACCGCAGTACATCTGAAAAACTCTTTCAAGAATCGCAAACATATTTTCCCGGAGGTGTAAATTCCCCCGTTCGAGCGTTTAAGTCTGTGGGGGGAACTCCACTTTTTATTGCCAAAGGAAATGGTGCGGAAATTTGGGACGAAGACGGAAATCATTTTGTCGATTTTTGCGGCAGTTGGGGTCCTTTGATTAACGGACACAATCACCCACATATCTTTCAATCCGTTGTGGACACTTTACAAAACGGTGCAAGTTTTGGGGCGCCTACACGAAAGGAAAGTGAATTAGCACAATTTATTTTGGAACGCATTCCATTTATTGACAAGTTACGCTTTCTTAGTTCAGGAACAGAAGCTGTCATGTCCGCTATTCGTTTAGCGCGAGGTTATACAAACAAAACGAAAATTGTCAAATTTGATGGGTGTTACCATGGCCATGTAGATGCTCTTTTGGTAAAAGCAGGAAGTGGGCTTGTGACTTTTGGAACCTCATCGAGCGCAGGAGTTCCAGAGGCTTTTGCAAATGAAACCATTGTGCTCCCTTTGAACGATCTTGATGCCCTAAAATCTTGTTTCGAAGCGCTTTCCAATGAAATTGCCTGTGTCATTATTGAGCCAATACCTGCAAACAATGGATTGCTTCTACAGGACTTAAGCTTTTTAACTGCCTTGCGCACATTGTGCACTGAATATGGTATTTTACTGATTTTTGACGAAGTAATCTCAGGATTCCGTGTGGCATTCGGCGGTGCTTCTGAATACTATAAGATTACACCTGATATTGTTACTTACGGTAAAATCATGGGTGGCGGACTTCCGGTCGGAGCTTATGGTGCAAAACGTGAAATTATGTCCTTCGTTTCGCCAGATGGTCCTGTTTATCAAGCGGGTACCCTGTCTGGAAATCCTGTAGCGATGGCAGCTGGACTCGCACAATTGTCTCTGTGTGCACAAGCAAATTTCTATGAAGATCTAGAAAAGAAGACAACAACATTTGTTGAGGACATCAATAACTTTGCAAATGCGCATGAATTACCTGTTGAATTAGTAAGCATCGGCTCCATTTTTTGGTTCTCCTTCAATGGTAAAAAACGCATTGCTGCGGCTGACCAAATCGATGCCGACATGACTTCCTTTAATAAATTACATCATTTTCTATTGAATCGAGGGGTTTATTTTGGTCCCTCAGGATATGAAGTTGGCTTTGTTTCAAGCGCTCATACGGAGGAACAATTGCATTTTTCAGCCACTCAAATAAAAGAAGGTCTTCACGCCATTTATCAATAACAGAGGATAATGCCTAGTTTTACCTTATGATATTAGTTACCGGAGCAACAGGATTACTTGGAAGTCATTTGTTAATTGAATTGACTCAAAAGGGACAATCTTGCCGTGCCCTATATCGAAATAAAGAAAAAATAGCCGATGTCCGAGCGCTTTTTAGCTATTATTTTCATGATTCCGCGGAAGAAAAATGGGAATCAGTCGAATGGTTTTCATGTGATTTGTTAAATATTTCCGAGCTCGACGAAGCCATGAAGAACATCGATTACGTGTACCATTGTGCTGCATTAGTATCTTTTTTTAAAGCTGATTTTGAAGCTTGCATTAAACACAACCGACTGGCCACAGCGAATGTGGTGAATTTTTCATTGAATCATCAGATCAAAAAACTTTGTTATGTAAGTTCCACTGCTGCTGTTGGCGTGAACACGAAAGGTCAGACCACAGAGTTGAATAAATGGGAGCCTGGATCTGAAGTGAGCGGATATTCCGTATCTAAATTTTTAGCAGAAAAAGAAGTTTGGCGCGGCATTGAAGAAGGATTAAATGCAGTTATCATTAATCCGTGTGTCATTTTCGGACCCGGAGATTGGAACAGTAGTTCCCTAGCCATTTTTAAAGCGGCTAAAAAAGGCATGCCATTTTACCCGCCTGGATCGAATGCAATTGTGGATGCTAGAGATGTTTCAAGTGCGATGTTTCAATTAATGAATTCGAGCAAGCAAACAGAACGGTATTTGTGCACGGGGCCAAACATGCGATTCTACGATTTATTTACAGCATTAACAAAAAAATTAGGGAAGCGACGGCCAAAATATGTGGCGCCAAAATTTGTAGCATTAATCTTTGCCTTGAGCAATGAACTTCTGGGGCACATGACAGGAAAACGAAGCGGTGTGAGCATAGAATCGGTACACTCGGGGTATAAATCCATTTCTTATGATCGTACAAAAATCGAAATGGCCATTAATATCCCTTTCCACTCACTTGATGAAACCATTGACAATGTTTTAAATGGTAGTCACTTCATCCTTCAAAAACGCAAAATATGAGCCAGCGCTGGATAAGAATCATTTTAGTAATCCTGTATTGCGTTGGTGCTGTTGGCATGCTTATTCCCGAAACACGAACTTGGTTTGTTAAGTTGTCTGCCCTTAATTTGTTTCTATCCTTTGTCGCATTGATCCTCAGTAGAAAGGAGAATAAATTGCGTTTTATGGTATTTTTATGCATCGCTTTTTTGATTGGTTTCGGGGCAGAATTAATCGGCGTGCACACTGCTTATTTATTTGGATCCTATCAATACGGTGCAAATTTGGGTGTTAAATGGGCTGAGGTTCCATTAATCATTGGTTTTAACTGGGGGATTCTCGCGGTTACCAGCTCCGCAGTCATTCATCGAGTTGGCTTAAATAAATACTTGAGCGCGATTCTTTCCGCAATGTTAATGGTCGTATTCGATTATATCCTCGAACCTGTTGCGATCAAGTTAGACTATTGGCATTGGATAGAAGGTCAAATTCCCGTTTTCAATTTTGTTTGTTGGTTTGGGGTTTCTTTGATTTTACAATGGATTTATCAAAGGATGAAATTAACGGAGTTGAACAAAGTGGCAGAATCATTGTTCCTTATGATGTTCATCTTTTTTACACTTTTAACGTTTTAACTATGTATTGGTGGGGACCTTTCGTTTTATTAGCTAGTTTCATGGGGATGGAATTTATGGCCTGGGCAACGCATAAGTTTGTCATGCATGGATTCATGTGGTATTTTCACAAAGACCACCACCAAGAAGAACCGGGTTTTTTCGAAAGAAACGATGTTTTTTTCTTGATCTATGCCATTCCTTCCTGGCTTTGCATTATGTTGGGCATGATGAATCAAACCTACGTTCCTGTTTGGATTGGTTTTGGAATCGCCGCTTATGGATTTACCTATTTTTTAATTCACGACGTCTACATCCACCGTCGTTTTAAATGGCTCCGGGACATTGATCATCCTTATTTTTATGCCATTCGAAAGGCACATAAAATTCACCACAAGCATTTAGGAAAAGAACACAGCGAAAGTTTTGGGATGTTGTTTGTTTCCATAAAATTTTATCAAGATGCACGAACTGCATTTTACCGTAAAAAAGGAAACGCATGAGTGCGTATGGATGGGTGATCTTATGCTCTTTTGTTGGTCCATTCTTGCTAAGCTTTGACCAAAAAGTTGCCTTTTTCCGTTCTTGGCGCTTTCTTTTTCCAAGCATTCTACTCGTTGGAGTTGCCTTTTTACTTTGGGACGAATGCTTTACCCAATTAGGTGTTTGGGGTTTTACTCCTAAGTATCTTCTTGGCATTTACATTGGCCACCTTCCCTTAGAGGAGGTATTGTTTTTCCTTGTCGTACCATATAATTTCATCTTTATATTATTGGTCCTCCAAGCCTATTTCCCCAAACGGAAAACACAAGCGATCGGCACTGTTTTTAGTTGGTTGATTGGTTTGAGTTCGTTTCTTTTTGCGCTCATCTATTTAGTAAAGCCTAGTCTTGGATCCACGATAGACAATTTTCAGTACTACACCATTTCAGCAACCTCAGTTGCTTTTCTATTGACACTTTTCACGTTTAAAAAATCTTGGTACGGTGACTTCGCACTTTCTTTTTTGGTTTGTCTGATTCCGTTTTTTATTGTCAATGGCATCTTAACCGGATCCATTACCGATTACCCAATTGTATGGTATTCAGAACAACACATCATTGGATGGCGCATGGGAACGATTCCATTTGAAGATCTTTTTTACAATTACGACTTATTACTTCCATTGACCTGGTTGTTTCATTACTTTCGGAGAAAGCGAGCATAATCCCGTCTTTTTTTCAATAAGTATTTTGTAAGACGAAAAAAAACTTTAAATTTGCCACCCCGAGCAAGCAAAGGAAACTCAGTAGGTGAAGGGCAAGGAAGCAGCGGTTTTCTTGAATGCAGTTTAAGCGAGAGTAGCTCAGTTGGTAGAGCACGACCTTGCCAAGGTCGGGGTCGCGGGTTCGAATCCCGTCTCCCGCTCGTCTATGCTCGAGTGGTGGAATCGGTAGACACGCCGGACTTAAAATCCTGTGCTCTTTTGGGCGTGCGGGTTCAAGTCCCGCCTCGAGTACAAAACCCTGATGTTAAAGTCAGGGTTTTTTGTTTTTTAAAACCTTGTGAATGGGCTTCCACCTTTCACGAGAAAGTTAAATCCCAGATGACTTCGGTTGTTTGGGGTTTTTCGTTTAGGCACGAAATCTATTACTCTAACGTTGTTTAGGTATGTACTTCCTCTATATTATTTACTCCGAAAAATTAAATCGATTTTATACTGGAACAACCAATGATCGCGATAAACGAATTGAACATCATCATTCTAAATTTTACCCAAATAGTTTTACTTGCAAGGGAATTCCTTGGATATTAAAAGCTGACTTTTTGTTCGGTAATAATGCAACAGCTTATTTTGCAGGAAGGTTTATTAAACGAATGAAATCACCTGGCGAAACGTCAAATTAATTCTTGGTTCTTTTATTCTTTTTTGTTGTGGGATTTGGTGTAGCCAATTTTCTTGTAGGGTTCCAGACATGATTACTAAGGTGCCTGCAGTCAATTCCAATCGAAGCTTTTGTGTAGGGTCCGTTTTGTGTTTCAAATCAAAATAACGTGCTGCTCCTAAACTAAGTGAAGCAATGCACGGATTCGGTCCTAATTCTTTTTCATTATCTGCATGCCAACCCATTTTATCGTTTCCATCCCGATAATAATTAAGTAAAACACTATTAAAGGTTGTTCCTGGTACCGTTTGCTCGATATCCTGCTTCAAGTTGATTAATTCTGTCAACCACTTTTCAGGTATCAACCGTTTTTTTGAATAGGAATATTCAAGCCCTGGATCTGCATACCAAGCTGTGAAACGAGGCTCCAGGTGTTTTTTGCCATAAACGACTATTTCCGATTGCTGCCAATGTGCGTTTTTAATAAGAAACTGCAACATTTCATTCGCTTTCTGCGCGCTCAAAAAGTTGGTTAGAAGGACCAATTCACCACCTAAAAATGATTTTTTTTCGATGGCTGGAAAAAAGTCTAAGCTTTTCTGCACTTATTCCGTAAGATAAATCCTTGCTGAATTTCCGTTTGAACTCCTCAAAAGATAGACGCCTGTTGAATGTGTCGGAAGCAAAAAATCGAAGGATCCAGCTTCCATTTTTTGCTGGTGTAAAATGGACCCCATTAAATCAACCAGTTGTAAATCCTGCTGAATGGCAGAATAAACTAAAATGGACTTTTGGGTTTGCTTTAACACTTCAAAAGATTGATTGTCTAATTCGGTTAAGAAATTCGTTCCGCCTATATTAACCTTTACAACATAATCAATGATGGTTTCACAAGAATCATCGTAAATGGCATAATTAACTAAACCTCTTGTAATGTCATCGTAACCATCAAATAAATAATTCTCAATGATCGTTGAGTCCGAAGTGCAAAAACAATTGGCATTGACCGCAAAATTTTTGTCCGTTTGATTTTGTAGGTTGTACAAAGTATTTGAACAGATCACGTTATCAGCAATTAACATCGTATTTGGATTCCCTGCAGTTACCGCAATTCCAATTTCATTATTGGTAATCACATTGTTTGTTAAGTTGCTATTGTCTGCACAACGCAAAGCCAATTCATTGTTTTCAAATGTACAATTACTGACAATACAACTTCCAGTATTGTCGATTCCCACGCCGTTTTCTGAAAAATAAGAATTTTGAATGTTCAAGCCATACTCTTCAGCAAAAGCGAAAGCATTTCCGATGAATTCACAATTACTTACATTTCCTGGACTACCGATAATGTTATTCTGGTTTCCAATGAAACTTGAGTTTGTCACATTGATGTAATTCGACCAAGTGAATGAGCAAAAATTACCAGAAAAAACACAACTATCTGCTGTTAAGGTTCCATATTGAATTTGAGCGGCTTGACCAACACCGTTGTTCTCAAAGAGACAATTTTGATATGCCATATCTGCGTTCATCTGAATCGCATAATTATTGTTCTTAAAGGCGCAATTCGAAAAAGAATAAGTCATTCCTGGTTCTGCCACATCATTGTGTAATCCATAAAAGGAATCATACAATTGAAACTTATCCATTGAAATGATTCCTCCCTGAGAACCTTTGATACGTATACCCAACCAAGTTTGAGTGCCCGTAATACTATTGTCCGTCGTACGAAACACAATCGGATTGGTAGAAGTTCCTACCGCCACTAAGCTTCCTCTAATTTCTAAATAATTCAAATTACCTGTATTAAAGGAATAATCAGGTGTCACCAGGACTTGAACGCCGGGTTCTATGGTCAAAGTTTTACCAGGGAAAACAACCATTGATCCTGTCATCAAATAAGGACTATTCGCCTGAGTCCATGTTGTGTTTTGATAAATTCCACCATTTACTACCGTTTGCGCAAACGATGTGACTGATAAGAGTAAAACAGAAAGAAGAAGCTTCATGAGTATTTCAATTATTAATTAAAACAGAAAAAGCAGTTGTTGGTTCGCCAAGAATATGATTTAATTGAACTTTTGAACGACTACATTCAGGAAAACTCTCGCATTCTCCCAAATATTTCTTATCTTCACCCCTTGATTTTATTAGTAACAAGCTATGTGGGGTAAATTTGCGAGTATCATTTTAAGAAATCGATTATACATCTTGGCTATCATTGCCTTGCTGACGGTTTTCTTCGGTTACTTTGCTTTTACGGCATTGAAGGTGGATAATCGCTTAGGAAATACCCTTCCAAAAGATAGTCCTGTTCAAATGGATTTCGAAAAATTCAAGTTGGAATTTGGAGAAGACGGTTCAACTATGGTGATTGCCATTCAAACAGATTCCCTATACACCAAACGAAATTTCACGAAATGGAAGGAACTTTCCTATAAAATCCTAAATTATAATGGAGTTGACCATGTCATTTCTGAAGCGACGCTTTGGGGATTGAAAAACAACATCAAGGAACAGAAATTTGAGCCCTATCAAATTTTTGGTGATCCAAAAACGGCTTTCCAGGAAAAGTCCATCGATTCCATAAAAAAGGAGATTCGACAAAATCCGATTTATCAAGGGATGTTGTACAACGATTCAACGAATGTGTCGTTGTTACTTGTTAGTTTAAATGAAAAATTCCTTTCCAACTCAAAAAAATCGAAAGTTGTTTTTGAAATCGAAAAATTAGCTGAGTCGTATTCGCCATATTTTGGAAAAACCTATTTCGCCGGATTGCCGCACATTCGAGTGGTTATGGGTAAACGAATTGTCAACGAAATGTATATTTTCTTGGCGCTATCCATTCTTGCATCTTCCTTGCTACTTTACCTGTTTTTCCGATCCATTCGTGTGGTGATACAATCCAACATTGTTGTATTTGTTTCCGTGATTTGGGCACTTGGAAGCATTGCACTGATTGGATATAAATTATCCATCATGATGGCACTAATTCCTCCGTTACTCATTGTAATTGGGGTTCCAAATTGTGTCTTTCTTATTACGAGGTATCATCAAGAATATGTTCGAACGAACATGAAAACAAAGGCCTTGTACATTATGATTCGCCGAATTGGCTCCGTTACGTTCCTAACCAATTTAACCACGGCAGTGGGATTTGTTACCTTCACTAGTTCAGATAAACTGGCGCAATTTGGGATCATTTCCAGCTTGAATATTATGGTAGTATTTGTGTTGTCGCTTTGCATCATTCCAATTATGGCATCGTACTCTAAACCGCCTAAACCTAGACACCTGAAACATTTATATCGTGTCTACTCTAAAGGGTTTTTAGAATATGTGGTCATTATTGTGACGCAACACAGAAAGTGGGTTTATGTGGCATCCATAGCACTAGTTGGCATTGGGATTTATGGAATGACAAAAATCATTTCTACCGGAAACATCACAGGAGATATTCCTGACGAGGATCAAATATTGATTGACCTTAAATTCATCGAAAAGAATTTTGGTGGTTCGATTCCTTTTGAAGTAACGGTAGACTATAGACAAAAATCACGCCTCTTCTCGCAAAACACCTTGGAAAAGGTGGAAGAAATTCAAGAAACCTTTGCAAAAGACACGCTGTTTTCAAAAAGCTTGTCTTATGTGGACTTTTTAAAGTCCATAAACATGAGTTACCATGGAAACAATCCTGAATTCTATCAACTCATTTCCAATCGTGAAAAATTGAAGCTGAAAAAATACTTCGATAAATTCGACGTGAGTAGTTTGAATGGAGGAAGCCTTACCTTGAAAAATTTAATTGATACGAACAATACTACTTTACGCATTCGTATGCAGATGAGGGAACTTGGTTCATATAAAGTGGCGGATAAAGTAGATTTATTAAGGGCAAAAGTTGATAGCATTCTAAATCCTGACAAGAAAGACTTTGAGCGCTTGTATACGAAATACACCAATGGAAATAAATCCGCGGCAGATTCACTTGTTTACAATTACTCCAGTATTTACAATAACGTTACCGCTCTTATTTCCAAAGGAAACGATAAACTTCAGATGTCCTTTGATTTAGACCCTGAGAATCTTCGTCCCTATTTGACAAAACCCATGTTTAAAAAGGTTTTGAGAAATGCGATTGATCAAGAATATTATAAATCGACGTTTACAGGAACGGCTGTCGTTGTTTCCGAGGGAACAAAGTATTTATTTGTCAACCTATTGCAAAGCTTAGTGTTTGCGATTATCTCCATCGCGATTTTAATGGCGTTCTTGTTTAGATCGATAAAAATCATTGTGGTATCCATGATTCCAAACATTATTCCATTATTGGTCACAGCAGGCTTGATGGGATACTTTCAAATACCGCTAAAACCATCCACTATTTTAGTGTTTGGAATTGCCTTAGGTATTACGATAAATAATGCGATCTTATTTTTAGCAAAATACCGCCAAGAACTTCGAGCGCATACTTGGGATGTGAAGCATACCATCCTCCATTCATTAAAAGAAACGGGGCTTGGGATATTCTACACTTCAGTGATTTTATTCTTTGGTTTCATCATGTTCGTGTTTTCACAATTCGGCGGAACAAAAGGACTTGGGTTACTCGTTTCCATTACGATTCTAGTTGGAATGGTGACGAATCTTATCATACTCCCTTCTTTGTTATTAACCTTTGAACGCAGGTCGTTTGCGAAATCATTTGAGGAGCCATATTTTGATATTTATGATGAGGAAACCGATTACGATACGGATAAATTGAAGGTTGAAATTGAAGGTATTCGAAAAGAAATAGAGGGCGAATGATTTCCTTCGTTCTAGTTAAATAAAAAAGGAAGCTTTACGCTTCCTTTTTTATTTTATACATGTATCAATCTTTTAATTTCTTGACCATCGTGAGAATCGTTGCCATCGCAACTGTTTCACCCGTTTCATCATAGACATCCACCAAGAATTTCACGATGCCTTTTGCGATATCGTCTTCTGATCTTTTCTCTTGGTCTATTTTTTCTTTCACCGTAAAACGAACACCAATTGTTGCACCTGGATAAACAGGCTTTGTAAATCTTGCTTCCTCAATTCCGTAATTCAATAGAACGGGTCCTTTTTTAGGATCTACGAAAAGTCCTGCAGCTTTAGATAGGATGAAATACCCATGTGCCACTCGACGTTCAAATATGGTTCCTTCTAATGAAGTGGCGTCCATATGTGCGTAGAAATTATCACCAGATACATTCGCGAAATTCACGATGTCGGCTTCACTTACGGTATGCTTATGTGTAAAAACAGTTTCTCCCACTACTAATTCTTCAAAATGCTTTCTAAAGACATGTGGATTGGCTTCGGGCATTTCTGCTCCTACCTGAAATTGTTCCGTAATTGCTGTAATGGTCGTAGGATGACCCTGAATGGCGGTACGCTGTAAATAATGTAAAACACCGCGTTTACCACCCATTTCTTCGCCACCACCTGCGCGTCCTGGTCCACCATGTGTTAATAATGGCATTGGACTACCATGTCCAGTACTTTCTTTGGCACAATGTTCATTTAACACGAGAATACGACCGTGCATGCTTGCTGCTCCCACCACATAATCGCGTGCTTCTTGATTATCTGGAGTCACAATTGAGGACACCAAGGAACCTTTACCTAATTTCGCTAAATCAATGGCATCATCCATTTCTTTGTACGGCATAATGGTCGCAACTGGACCAAAAGCTTCAATGTCGTGACAAGCCGTTTTAACAAATGGATCGTCGTTTCTAAAGAGTATCGGTGAGAAAAATGCTTCTCGTTTCACTTGTTCACCCAGGATTTCAAAATGGTCCATGTCTCCAAATACGATCGGCTGTGACTTGCTTAACTCTTCTACAGAGGAACGAACACGTTGCGCTTGCAAGCTCGATGCTAATGGACCCATTCTAACGCCTTCCATGGCTGGATTTCCAATTTTAGTCGTAGCCAAACGCGATGATATCGCCACTTGAACCTCATCGATGTACTCTTCTGGCACCAAAATGCGTCGAACAGCGGTACATTTTTGACCCGCTTTAATCGTCATTTCTTTCACAACTTCCTTCACAAATAAATCGTATTCCACTGTTCCAGGAACCGCTTTTTTACCAAGAATGGTTGCATTTAATGAATCCGCTTCCAAATTAAAAGGCACGCTTTCCTGAGAGATTCTGGGCAATCCCTTTAATAATTTACCTGTGGAAGCACTTCCTGTAAATGTGACGATATCCCGCGCATCTACATGGTCTAGGATGCCTCTTCCGAGACCACAGATCAATTGCAATGATCCTTCAGGCAAAATAGCAGAAGCAATGATGTCGCGCACTACTACCTCGGTTAAATAACAGGTGTATTCGGATGGTTTGACCACCGCTGGAACACCGGCCATTAAATTCACAGCAATTTTTTCCAACATTCCCCAAACCGGGAAATTAAAGGCGTTTATGTGAACGGCTACCCCCTCTTTAGGAACCATAATGTGGTGTCCGATGAACGTACCGTTTTTAGATAACGGAGCAGCGGAACCATCAACATAATATGGAAGGTCTGGAAATTGTCTTCTCAACGAAGCATTGGCAAATAAATTTCCAATTCCTCCTTCGATGTCAATCCAAGAATCTACTTTTGTTGCACCGGTCCATGCACTCACTTCGTAATAACGGTCCTTTCGTTCCATTAAATAAAGTGCAAGCGCTTTCAACATGCGTCCTCTTTCTTGGAAAGTCATTTTACGCAAGGATCTTCCGCCTGTTTTACGTCCATATTCAAATACTTGATCGTAATCAATTCCGGCACTTGAAACGCTGCCTAGTTCCACTTGAGAAACAGCATGATACAAAGGCGTTTCTATTCCATCACCATTCACCCAATTTCCCAGGATGTAATTTTGAAAAGTTTTCATAAACGAAAGTTAAAACGAAGTAATCCAACGGATGAGGTCATTTCCATTAGCGTAAACCATGAGGGTTAACAACAATACGATGCCTATCATTTGAGCGTATTCCAATACTTTTTGAGGAGCTTCCTTTCCCGTAATCATTTCATATAAAAGGAATACAACATGTCCTCCGTCCAATGCTGGAATTGGAAGAATGTTCATAAAGGCTAAAATAATCGATAACAAGGCTGTTGACATCCAGAACGATTGCCAATCCCAAACAGGAGGAAACATGTTTCCGATGGCTGCAAACCCGCCGATGGAAGTCGCCCCTTTCTTAGTGAAAACAAATTTGAACTGCGCGATGTAATCAGATAAGGTGTTTTTTCCGTAAGTCATTCCTATGGAAATGCTTTCGCCAAGTCCATAATGTTTTTCTTGAATCGCAGCTGAATCTACCAGTATTTTACCACTCGCTTGAAAACCAATGGTGCCATCCACTTTTACATTTGTTTTCAACTTTAACGTATCGTTTCCACGTAATACCGTGAGAACACATTTTTTTCCTTTGGAATAATACAAGCCTCGGGTTAATTGGTCAAAATACTGAACGGTATCTGAATTCACTGCGATGAGTACATCGTTTTTACGCAGCCCTGCTTTTTTTGCCGGAGAATCTTTTATCACTTCTCCTACCATGTTTGCATTTGATCTCAAACCAAAAGCAGGCAATGCTCCAACTTGAAAAAGTGTGCGATCGATTTCTTTAGGCAGTGCTATATTCTCCGTTTCACCATTTGGATGCAAGACTCTTAATTTTCTTGCTCCACGAAACATAATTCCTTTGTTTAATTCATCCAAATTCAATACTTCTTTTCCTTCTATCGTTAGGACCTTATCCCCAGAACTTAAATGGTATTTTTCTAAATATGGATGAACACTTAAACCATGCTCTAAATTCACTGGTTTGATTTCCAATTGACCCCAGGTGAATATTACCCCGATGTAAATAATGAATCCTAAAACTAGGTTGACAACAACCCCACCGATCATGATGATCAATCGTTGCCATGCTTTTTTCGAGCGAAATTCCCAAGCTTGAGCCGGTTGTTTCAGTTGCTCCGTATCCATAGATTCATCAATCATCCCGGCGATTTTAACATAACCGCCTAAAGGTAGCCAACCAAAACCCCATTCCGTAGTGGATGGATCTTCTTCCCATTCTTTAGGCGTTTTTTTTGTAAACCAAGCGGACTTTGTTTTTCCGTTTACTTTTTTTCTGCGGAAAATAGAAAACCAAGGATTAAAAAAGAGGTAGAACTTTTCGATGCGCGTTTTAAACAACCTTGCGGGTATAAAATGACCAAATTCATGAAGTGTAACCAATATGGCTAGTGATAAAAATAATTGTGCTGCCTTAATCCAAAAATCCATTTTTCCTTTTTATTGTTGAACAAATATACGCTTATTCAAACACCTAATTATCGTAGGTGTGTTTTGAGTTTTATCAATGTGCTTCGAGCCAATTTGGCGCTAATTTCAATTCTACTTCCATAGGAACAGCTAATTGAATGGCTTCTTCCATTGCTTTTTTCACTAATTCCTGCATCAACGACTCTTCAGAATGGTGTACATCGAAAACCAACTCATCGTGTACTTGTAGAATCATTTTAGACCTTACCTTTGCTTTTTTCATTGCTCTTTCTACGGCGATCATGGCCATTTTTATAATGTCTGCCGCAGACCCTTGAATGGGTGCGTTCACTGCATTTCGCTCGGCATAACCGCGAACGACCGCATTTGCTGAATTAATGTCTGGCAAATACCTTCTTCTTTTCATGATGGTTTCCACATAACCTAATTCTCTGGCCTGAGCGATGACATGGTCCATGTATTTTTTTATCGTGCTATATTGTTCAAAATAAGCATCAATGATTCCTTTTGCCTCCGTTCTGGAAATGGATAAATTCTGAGCCAAACCAAATGCCGATTGACCATAGATGATTCCAAAATTCACCGCTTTTGCTGCCGAGCGCTGGTCTCTTGTTACCTCATCTATCGTCGTATGAAAGACTTTTGCTGCTGTAGCCGCATGAATGTCATGTCCTTGCTGGAATGCTTCAATCATATTAGGATCTTCACTCAAGGCAGCAATAATTCGAAGTTCAATTTGAGAATAATCTACGGCCATTAATTTAAATTCAGCATTTCTAGCAACAAATGCCCGACGGATTTCCCTTCCTTTTGCAGAACGGATCGGGATGTTTTGTAAGTTAGGGTTGTTCGAACTTAACCTACCTGTAGCCGTAACCGTTTGCATGAAATTGGTGTGAATGCGTCCATCCATTGGGTCGCACATGGTTGGTAGTGGATCAACATAGGTACTTTTCAATTTACGCAGTTGTCGGTATTCCAAAATCATTGAAATGATGGGATGATCGTGTTCATGTTTTTGTAAAATGTCCTCTGATGTAGCGTACTGACCTGTTTTTGTTTTTTTTGCTTTGGACGATATTTTCAGTTTTTCAAATAATACTTCGCCCAATTGTTTTGGTGAATCAATGTTAAATGCTTCGCCAGCAGCCGTTTTTATTTCCGCATCCAATCGAATGAGCGTTTCATCCAATTCTTTCGAATAATCAATTAAAGCAGGAACATCGATAGATATCCCTTCAAATTCCATGTCCTTTAATACTTTTACTAATGGCATTTCCATTTCGTAAAACAATGCCGAGAGGTGAGGTTTTTGGATTTCCGGTTCAAATAATTGCTTCAATTGAAATGTGATGTCTGCATCTTCACACGCATAATCACAAATTTCTTCCGGTTTTAAATCCCTCATGTTGCCCTGTCCTTTTCCTTTTTTCCCAATCAAGGTTTCGATAGATACCGGTTGGTAATTCAAATAATAGGTTGCTAAAAAATCCATGCTTTGTTTTGCCTCAGGATTGATTAAATAATGGGCGATCATCGTGTCAAATAAGGGCTCAACAACTTCTATTCCATACCGTTGTAAGACTTTTAAATCATATTTAATGTTATGCGCAATCTTTTCAATGGAAGGATCTTCAAAGAATGGCTTGAATTCTTCGACGATTTTTTTGGCTTGCTCAAAATCAGCTGGAACGGGAACATAAAACGCTTCCCTTGCTTTATATGAAAATGAAAAACCAACCAAATCAGCATGCAATGCATCGATGTCGGTGGTTTCCGTGTCAAAACAAACCTGAGCATGCTTTAAAAGTATTTCCAATAATTCCTTTCGTTCTTCTTCTGTTGAAATGAGGTGGTAACTTGGACGTTCCGTTGCAATCGTTTTGTAATGAGCTGTTGATGTTGCCTCTTGTGGTTCGATCATGCTTTGAACACCAAATAAATCCAACTGAGCACTATCTTTTGGAATTTTTGTGGAAGTCTCCTTATTTTCGGATGACACAACGATGTCTTCACCGATGACACGCTTCGCTAATGTACGGAATTCGAGTTCAGTGAAAATTGCCAAGACTTTTTCGGCATCCACATCACACATAACTAATTCGGATTCATTAAACTCCACATCCACATCACAAATGATCGTTGCTAACATTTTTGAAACGCGACCTTGATCGGCAAAATTGATGACGTTTTCTTGTTGTTTCCCCTTTAATTCGTGTGCATGTGCAATTAAATTTTCTACCGAACCATATTTAGCAATCAAGGTTTTTGCTGTTTTTTCACCTACACCCGGAATGCCCGGAATGTTATCTGAAGCATCGCCCCATAAACCTAGGATGTCTATTACTTGTTCTGGTCGTTCTACTTCAAATTTTTCAAGCACCTCCTTTACCCCCAATATCTCCGGTGGATTACCCCCTCTTCCTGGTTTGAACATAAAGATATTCTCACTGACTAGTTGCGCATAATCTTTGTCAGGTGTCATCATGTACGTGGTAAAACCCCTCTTTTCTGCAATTTTTGCAACCGTTCCCACAACATCATCCGCTTCATATCCAGGTACTTCCAGAATCGGCACATTAAACGCTTCCACAATCTGTTTGATTGGATGGATCATGGATCGAATGTCCTCTGGCATTTCTTCGCGATGTGCTTTGTAGGCTTCAAATTCTTCTTGACGATGTGCAGAACCACCAGGCGGATCGAATACAACCGCTAAATGCGTTGGTTTTTCATTTTTAATAACATCAATCAAGACATTGGTAAAACCAAATGCAGCAGAAGTATTTTGACCTTTTGAGTTGACTCTTGGGTTCTTAGAAAAGGCAAAATATGCTCGATAAATCAAAGCATATGCATCCAATAAGAATAATTTTTTCGGTTTATCAGCGGAAAGCATTAGCGGTTATTTGAAAAAGGGTTGAACGTTTTTGGTGAAAACGTTTTCGAAAAATTCAATGGAACATCTTTAGAGATAAACAACATTTTGGCATGAACGTCTCCATTCAATTTAAGCACAGCTGATTCTTTATTCATATATGCCATTAAATTAAGAAAGGCGCCATCCTCTAAAGTTAAATGTAGTGGCACGATGATGTCCGTATTTCTTCTCGCCTTCATTTTAATTTTATCATCAAATGTAACTTGGCCGAAAGACTTTTGGTCGATGACAAAGTCAATGGTAGAAGGCATTATTTTTACTGGTAGAAACAAATTATTTTTAACAGTGATTTTCAAATTGAAATCAAATTGCTTCGCACTTACGCCATTCATATCAACGCCATTATATTGAACAAACGCTATTGGTTCCTCCATGGACGAGCATGAGCAGAGTACGATGAGAAGGATGATACTAAGCGTTTTCATTCGACATTAGTTTGGTGTAGTTTTCGAAAAAGTAAGGAATTGTTTCGATGCCTCTGTAAAAGTTGAATAAGCCAAAATGTTCGTTTGGAGAATGAATGGCATCACTATCCAATCCAAAGCCCATCATCATTGTTTTTAATCCAAGTTCTTCTTCAAACATGGCAATGATCGGAATGCTTCCCCCACTTCTCACTGGAATTGGTTTTTTACCAAATGTCGTTTCATAAGCCATGCTTGCGGCTTTATATGCAATGGAATCCGTCGGTGTAACGACTGGTTCTCCGCCATGATGTGGTGTTACTTTAACACGAACGCCTTTAGGAGCAATGGATTCAAAATGTTTGACAAATAATGCTGTAATTTCTTCTGAAGATTGATGTGGAACTAAACGCATGGATATTTTTGCCTGAGCTTTAGATGCAATTACGGTTTTTGCCCCTTCTCCAATATAACCTCCCCAGATTCCGTTCACATCTAATGTAGGACGGATGGAGCCTCTTTCCATAGTCGAATAGGTCGCCTCACCATAAGTATCTTCAATATCCAAGGCTTCACAATAATGAGCATGAGAAAATGGGGCTTTTGCCATTTCACCTCGTTCTTCATTGCTCAATTCTTCAACACTCGAATAAAAACCAGGAATGGTAATTTTTCCATCCTTATCGTGTAAAGACGCGATCATCTCCGTTAAAATGTTAATCGGATTTGCCACACAACCTCCATAGAGCCCAGAATGCAGGTCTCGATTTGGGCCTACAACTTCCACTTCAACGTAACTAAGGCCACGTAATCCGGTTGTAATGGATGGTACATCATTCGCTAACATGCCAGTGTCTGATACTAAAATAATATCCGCGGCAAGTTTTTCTTTGTTCTCCTTAACATAAATACCAAGGTTTGGACTACCCACTTCTTCCTCCCCTTCAATCATAAATTTAACATTACAAGGCAGCTCATTGCTAGACAGCATTGCTTCGAATGATTTCACATGCATAAACATTTGACCCTTGTCGTCACAAGCTCCACGCGCAAAAATAGCACCTTGTGGGTGAGCGCTTGTTGTTTTGATCACCGGTTCAAAAGGTGGTGAAGTCCATAATTCTAAAGGATCTGCAGGTTGAACATCATAGTGACCATATACCAAAACCGTGGGCAACTTGCTATCTATGATTTTCTCGCCATAAACGATTGGGTGTCCGGCTGTTGAACAAATTTCGACGCTGTCTAAACCAACAGACCTCATATGTTGAGCGAGTTGTTCAGCGCACTTTGATACATCATTTGTATACGATGGATCGGCCGAAATGGAAGGTGTTCTCAATAAATCAAGTAATTCATTTAAGAATTTTTCCTTGTTTTCATGGATGTATTCTTGTGTGTTTTTCATGCAAATGTATTATTAGTCAAAGTTGCGAAATTTCATTGGTTTTTGGTAATTCAAACATTATATTAATTTTGTAATGCAACCATTTACCTAAACAAATGGTCTTATTGTCAATTCAATAGATTATGATGAAACATTTACGCCTTTCTTTTGCCGCTGTTTTTACATTCATACATGTGCTTTCCTATGCACAGCCAATCACTGTTTCAACGACACAAACACCACAACAATTGGTGGACAATGTCCTCTTGGGTTTTGGTGTAACGGCGTTGAATGTTACTATTAACGGCAACCCGCTTTTAGCCAATGTGCCACAGGAAAATGTTGGGTTTTTTAGCAATACCAATCCTGCTTTCCCAATTCAAAGTGGAATGGTTTTAACCACGGGAAATGCGATTGCGGCAATAGGTCCTAATTCTGCCATAAACTTTACGAACAATTTTCCTCAAACTCCACTTGTCAGTACAGACCCACACCTCAACGATATTGCGGCAGGATCGGTAACCAATGGAGTGGTATTAGAATTTGATTTCATTCCACAAGGAGATTCTGTGATTTTCAACTACATGTTTGGTTCAGATGAATATCCCGAATTTTCCCCTTCAACATTTAACGATGCCTTTGGCTTGTTTTTATGGGGTCCTGGTATTACGGGTCCTTATGTACAGGCGGGATATCCAAATGGCGGCGCAAACATTGCGGTCATTCCAGGCGGAACACCAGTAACCATTAATAACGTAGGTGACGAATCGAATACGAACTACTATGTATTCAATGAATCATCATCCACCTTGACTTACGGTGATGCCATTCAATACGATGGTACTACAGTAAAATTAACCGCTTCCGCGGGTGTACAGTGCAATCAATTGTACCACATTAAATTGGCCATTTCAAATGTAGGTGATCAATCATACGATTCTGGTGTGTTTCTTGAAGCAGGAAGTTTTAGCTCTGCTGCAGTTGATGTTGCAGTAGCAACCGTTTCTGGTGATACAACGATTGTTGAAGGATGTACGTTTGCTGATTTCATCTTTAC
>JANRBR010000023.1:55867-70690 GCA_030727405.1 Crocinitomicaceae bacterium | reverse complement strand
ATTTCTTCGGGAACGATTTACATTGGAGAAGGACCTATTATCAACATCACCGAAACTGATCCTACACTGCTTTGCGCAAATGATAGCGTGGTATTAACGGCTTCCGCGTCTGGAGGTTATGCTCCATATCAATATGAATGGACAACAATGACAGGGGTGCCTATTAGCGCCAATGACTCCATTATTGGGTCCATTTCGCAAAACGGTTCCGTTCAATACCTCGTTACGGCAACGGACAACTGTAATTTCTCTCAAACAGATACGGTTACATTAACGCTCAATCAAACCATTGCCATAGACACAATTTTTGTCGGACTTACAACCTGTCAACCAACGGGATTCGTTTCCGTTATGGCGAGTGGATTAACAGGTGTTCCAACGTACAATTGGACTGGACCTGGTCCTGGAGGATTTATTGATGCTTCTGTATGGCAAAATATTCCAAGTGGAATGTATTATATTACGGTTGAAGATGACGTTTGCTCTGTTTCAGATAGTGCTTTTGTTGGTGTTCAAAATGCGCCAAATGCTGAATTTAACGGAACCCCTATTCAAGGGTGTGCGCCTTTTGATGTTGTTTTCCAAAACAATAGTTTAAACGCTAATAATTACGCTTGGAACTTTGGTGATTCCCAAACAGCGACTAGTTCAAACTTAAATAATGTGAGTCATACGTATAATGGTCCTTATGGAATGTATACTGTTCAGTTGATTGCTTTTCAAGGAACCCAATGTGCAGACTCTGCCTATTTCCTCATTCAAGTAGATGTTTGTGGTTGTACGGATCCAATCGCTTTGAACTACAACGCAGGAGCAAATGTTGATAACGGAACTTGTAACTATCAAACAGGTTGTACAGATCCAAATGCCCTTAATTATGATGCATCTGCCGTTGTAGATGATGGTTCCTGTTCGTTCCCAACACCTATTGTGGAAGCACCGAATGTTTTCAGTCCTAACAATGACGGAACCAATGAAAGCTTTTTCCTAACTTCTAAAAATGTAGTGAAATTGGAATTGGTGATTTTGAATCGTTGGGGAAATGTATTGTTTGAGGGAACTGGTGAAGACCTATTAAATACGCCAAATAATAATCCAATGTGGGATGGAAAAATAAATGGTGTTTTAGTAAGCGAAGGTGTTTATTTTTATAAATATGTTGGTTACAACATCAATAATGAAGAAGTAAGCGGACATGGTTTCTTGCACTTAGTATCAAAATAATCCGATAGCAATTGAGCAGAAAAACGGATTTTATGAAAGACCTTTTTCGTCGCTCTGGGATGTTGATATTTGTAGTGACACTTGCATTGTTATTTATTGTTTTTAGTCCCCTTTTGGATGCTAACAAGGAAGCAAAAGGGTCGCGCGTTTACGGAGGTGTTTTTGCTTATTCTTTGTCAGAAGCACCCACAAGTTTGTTTCCTTTAGAAACGAACATCCTATCTGATTTACGCATTATTAGTCAACTTTTTGATCCTCTTGTGAAACAACAGGGAGCAAAAGGGACGATTCGGAATTATTTAGCAGAGCGCATAAAAGTGTCTAACGAAGGCCGACGCATTCAGATACAATTAAAAAAAGGCGTGTTATTCAATGATGACCCCTGCTTTTCTGGGAAATCAAGAGAACTTACAGCCGAAGATGTTGCTTTTACCTTGAGTTTTGCTTGTTCCAATAACACGTTAAATCAATCTGCATCAATACTCAAAGGAAAAATAGTTGGTTCTGATCGCTTCTACAAAGATGGAATAAATCCAAAAGACAACTATTTGTCTGGAATCCGCATTATTAATGACCACCTTATTGAGGTTAACTTAACAAAACCATACAATCATTTTTTACCCTTATTAACACACCCTAGTTTAGGCATTATGTCAAAAGTTGCTTGGGCTTATTATGGAAAAACCCTTAACATGCACCCGGTTGGATCTGGGCCATTTTTTATAAAATCCACTTCCAACTCCATGCTTGTTTTGACAAAAAACAACGCGTATTGGCAAGTCGATCGTTTTGGCAATCAACTTCCCTATTTAGATGAAGTTCACATTTATAAAAACACTTTATTTTCCAACGAATACCCATTGTTCTCAGGTGAAAAAATCGACTTATTGTTTGATATACCTGTCAATGAATTAGGGAAAGCTTTTGGAACTTTAACAGATGCAAAAAAAGGTAAAAACTTATTGCATAAAGTTCACATTCAAAAAGCATCCAAAATGAATTATTTGGCTTGGAACATGAATAAGCCACCATTTAACCATCCATTGGTACGGAAAGCAATTTCACTCGCATTAGATAAAGACTTTATCTGTACAGAAACCTTGAGGGGAGATGGGCAACCTATTAAAAAAGGATTCATTCCAAAAACATGGTATTATTCCAATGAAAAACTACCTGTTATTGAACAAGATATTGCTCAAGCAAAGCGCTGTTTTTTGGAAGCGGGGTATTCAAGCCAAAATCCATTTCCAAAACTACTTTTGTACGTCAATGCGCAAAAAGGAAGCAACGCAGATTTATGGTGCACCGAAGTGTGTCGTCAATTAAAAAATGTGCTTGGAGTTGAAGTCAAGGTAAAATACGTAAGTACCAGCGAGCGAGATGAAAAAATTAAATCAGGAGAAGCATTATTCTGGAAGGCTGGTTGGGTTGGAGACTATCCCGATGCGGAATCTTATCTAAGGCTTTTTTATGCTCCTTCTCCAGAAAACACATTTGGCATTGATTTTCATCATTCCGATTTTGACCAATTGTATTTAAAATCCCTTCTAACGACAAAGTCATCTGAAAAAAGGCGCTTTCAAGAAGCATGTGAAACGATTGTTTTCAACGAATCTGCCATTGTCCCAGTGTATACAGAAGATTTCTTTGTGATGATCAATCTTCGGGTGCGTGGATTTGAAATGAATCCTTCCGGAATCATCGATTTTTCTAACATTTACCTTAAAGATGTAGCTCGTTAATTTGCTGATTTGAGGGTTGTTTCTACCCATGCTTTTCCCCAATTTTCTATTTCATCTTTAGTCCATAGGGTTGGATAGAATATGCGTTTTTGAAAACGCGGGGGTAAATATTTCTGCCAATTTGTTCCTCCCGTTGCCGCAACATCTTCCGTATCACGAGATAAATATCGAACAGCGGACTTGTAATGTGCCAATGGCCAGTTTACATTTACATTGGTGTCATTTTCACGCAATACTTTCAAGACAGATTCATCCGCTTGATCTTCTTCACTTAACCTTAAATAAGACTGCCATAAATTTTTGGTGCGGCATTTTTCCCCTAAAGCAATGAAAGCCTCCTTGTATTTTTCTTCAAATTGTACAAGCGTTAAGGTTTTTTTACCTGTTGCCTCTTCGGTTGCACCATCTTTCCAATAAATGTATTCAAACATTTCCGAGATGGTATTGGAAGAAGTAAATTGAGTCCGTTTGTCTTTTGCTACTAAATTTAGAAAATCTGTACTAAATATTTCGATTTCCCGGTATTGAGCAGATTGAAAGCCACTTGCTGGCAATAAAGCCATCCGAAATTGTAAAAACTCTTCACGATCCATGCCCTGAATCATGATTTCAAAGCTTTTGATCAACGCATCAAAATACCGGTTTATGCGCGTCACCCGAGAGATAAAAAATGCTTTGGTTAAATCTGTCTTTGCGCCGATTTGCTCAAACTCTCGTATTGCTAGTTTGAAATACAACTCCGTTATTTGGTGGTACATAATAAAAACAACCTCATCCGGGAAAGATGTTTTGGGTTTTTGCAATGTGAGCAAAGTATCCAGTTGTATGTAATCCCAATACGTGGTAACGTCCGTGTGCAACAACCCACCTAAATAAGCATTTAAATTTTCACCTAAAGACGCATACTTTGTGTTGAGTTGTGTAAGTTTTTCGTGTAATTCGGGTGTGATTTCCATATGCGGTTTTGTTTGTTGTTCGAAATTACATTTTTTTTCTTTATTCAGTTTATTTTTAGCTTTGTGCAAAACCTTAAACATGATTAATTACAACCCAAAAAATTGGTTCTCATTCATTTTCTCATTTCACAAAAGTGACACAGCAAGAATCCTTTGGAAAGAATTAATCTATATCGCGCTTTTAACATCTATAATTACGTATGTTCAAATACACGTCTTTCCTGATGCTGATTACCTTAAGAATTTAACAACGGTTTATTCTTTGTTGGGTTTTGTCATTTCTTTGTTGTTGGTTTTCAGAACAAATACTGCTTATGATCGCTGGTGGGAAGGTCGTAAAATTTGGGGGTCCATGGTCAATGACACAAGAAATTTTGTTTCAAAAATTTCCGTTTTAGAAATTTCGCAAGAAACCAGATTAAGGGTTCGGGGACTTGTTCCATTATACGCCTTGTGCGTAAAAGAACACTTGAGAAGCAATCGAGTAGATGCCCTTGCGTTTTTAACTGAGGAAGAAAAATTGGCTTTTAAACATACAGATCATCAGCCTTTATGGGTGGTTAAAGAACTTCGTGAGCTCATTCAAGCATTGAAAAATCAAAACAAAATGGATAATATTGAGCTGAGCTTGTTCAACCAGAATTTAGATCGATTGGTCGACAGCTTGGGGGCATGTGAGCGTATAGGAAATACACCCATTCCATTCTCCTATAGCCTATTTATTAAAAAGTTTATTTTTATCTATGTTGTTACCATGCCGCTCGCCTTTGTTGAGCTTTTCGGATATTATTCCATCTTTATTTCAACATTTGTGTTTTATGCACTCGTGAGCATGGAATTATTAGCGGAAGAAATTGAAGATCCCTTTGGGACAGATGAAAATGACTTGCCGACGGATGCGTTATGTGAGACCATATTGCGAAATACAGAAAGTTTTATTTAACAAAAAAAGCGCCCTGAGAGGCGCTTTTTTTATATAATGGGCGAAATTACTTTTCTTCTTTTTCTTCGAAGATGCGTTTTGGACGCAATTGCTCAAATAAGCCAAGAGTTAACCAATAAGGAAGGATGAATCCTAATAAGAATAAAAGCATCCAAAATGCCATCCCACCAATTAAAAGAAACAATACAATGCCAAATGTGCTCATCTTCTATTATTTTTGTGTTTGAAAACAGGTCAAAATTAAACAATTTAATTCAAAATACACTAAAAAATGGAATTTAGGATCGAAAAAGACACGATGGGAGAAGTAAAAGTTCCTGCTAATCGTTATTGGGGTGCACAAACTGAACGTTCGAGAAACAACTTCAAAATTGGACCCGAAGGATCCATGCCGATTGAAGTAATCCATGCATTTGCATACTTAAAAAAAGCGGCTGCGTATGCCAACCATGAGCTTGGGGTGCTTCCAGTAGAAAAACGAGACCTGATTTCTTTAGTTTGCGACGAAGTATTAACCGGACAACATGATTCAGAATTTCCATTAGTTATTTGGCAAACTGGTTCTGGTACACAATCCAACATGAACTGTAACGAAGTCATCGCCAACCGTGGACATGTGCTTCAAGGAGGAAATTTATTAGACGAGGAAAAAGTGCTAAATCCGAATGATGATGTGAATAAATCACAATCTTCGAATGACACCTATCCTACCGCAATGCACATCGCTGCTTACAAAATGACTGTAGAAACAACTTTGCCAGGTTTACTGCATTTGAGAAATGCCCTTCAAACGAAAGTTGAAGCATTCAAGGACATCGTGAAAACAGGTAGAACACACTTCATGGATGCTACTCCATTAACACTTGGACAAGAATTCAGTGGTTACGTTGCACAAATAGACTATTCCACGCGTGCAATTAACAATGCACTCGTTGTTGTGGGTGAATTGGCACTAGGTGGAACAGCCGTAGGAACAGGATTAAATACACCGAAAGGATACGATGTGCTTGTCGCAAAAAAAATCGCTGAATTCACGGGATTGCCTTTCATTACCGCAAAAAATAAGTTCGAAGCATTGGCTGCACACGACGCTATGGTAGAATTATCAGGGGCCTTAAAAAGATCAGCTGTTTCGTTGATGAAAATCGCCAATGACATTCGCATGTTGTCATCTGGTCCACGTTGTGGAATTGGTGAAATCATCATTCCAGATAACGAACCTGGTTCATCCATTATGCCAGGTAAAGTGAACCCAACACAACCAGAAGCCTTGACAATGGTTTGTGCCCAAGTCATGGGTAATGACGTGACGGTTTCTATTGCTGGGTCCAATGGACATTTTGAATTGAATGTATTCAAACCCGTGATTGCCTATAATGTGCTTCAGTCTGCGCGATTAATTGGCGACGCTTGTGTGTCTTTTACCGATAATTGTGCTGCTGGAATCGAAGCGAATTTACCTGAATTGAAAAAACATTTAGACAATTCACTCATGTTGGTGACAGCATTAAACACTAAAATTGGCTATTATAAAGCAGCAGAAATTGCCAAATATGCCCACAAAAATGGCACAACATTAAGAGAAGCAGCTGTTGGATTAGGTCATGTAACAAACGAAGAATACGATCAATATGTTGACCCATCTAAGATGATTGGTTCTTTGGATTAACGATTGATAAAAACATGAAAAGCGGTGATATTCTCACCGCTTTTTTTATGATTAAATACTACTTTAGCATTTGAAACAATCAAAGATGAAAAGAACAAAAAACGATTGGATAGCCCTTATCTCCTTCCTTTTTGCCCTCTGGTTTTCACTAACTGGCATTATCTGGGTTTATGGTGCAGCGCTCATCATGGCTTACCCATTTGGCTTAACCAGCTTTATTCTCTGGCGCTTTTTTCTTCATGGAGAACATAGAAAAAGCAAGCTGATTCCATTTATTCTAGTTTGTGGTTTGCTGTTGTCTTTCATGGTACTGTTTTTCACTTGGTTTTTCCATTCTTAAGCATCCTATTCAGGTAGATTCCTAATCCTCTTATTATTGTGCCATGCGAAAACAAGCAAGAAACGACATTCGCCTATTTCTAAAAAATTACGCTTGATTTAAAAGCGCTCTTTACGCTTGATTTAAGGAGGGCATCTCTCCCTTTATTCCCAAAATATCCGTAATTTTGTGGTGTAAAAATGTACCTATGTCAAAAATTAAAGTTGCAAATCCAGTAGTAGAGTTAGATGGGGATGAAATGACCCGCATCATTTGGAAATTCATAAAAGACAAATTGATTCTTCCTTATTTAGATCTTGATATTAAATATTACGATTTAGGTATAGAAAAACGGGATGAAACCAATGATCAAATCACCATTGATGCTGCGGAAGCAATTAAAGAATACAAAGTTGGTATTAAATGTGCGACCATTACACCTGATGAAGCGCGCGTAAAAGAATTCAACTTAAAATCCATGTGGAAATCACCGAATGGTACGATCCGAAACATCCTTGATGGAACGGTTTTTCGTGAGCCAATCGTCATGCAAAATGTTCCTCGATTGGTGACAAATTGGACTGCTCCTATTATTGTAGGGCGTCATGCTTTTGGAGATCAATACCGTGCAACAGATGCTGTTTTCAAAGGAAAAGGTAAATTGACAATGACGTTTACGCCTGAAGATGGTGGTGAAGTTCAAAATTTTGAGGTGTTTAACTTCAAGGGTGACGGTGTCGGAATGGCGATGTATAACACAGATGAATCCATCCGTGGCTTTGCTCAAAGTTGTTTCAATATGGCGCTTTCAAAAAAATGGCCGCTTTATTTATCAACGAAAAACACCATCCTTAAAAAATACGATGGCCGCTTCAAAGATATTTTTGAAGAAATTTACCAAGCAGAATTTAAAGCAAAATTTGAAGCCGCTGGAATTGTGTATGAGCATCGCTTAATTGACGACATGGTTGCTTCTGCTTTAAAATGGAATGGTAATTTCGTTTGGGCATGTAAAAATTATGATGGAGATGTTCAATCGGACACTGTCGCACAAGGATTTGGTTCATTGGGTCTAATGACTTCTGTATTGATCACACCAGATGGTGAAATCATGGAAGCAGAAGCAGCACACGGAACAGTAACCCGTCACTATAGAGATTATCAAGCGGGTAAACAAACATCAACCAATCCCATCGCTTCGATCTTTGCTTGGACAAGAGGACTAGCTTTCAGAGGAAAACTTGATGATAACAAAGCATTGATTGATTTTTGTCAATCATTAGAGAATGTGTGCATTGAAACAGTTGAATCCGGCATTATGACGAAAGACCTTGCGGTATGTATTCACGGCAACAAAGTGAATCATGGTGAACATTATGTTTACACGGAGGAGTTTTTAGATGCCCTTGATAAAGGATTAAAATCAAAAATGAATTAAAATCATGAAAGGGGCTTCGGCCCCTTTTTTATTGTTGCTATTTTACCCAAGCTCAATCCTGTTTTCTGAAATTCTTCTAACTTCGTTTTGTGAAATGTAACTTCATCAAATACGCGCTTTTTCTAATTCCACTGATGCTATGGTCTTGTAAATCCATTGATATCGCGCAACCTGTTCTCAATGAAACGGATCCAATAATCACTCGTTCATCCGCCGTATCCAAATTAAGCATCCCAATCGAAATTGGCATGCAAAACCAATTGAAGGAGGTGGAAAAAAAACTTCCAATGAATTTTGAAGGAAAAGACGAGCCCTGTGAAGGTGTAAGTTTCTCCTATAAATTTATTAGAGAGCCTGTTGATTTCCAATTAAATAAATCCGATTTATATTACGAAGTTAATGGAAGGTTTGAACTCAAATTAAATTATTGTCCCAAGTGCCACGGACTCTGGGGTGAAAAAGAATCGTGTGTGATACCGCGACTATATGCAAGTTGTGGTGTTGGTGAGCCGATGAGGCGCGTTAAAGTTGGATACAATACTGCTATTAGCTTAACATCTGACTATAAATTCGATGCGCAAACGAAACTAAAAATGTTTAAAGTTCTCGACCCATGTGAAATCACCGTTTTTCATTACAATGCCACCGCTCAAGTGGAAGAACAAGTGAAGGGAGAACTCAAAGCATTAGAAAAAGAGATTGATAAACAGATAGAAGCTGTCGATATTCAATCCTCCATAAAAAAAGTTTGGCGTCAACTCGAAGAGCCTGTTGATTTAAGTGGTTATGGCCTTCTTTATATGAAACCAAAAACCCTTGCGTTTAGTCCGGTGACATTTGATAAACAAAATAACCTGGCTAATTTAACTGCTGAGTTGGGACTTGAACCAATCATTTCTACAGACAAGGAAGAAGTATATCATTCAGCATTACCGAAACAAAGTGTCTACTCAAATCAACCTGGGTTTTTATTATCAATACTTGTTAAAGCCTCATATGACTCCATAAACAAACAGATTAATAAAGAATTAATGGGTTATAAAATCCCCATAAAAAGAAAGGTGTTAATTGTTGATTCCGTTCAGATTATTGGACATTACAACCAAAAGTTGTTTGTGAAGGTTTGTTTCTCTGGAACAAGACATGGCGTGTTTTTTCTTTCTGGAACACCAGAGATTACTCCAGAGCAGTTTTTAGTGGTTTCGGATTTAGCGTATGATGTCAAAACGAAAAGCGTGTTGTTAAAAACAGCCAAATGGATTTTTGACAAACGTATTTTGGGGCTTTTAAGCACTTCTGCAAAGTTTGATTTGAAACCATTTTTGACTGAAGCAACGTCCGGTATAAATCAACATGTAAATACAACATTAGATGAAGGCGTTTATTTGTCTGGCAGCATAGACAAGCTTCTGCTTTCAGGTTTAAAACTAGGCACAACAGGATTGTTTTTAAACACAGAAGTTTCTGGCAACTTGAAACTAAAGATTAAATAATGCGTTAAACTGCTCGTGCGAAGTTTCGTTTTATTTTTTTTCCTTCCTCTTTTTTCCTTTTCACAACAAAGGGACTACTCCACTTGTGTCAATGCGCTTGATGTAAATCCTAGTGGATCTTACCATTTTTCATTTTTAGGAAAAAAAGGGTTTGTTGATCCTGAAGGTATTTTTCAACACATCAATAACCCTAGTAAAAATCAAATTTGGGTTCACTATACCTGTTCGGTTAAGGGAAAGCTCCACTTAACTTTCAAGCAAAATCAAGCGCCCATTAACATCCTTGTATTTAAAGAAAAAGAACTAGACTTCTGTGTATCACTGAAAGAACAAAACCAGGTTGTTTTGTTAGAAAAAACATTGGACTCGTTAAGCGCTTTGGAAACGCAACTTTCTGTTGAGGCAAATGATCAATATTACCTATTATTCGTGGCAAAAGAAAAATCGAAACAACTTGTTGATTGCGAATTTACCTTTGAAGAAGAAGGAATGGACATAAATACCGTTTGGCCGCTCAATTTAGTGTACAATGAAAGCATTCCTGTTTATTCATTAAGTATAAGAGATGAAATCACTAAAAAAGCAGTAGAAGCGAGGATTGTGCTTCAGGGTTCAAACGAAATAAATGGTATTTATAGGTGTAGTGATTTAAAAATGAACATGACAAAACGCGTGAAAGGCGGTATGATCAGAATAGATGCCGAAGGATTTTTATCGTCGGATATTGAAAACACTTATATACCCCAAAGAATAGATTTTAAAGATACCATTTGGTTGAAGCCTATCAAAGAGGGGATGATGGCAGAACTAGACGATGTTTATTTTGCTGCAGGTTTAGCCTCTGTTTTAGAAGAATCTTATCCTAAACTAAAAAGATTACGTGATTTTTTGATCTTAAATCCGAGTGTTCACATTGAAATACACGGACATGTGAACGAAGACAATAATAAGGATATCATATCCATGAAATTATCAAAGAAACGGGCTCAAAAAGTGGTGGATTATTTGGTAGAAGGAGGCGTAGAACGTGAAAGATTAAAAGCCATTGGTTTTGGAAACACAAAACCCATCTATAAAGATCCGCAAAACGAGGAAGAAAAAGAAGCTAACCGCAGGGTTGAAATTAAAATTTCGACTAATTAACAAGGAATTTTATCAATTCTATTTTGATGTCTGCCTCCCTCAAATTCAGTTGCTAAGAATACATCAACCATTTCTAATGCCAGCTCTTCCGTAACAAAACGTGCTGGAATGGAAATGATATTTGCATCATTATGAAGACGCGCTAATTCCGCAATTTCTGTTTTCCAACACAAGGCACTTCGTATAGCTTTGTGTTTATTCGCTGTCATATTGATCCCATTACCTGAACCACAAAGGAGAATGCCAATCATTCCTGGGTTTTCAGTAACCATTTCTGCTACTGGATGTGCAAAATCAGGATAATCGATGCTATCCTCTGAAAAACAACCAAAATCCTTGATGTCTAAACCTTTATTAGTCAGGTGTTTGATGATTAACTCTTTTGTTTTAAATCCTGCGTGGTCGCAGCCTATTGGGATGATCATGCTTTCATGTTTATGTTTTACAAAGATAATTACTATTCACAAATGGCTGTAGTTATAAACAAATTTGATTTTCCGCATTTTACGAAGCCTTGGTTTTACTGGAGAACTCGTGCGATGTTTTAAACAGGTATTTATGTAGAATTGTGAATAGCTGTGTATAATAACTCAAATCTTTTCCTTGTTTATTAAAAAGAAAATTTCAATTACCTTTTTTTTTAGAACGAACACGAAAAGTTAAAGGAAGTTACCCATTGATATCATTATCGTTATACACCAAAACGCTATGAACATTTCCCTTTTATTATGAACAACTGTACTTTTCTTATGTTTGTTTATAAACACTTATATAATTAATAATCAATTAGTTAAAACTATGTAAAACGTTGATTAAACGCGTTTATTTGTTAAAAACGGCATTACCAAAAAATCAAAGGAAACTTTTACACATATGAACAACCTTAATAAGAATAGTAAATTCTTTAAATAATTAAAAAAGAAATATATTATATATATTAAACAGCATAGCATATTAAATTTGTGCTGTAAGGAAATCTTGAATACTTTTATCTCATGAAAAACAGCTTTGATTCACTTATTGGTCAAATTGATGCGTTTATACGAAAGTACTACAAGAATCAAATGATTCGTGGACTTCTGTTATTCTTTGTTATTTTTTTATTTTCCTTTTTACTAGCGACTACCTCTGAATATTTTGGTCGATTTAATTCCCTTGTTAGAGCAATCCTATTTTTTGGTTTTATTCTGATCAATGGGTATGTTTTCGTTAGGTACATTTTATTACCCACTTCTAAGTTAATTTCATTTGGCAAGCAAATCAGTCGCATTCAAGCCGCTGAAATCATTGGTTCCTTTTTCCCAACCATTTCTGATCGTTTAAAAAACACATTGCAACTCCAAAATAACCTTATTCATCAAGAAGGTAACATTGAATTATTGCGTGCAAGTGTCATACAACGCTCATCAGAATTAAGTGTTATACCATTTAAAAACGCCATTCAAATTACTGAAAATAAAAAATACTTAACATACTTAATTCCCTTATTCCTTTGTTTTGTTGGTGTAGCTGTATTTATTCCTTCGATCATTACCCAGGGAACAGAACATGTTGTAAATTATAATCAGGTATTTAAAGAACAAGCACCATATCAATTTACCTTACTTAAGGCTAATTTAACAGTGGAGGAAGGTGCTGATTTCCCAGTCGAATTAGCGATCATTCCAAACAAAGAATCGACAGGAAAAAAGGAACTTCCAAATCAGGTCTTCATCGTTTCTGATCAAGGTAAATTCTTATTATTAAGAAAAACGAAAAACACCTTTATCGGTAGCATTAAAAAACCTAAAAAGAATGCTCATTTTTATTTTACCACAAATGAATTTGATAGTAAAAAATACCATTTAAATGTTATAGGAAAATCACTTATTGGTAGCATACAAGCATTTTGTACGTATCCAACTTACTTAGGTAAGCAAAATGAGACGATTGAAAATGTAGGAGATTTAACGGTTCCAGAAGGAACACAAGTTGAATGGAGGGTAAAAACTAAGAATACATTTAGAACAACGGTTTTCTTGAATCAACTAAAATCTGTATTCAAGGAAGATGGATTTAAATTCAAACACCTTTGTAAGGAGGATAAATCCTTGAAATTTATTTTGGATAATTCCTTTAATCATCGCATAGATACTGTTCAATTTAAATTAAACGTCATAAAAGATGCCTATCCTTCGATTGAAGTGGTGGAAAAAACGGATTCTATTTCGGAAGGACTTAAATATTTTAAGGGATTAACCTCAGATGATTACGGATTAAAGTCGCTTTCGTTTGTGTATAAAATCATTCGACAAAATGGACAAGTAAAAGAAGTAAAAATTCCTGTTCAACAGGTAGCTGGTACACAGATGAATTTTGACTTTGCTGTTGATTTTAAACGAGAGGAAGTTAAATTAAACGATAAAATTGAATATTATTTTATTATTTCAGACAACGATGGTGTGAATGGAAGTAAATCTGTAAAAAGTCAACTATTTACCTACGAGTTACCTTCATTAGAAGAATTAAATGATGAACGCCGGGAAGATCAGAATAAAACCAAGGAGGACTTAGATCAATTATTGAAGAAGACCCAGGAATTTCAAAAAAACATTTCTCAATTGAAAAAAGAGACAATGAATTCCAAGTCGTCTGATTGGAATAAATTAAACAAAGTACAACAATTAAAAGAAGAGCAATCCACCCTATTAGAATCACTTCAAAAGATTCAAAATGAGATGGATAAAAGTGTAGAAGAAAAGAATCAACTTTCTCCTATGAACGAAGAATTAATGGAAAAACAAGAGATGATTGAAAAATTGTTGGAAGAGCTCATGGACGATGAACTAAAAAAACTATTGGAAGACCTCGAGAAATTATTTCAACAAAACGATAAAGAACAAATTAAGGATAAAATGGAGGAGCTTAATCAGTCCAGTGAGGACATGAAGAAGCAATTGGATAGAAGTCTTGAGATGTTAAAAAAAATGCAGTTAAATGAACGCATTGATGATGTAGAGAAGGAATTAAAGGACCTAGCTAAGGAACAAGATGAATTAAAAGAAAAATTGGATGATAAACTATCCAAAGAGGAGTTAAAAAAACAGCAGGAGGAACTAAATAAAAAGTTTGAAGACTTAAAAAAAGACTTGGATGAGTTAGATAAGTTGAACAAGGACTTAGAAAACCCAATGGATTTAGGGAATTTAGAAGAGTTAAAGGAGCAAGTAACAGATGATTTAAACAATGCCAAAGAAAATTTAGATCAAGGAAAAGATAAGAAAGCGGGTGAAAATCAAAAGTCTGCTTCTGAAGGCATGAATTCAATGGCGAATCAATTGAATGCAAAACAGCAGCAATCAAATAAAAAAGAACAAGAAGAGGACATGAAATCCCTAAGAAATATTCTTGAAAGTTTGATGACTTTAAGTTTTGATCAGGAAGCTTTGATGAATAAGTTTACAAAAATAGCCACTCAAGATCCCATCTATAGAAAACTAGGTAGAAGACAACAACGGATCATTGATGAAACGAAAATAATTAAAGACAGTTTACTGGCATTAGCGAAACGTCAACCAAAAATAGCTTCTTTTATTGACAAGGAATTGAATGCTATTGAATCCAATCAGCGCATGTCAGTTGAGAACATTGATGACCATAAGAAAAAAGAATTGAGTAAGCACCAGCAATTGGTAATGACTTCATATAATAATTTAGCTTTATTATTAAATGAAGCACTTCAAAGCATGCAAAATCAAATGCAGTCAGAAATGGCGGGGAGTGGAAGTTGCAATAATCCTGGTAAGGGCCGTCCTAAACCTGGTCAATCGATGTCCACAGGTGATATGAAAGAGATGCTTAAGAAGCAATTGGAACAAATGCAGAAAGGTCCGAATCCTGGTGGAAAAAAACCAGGA